>NZ_JASGBW010000017.1:0-100438 GCF_030053215.1 Stenotrophomonas sp. PFBMAA-4 | reverse complement strand
TGATCTGTTTTGCCATGGGTTATCTCGATCCTCGAAATTGATCCTATCGAGTGTCCAAGTTGATTAGACCACCACAACCCGTCCATGGGGGCTCGATGGCGCCATCCATGGCGCCAACGGTCCTGCCCACCCCCCCCGCCCCCCCCCCGACAGTTTCCCGGTGACGGTTGGTTCTCCACGCCATGCGTGGATGAGGTGTATCGGAAAACAAGAAGGGGTCGGATGCGTTTTCCTGCGGAAAACGGATCCGACCCCAACCCAAAGCGCGCGGCTGTGGCCGTTGCTTTTGCCTTTGCTCTTCTTTTTTCTTTTTCTGCGGCGGCCACGGAAACTGTCCGTGGCCGGGCGGGTGGGTTGGCTGGGGGCGTGAGCCGCATGGATGCGGCGACCGAGCCTACATGGACGTATTTACGGCGTCCCCCAGACAATCCACCCGCCCGGCCAAGCCAAGCATCCCTGAAACCACCACCACCGCAGAGGGGGCTCAGCCCGTTGGCCGGAAACCTCAGTACCCCGCCGCCTGCCCATCCTTGCGGCTCTCCGAAGCGCCGTAGTACACCCCGCTCTCCGGATCACGCATGATCGCCTGGTAGCCGCCATACGGGCCGTCGGCAAACACGATGCGATGCCCCTTGCGCATCAGCGCGCGCACCGTCTCGTACGGGAAGCCGGTTTCCAGGTTCACTTCGCCACCGTCACTCATCGCCGTCGCCTGCCCGGTCGGTTCGGTCGATCCCTCGTGCTGGATGCGCGGCGCATCGCCGGCTTCCTGCAGGTTCATGCCGAAGTCCACCAGGTTCATCACGATCTGCGCGTGGCCCTGCGGCTGCATCGCGCCACCCATCACGCCGAAGCTGGCGTAGGGCTTGCCGTCCTTGGTGATGAAGCCCGGGATGATGGTCTGGAACGGGCGCTTGCCCGGTGCGTAGCCATTGGGGTGGTTCTTCTGCAGCACGAACATCTCGCCGCGGTCCTGCAGGATGAAACCCAGCCCCGGCGGTGCCATGCCGCTGCCCATGCCGCGGTAGTTGGACTGGATCAGCGACACCATCATGCCGTCGGCGTCGGCCACGGTCATGTAGATCGTGTCGCCCTCTTCCAGCTGCTTGGGCGTGCCCGGCTGCACTTCCTTCAGCGCCTTGTCCATCGAGATCAACGCGCGGCGCTGGGCGGCGTAGTCCTTGGAAATCAGTTTCTGCACCGGTGCCGGCTGGAAGGCCATGTCGGCGTAGAAGCGCGCGCGGTCGGCGAAGGCCAGCTTCTTGGCTTCGACGAACAGGTGCACGTGCTCGGGCGAGCCGAACGGAATCTTCGAGAAATCGTAGCCTTCCAGTACGTTGAGGATCTGCAGCGCGGCGATGCCCTGGCTGTTCGGCGGCAGCTCCCACACGTCATAGCCACGGTAGTTGCTGCTGACCGGTTCAACCCACTCGCCATGGTGGTCGGCCATGTCCTGGTAGCTCAGGTAGCCGCCGTTGGCCTTGAAGTAGTCGCCGATGGTGTGGGCGATGGCGCCCTTGTAGAAGGCATCGCGGCCGCCGTCGGCAATCTGCTGCAGGGTGTTGGCCAGGTTCGGGTTCTTCCACATCTCGCCCTTGCGCGGGGCGTGGCCATTGATCGTGAACTGCTCCTTGAAGCCGGGGTACTGCGAGAGCTTCGGTACCGAACGGTCCCAGTAGTAGGCGATGACCTCGGCCACCGGGTGCCCCTCGCGGGCATAGCGGATGGCCGGGGCCAGGTTGTCGGCCATCGGCTTGCGGCCGAAGCGCTCGTGCAGGGCAAACCAGCCATCGACCGCGCCGGGTACCGACACCGGCAGCGGGCCGGTGGCGGGGATGTCCTTCAGGCCGCGACGCTGGAACTCGGCCAGGGTCAGCGACTTCGGCGAGCGGCCCGAGCCGTTGTAGCCGTACAGCTTCTGGGTCTTCGGATCCCAGACGATGGCGAACAGGTCACCGCCGACGCCGTTGCCGGTCGGCTCCATCAGGCCCAGGGTGGCGTTGGCGGCGATGGCGGCATCGACGGCCGAGCCACCGGCCTTCATCACGTCCAGCGCGACCTGGGTGGCCAGCGGCTGCGAGGTCGCGGCCATGGCATGCGGGGCGATCACCTCCGAGCGGGTGGCGAAGGTGTGGCCGGTGATGCGATCGGCGGCGGAAGCCAGGGGCGGCAGGGTCGCCAGCAGGGCGGCGGCAAGCAGGGAACGGGCAAGGCGTCGGGACACGGTCGGGTTCCGATGGAAGGGTGGTCCCCCGATCTTCGCCGTTGCGGCCTTCACGCGGTATCGGGCAGAGGTCATGGAAGGCAGCGGCAATCCACCGGGCATGGCCCGGCGCTACCTGCACGGGATGCGGTAGCGCCGGGCCGTGCCCGGCGAGCGCAGCGGTGAAAGACCCTTATTCCCGCGCAAAAAACCCCATGAAAAGAGTGAATTCCGGTTCACCGAAACACTTTCGCTGGAAACCATCCTTGTGCCACAAGCGATTGCGCCGGATGCAGCGGAAACCAAAAAAATATCCGTTGCCAGGGTTGACACTGCCGAATCGCCCATGTTTCTCTCGATCACATGTTGCACCACACCACGCCACCGCGAACCCACGTTGAAGCCGCCGACACCGGCGCCGCCTCGCTGCGTTCGATTCTCGTGCTCGTACTTATTACCCAACCAACAGGTGCGGGACGAGCCAGCGTGTAAGCAACAGACACACCGGAACTCGACAAAAACCCGCACCCGCCCCGGTGCGGGTTTTTTCATTTCAAGACCTGGTTTCAGACGCAACCACCATGAACACCGCCCACTGCAAAACCCGGACCTGCCACGCCACGACGCCTCGTGGTGGCTGTGCCCGTGCGACGCACGGCGCCTCCCCCACCGTTTTCCCCTGACCGGCCGGTACGTCGCTTCGACTGCCGGCCGTCTTTTTTCTTCCCACGCAAGGAACCTCCCCCATGAGCACCAACGAACTGCCCCAGACCAAGATCGCCGTCATCGGCTACGGCAGCCAGGGCCGCGCCCACGCACTGAACCTGCGCGAATCCGGCTTCGACGTGGTGGTAGGCCTGCGTCCGGGCGGCCCGACCGAAGCCAAGGCCCAGGCCGATGGCTTCAACGTGGTGGCACCGGCTGATGCGGTGAAAGACGCTGACCTGGTCGCCGTGCTGACCCCGGACATGGTGCAGAAGAAGCTGTACAACGAGGTGCTGGCGCCGAACATGAAGCAGGGTGCCTGCCTGCTGTTCGCCCACGGCCTGAACGTGCATTACGGCATGATCGAACCGCGTGCCGACCTGGACGTGGTGCTGGTGGCGCCGAAGGGCCCGGGCGCGCTGGTCCGCCGCGAGTATGAAATCGGCCGCGGCGTGCCGTGCATCTGGGCGATCCACCAGGACGTCAGCGGCAATGCCGAACAGCATGCAAAGGCCTATGCGGCCGGCCTGGGCGGCGCCCGCGCCAACCTGATCCAGACCACCTTCAAGGAAGAAACCGAAACCGATCTGTTCGGCGAACAGGCGGTGCTGTGCGGCGGTGCCTCGGCACTGGTGCAGGCCGGCTTCGAGACCCTGGTGGAAGCCGGCTACCAGCCGGAAATCGCCTACTACGAAGTGCTGCACGAACTGAAGCTGATCGTGGACCTGTTCTACGAAGGCGGCATCTCGCGCATGCTGGAATTCGTCTCCGAGACCGCCCAGTACGGCGACTACGTCAGCGGCCCGCGCGTGATCGACGCCGGCACCAAGGAGCGCATGAAGGAAGTCCTGAAGGACATCCAGGACGGCACCTTCACCAAGAACTGGGTGGCCGAGTACGAAGCGGGCCTGCCGAACTACAACAAGTACAAGCAGGCCGACCTGGAGCATCCGATCGAGAAGGTAGGCAAGGAACTGCGCGCCAAGATGGTCTGGTTGCAAGGACAGGCCGCGTAACCACGCGGCCTCCCCCACCCGCTTTGCAAGGTTCCCCCATGAACTCTCCCACACACCGCAGCGCGCCGCCCAACGGCGCGCGCTGGCTGACCCAGGCGCTGGAGGCCGAGGGCGTCCGTACGCTGTTCGGCTACCCCGGCGGCACCATCATGCCGTTCTACGACGCGCTGGTGGATTCGTCGCTGAAGCACATCCTGGTGCGCCACGAACAGGGTGCGGCGCTGGCGGCCAATGGCTTCGCCCGCGCCAGCGGCCAGGTCGGCGTCTGCGTGGCCACTTCCGGCCCCGGCGCGTCGAACCTGGTCACCGGCATCGCTGATGCGATGCTGGACTCGGTGCCGATGGTCTGCATCACCGGCCAGGTCGGCACCCCGCTGCTGGGTACCGATGCCTTCCAGGAACTGGATGTGTTCGGCCTGACCCTGCCCATCGTCAAGCACAGCTGGCTGGTGCGCAGCGTCGACGACCTGCCGCGCGTGGTTGCCGATGCCTTCCGCATCGCCCGCGAGGGCCGCCCCGGCCCGGTCCTGATCGACCTGCCCAAGGACGTGCAGCTGGCCGATGCCAGCCACCTGCCGGCGCACGTGCCGGCCAGTGTCGAACCGCCCGCTGCGGCGGCCGATGCAGCGATCGCTGAAGCCATCGCAGCACTGGCGGCGGCCGAAAAGCCTGTCGTCTACGCCGGCGGTGGCATTGCCCTGGGCGAAGCCGTGCAGGATCTGCGCGACTTCGTCGAGGCCAGCGCCATCCCCACCGTGATGACCCTGCGTGGTCTGGGCGCGCTGCCCCCGCAGCATCCGCAGTCGCTGGGCATGCTGGGCATGCACGGCACCCGCGCGGCCAACATGGCCGTGCAGGAAAGCGACCTGCTGCTGGTGCTGGGTGCGCGCTTCGATGACCGTGCCACCGGCAAGCTGGCCGAGTTCGCCCCGTTTGCCCGCGTGGTCCACATCGACGCCGACGCTTACGAGATCTCCAAGCTGCGCAGCGCCGATGTCGCGGTGCCGGGCAATGTCAGCCATGCCATCCGCGCCCTGCGTGCGGCCTTCCCCTCCCCTAAGGCCCACCAGGACGCATGGCGCAAGCGCTGTGCCCAGCACCGCGACCGCTTCGCCGCCCGCTACGACGCACCCGGCCAGCACATCTATGCCCCGGCGCTGCTGAAGCGGCTGAGCGAAGTGGCGCCGGCCGATGCGGTCATCGCCTGCGATGTCGGCCAGCACCAGATGTGGGTGGCCCAGCATTGCCGCTTCAACCACCCGCGCAACCACCTGACCAGTGGCGCGCTGGGCACCATGGGCTTCGGCCTGCCGGCGGCGATGGGCGCGCAGCTCGCCTGCCCCGACCGCACCGTGGTGCTGGTGTCCGGCGATGGCAGCTTCATGATGAATGTGCAGGAGCTGGCCACCATCGCCCGCTGCCGCCTGCCGGTGAAGATCGTGCTGCTGGACAACAGTTCGCTGGGCATGGTGCGGCAGTGGCAGGAACTGTTCTTCGCCGAGCGTTACAGCGAGATCGACCTGTCCGACAACCCGGACTTCGTGGCCCTGGCCAAGGTGTTCGGCATTGCGGCCACCCGCATCGACAACCGCGACGACGTGGAAGGCGGCCTGGCTGCACTGCTGGCCGAGCCCGGCCCGGCCCTGCTGCACGTGGCCATCGACGCGCGTGCCAACGTATGGCCACTGGTGCCGCCCAACACTGCCAACAGCACCATGCTGGAAAGCAACCCTGCCCACGTCCGCCAGGAGACCCCCAATGCAATACCGGCTTGACCTGGTGCTGCACCCGGCCGAAGGCGCGCTGCTGCGCGTGATCGGCATGGCCGAACGCCGCGGTTTCGCCCCGCGCGCGATCAGCGGCGCGCCGGTGGCCGCCGATGACGGACGCTGGCACCTGCAGCTGGTGGTCGATGGCCAGCGGCCGCCGGAAACGCTGTGCCGGCAGATGGAAAAAATCTACGACTGCGTGTCGGTACAGCTGACACCCATGGAAGGAGCTGCATGATGAACACCCGTACCGTATCGACCACGGTGCCGGCACGGAGGCGTCTTCTTCGTCGCCCGTGCCCGCACGCGGCGGTCTCCCCGCTGGTGGCCCATGCCGGCCGCTGATGCCAGCAAGGAAAGCGATGTCGGCGACGTAAGCGTCGCCGACGTCCTGGCTGCGCAGGCCCGCCTGCGCCGCTTCCTGCCGCCCACCCCGCTGCACCATGCCGAGCGCTTCGGCACCTGGCTGAAGCTGGAGAACCTGCAGCGCACCGGTTCCTACAAGGTGCGCGGCGCATTGAACGCCCTGCTGGCAGGCCGTGAACGCGGCGACACCCGCCCGGTGATCTGCGCCTCGGCCGGCAACCACGCCCAGGGCGTGGCCTGGGCCGCCTACCGCCTGGACGTGCCGGCCATCACCGTGATGCCGCACGGCGCACCGGCGACCAAGATCGCCGGCGTTGCCCACTGGGGCGCCACCGTGCGCCAGCACGGCAACAGCTATGACGAGGCCTTCGCCTTTGCCGTCGAGCTGGCGCAGCGCCACGGCTACCGCTTCCTGTCCGCCTTTGACGATGCCGACGTGATCGCCGGCCAGGGCACGGTCGGCATCGAGCTGGCGCCGCACGCGCCGGATGTGGTGATCGTGCCGATCGGCGGCGGCGGCCTGGCCTCCGGCGTGGCGCTGGCGCTGAAATCGCAGGGCGTGCGCATCATCGGTGCGCAGGTCGAGGGCGTCGATTCGATGGCCCGCGCGATCCACGGTGATGTCAACGAGATCGCACCGGTGCCGTCGCTGGCCGACGGCGTGCGGGTGAAGGTGCCGGGCTACCTGACCCGCCGCCTGTGTGCCTCGCTGCTGGACGACGTGGTGATCGTGCGCGAAGCCGAGCTGCGCGAGACCCTGGTCCGCCTGGCGCTGGAAGAACACATCATCGCCGAGGGCGCAGGCGCGCTGGCCCTGGCCGCGGGCCGCCGCGTGGCCGGCCGCCGCAAGTGCGCGGTGGTCTCCGGCGGCAACATCGATGCCGGCGTACTGGCCGGCCTGCTCACCGACATCCGCCCCCGGCCGCCGCGCAAACCGCGCCGGCGCCGCAGTGAAACCCCTCGCTCGCCCAGCAAGGCCAGCACCCCCGCCTCCCCCACCTCTTCCCCTTCCAACCTGCAAGCCGTCGCGCCCGCTGTCGAGGAGATTTCCCTGTGACCACCATCGAACGAATTACCACCCCGCGCATCCGCATCTTCGACACCACCCTGCGTGACGGCGAGCAGTCCCCCGGCTGCAGCATGAGCCCGCCGCAGAAGCTGGTGATGGCGCGTGCGCTGGACGAACTGGGCGTGGACATCATCGAGACCGGCTTCCCGGCCAGCTCGCAGTCCGACCGCGAAGCGATGGCCCTGATCGGCCGTGAGCTGCGCCGCCCCGGCCTGACCCTGGCGGTGCTGTCGCGCTGCCTGCAGGCCGACATCGAAACCTCCGCACGCGCACTGGAAGCCGCAGCCAACCCGCGCCTGCACCTGTTCCTGTCGACCAGCCCGCTGCACCGCGAGCACAAGCTGCGCATGACCCGCGAACAGGTACTGGAATCGGTACGCAAGCACGTCACCCTGGCCCGCACCTATGTGGACGATGTCGAGTTCTCGGCCGAGGATGCCACCCGTACCGAGCTGGACTACCTGATCGAGGTTTCGCGCGCGGCAATCGCGGCCGGTGCCACCACCATCAACCTGCCCGACACCGTCGGCTTCACCACGCCGGAAGAAATCCGCGCGATGTTCCAGCAGGTCATCGCCGGCGTGGCCGACGTGCCGAACGCGGCCAACGTGATCTTCAGCGCGCACTGCCACAACGACCTGGGCCTGGCCGTGGCCAACTCGCTGGCGGCCGTCGAGGGTGGCGCGCGCCAGGTCGAGTGCACCATCAACGGCATCGGCGAACGCGCCGGCAACTGCTCGCTGGAAGAAATCGCCATGGTGCTGAAGGTGCGCCAGGCCTTCTACGAGCAGGACACCGCGATCAACACCCCGCGCATCGTCGGCACCTCGCAGCTGCTGCAGCGCCTGGTCGGCATGCCGGTCCAGCGCAACAAGGCGATTGTGGGTGCCAATGCCTTCGCCCATGAATCGGGCATCCACCAGCACGGCATGCTGCGCCACCGCGGCACCTACGAAATCATGCGCCCGGAAGACGTGGGCTGGGAGGATTCGCAGATGGTGCTGGGCCGCCACAGTGGCCGCGCCGCCGTCGAATCGCGCCTGCGTGCGCTGGGCTTCTGGCTGGAAGAAGACGAACTGAAGCTGGTCTTCGAGCAGTTCAAGGCGATGTGCGAGCAGCAGCGCGTGGTCACCGATGCCGACCTGCAGACCTTGATGCAGGGCGGCGCCAACAACCAGGGCTACCGCCTGGCCTCGATGACCATCAGCGACGTCGGCAGCCGCGCCAACGCCCTGGTTGAACTGTCCGACCCGGAAGGCAACCGCGTGGCCGAAACCGCGCAGGGCGACGGCCCGGTCGACGCCCTGTTCGGCGCGCTGTCCTCGGCCACCGGCGTGCAGCTGCAGCTGGACAGCTACCAGGTGCACAGCGTCGGCATCGGCGCCGATGCACGCGGCGAAGCCAACCTGAGCGTGCGCCACGAAGGCGTGGAGTACGACGGCACCGGCACCAGCAAGGACATCATCGAAGCCTCCGCGCTGGCCTGGCTGGACGTGGCCAACCGCCTGCTGCGCCAGCGCCAGGCGGCTACCAGCAGCACCGAAACCCCGACCGCCGCCACTGCCTGAGGAACCTGACATGAGCGCCTTCGACACCGCCACCACGGCCGCCGGCCAGCAGTGGAACGCCCAGGACTATGCGATCGATGCCGGTTTCGTGCCGCTGCTCGGCGGTGCGGTGTCGCGCCTGCTCGACCCGCGCACCGGTGAACGCATCCTCGACCTGGGCTGTGGCGATGGCGTGCTCAGCACCGAGCTGGCCCTGAGCGGTGCACGCATCCACGGCGTGGATGCCTCGCCGGAACTGGTCAATGCCGCCCGCGCGCGTGGCGTCGATGCGCAGGTGATGGATGGCCACGCGCTGACCTTCAACGCCGAGTTCGATGCGGTGTTCAGCAATGCCGCGCTGCATTGGATGGGCAACCCGGACCGCGTGCTGGAAGGCGTGCGCCGTGCCCTGCGTCCCGGTGGCCGCTTCGTCGCCGAGTTCGGCGGCCATGGCAACGTGGCCACGATCATCGCTGCGGTGCAGGCGGCACGCGTGGCCCACGGCCACGGCGCCAGTGCGTTTCAGTGGTATTTCCCCACCGCCGATGCCTACGCCGACCGCCTGCGCCAGCATGGCTTCCAGGTGCAGCTGATCGAAACCACGCCGCGCCCGACCGCGCTGCCCACCGGCGTCGCCGGCTGGTTGCGGGTGTTCGCCGCGCCGCTGCTGGACGACCTGCCGCCCGCTGCCCGCAGCACGGTGCGCGAAGCGGCTGCGGCCCTGCTCGACGACCTGCCGCGCAACGCAGCCGGGCAGCCGCTGGCCGACTATGTGCGCCTGCGCGTACTCGCCCGCCGCCGCTGACTTGACCGTTCCGCTTTCTTTATTGATGTTCGTTCTTTCGTACTTCTGCCAGGCATACGCATGACTTCCGCACCCCGCACCCTGTACGACAAACTGTGGGACGCCCACGTGGTGGTTCCCGAATCCGACAGCGCCCCCGCCGGGCTGTACATCGACCTGCACCTGATCCACGAGGTCACCTCGCCGCAGGCCTTCACCGAGCTGCGTGCGCGCGGCCTGGCGCCGCGCCGCCCGGATCGCACCAAGGCAACGATGGACCACTCCACCCCGACCCTGCCGGCCGGTGCCGACGGCAAGCTGCCCTACGCCAGCGCCGCCTCCGAAGCGCAGGTCGCCACCCTGGCGCGCAACTGCGCCGAGTACGGCATCGAACTGTTCGACATGGCTTCGGACAACCGCGGCATCGTCCACGTCATCGCCCCCGAGCAGGGTTTCACCCAGCCCGGCATGACCATCGTCTGCGGTGACAGCCACACCTCCACCCACGGTGCATTCGGTTCGCTGGCCTTCGGCATCGGCACCAGCGAAGTCGGTCACGTGCTGGCCACCCAGTGCCTGCTGCAGCGCAAGGCCAAGACCTTCGCGATCACCGTTGATGGCCCGCTGGCGCCCGGCGTCGGCGCCAAGGACGTGGTCCTGCACATCATCGGCGTGATCGGCGTCAACGGTGGCACCGGCCACGTCATCGAGTTCCGCGGCAGCACCATCGAAGCGATGGACATGGAACAGCGCATGACCCTGTGCAACATGTCGATCGAAGCCGGTGCGCGTGCCGGCATGGTCGCCCCGGACCAGGTCACCTTCGACTTCGTGGCCGCTACCCCGCGCGGCCCCAAGGGCGCCGACTTCGACGCCGCGGTGGCGCGCTGGCAGCAGCTGCGCAGTGATGAAGGCGCACGCTTCGACAGCGAAGTGCGCATCGATGCCGCCGACATCCGCCCGACCCTGACCTGGGGCACCCACCCGGGCACCGCCATCGCCGTGGACACGCCCATTCCGGCCGCCAACGATGCCGCCGCACAGAAGGGCCTGGACTACATGCACTTCCAGGCCGGCAAGGCCCTGGCCGGGACCCCGGTGGACGTGGTGTTCGTCGGCTCGTGCACCAACGGCCGCCTGAGCGACATGCGAGAAGTGGCGCAGGTGCTGCTTGGCCGCCATGTTGCCGAGGGCGTGCGCATGCTGGTGGTGCCGGGCTCGGAGATCGTCAAGCGCCAGGCCGAGGCCGAAGGCATCCATGAGATCGTGCGCGCGGCCGGTGCCGAATGGCGCGAGCCGGGCTGCTCGATGTGCATCGCCATGAACGGTGACCTGGTCGCCCCCGGCCAGCTGGCCGTGAGCACCAGCAACCGCAACTTCGAGGGCCGCCAGGGCCCCGGGTCGCGCACCCTGCTGGCCTCGCCGATGAGCGCAGCGTGGGCGGCGGTGAAGGGCCAGGTGGCCGACACCCGCGAACTGTTCGCACAGGAGGTGGCGTGATGGCCGGTTTCCGTACCCTGACCTCGTCCAGCGTGGTGCTGGCGCAGACCAACATCGACACCGACCAGATCATTCCGGCGCGGTTCCTGTCCACCACCGAACGCGCCGGCCTGGGCCGCAACGCCTTCAACGACTGGCGCTGGCAGGCCGACGGCTCGCCGGTGGCCGACTTCGCCTTCAACCAGCCGCACAACGCCGGCCGCAGCATCCTGCTGGCCGGCCGCAACTTCGGCTGTGGCTCCTCGCGCGAACATGCGCCGTGGGCGCTGACCGACCTGGGCCTGCTTGCCATCGTCAGCAGCGAGATCGCCGACATCTTCCGCGGCAACTCGCTGAAGAACGGCCTGCTGCCGATCGTGCTGGACGAGGCTGACGTGCAGGCGCTGATGCAGCGCCCGGACGATGAACTGACCATCGACGTCGCCGCGCGCGAGCTGCGCACGCCCGACGGCCGCGTCTATTCCTTCCCGCTGGATGGCTTCTCGCAGACCTGCCTGCTGGAAGGTGTCGACCAGTTGGGGTATCTGTTGGGCCGTGTCCCTGAAATCGAACGTTACGAGAGTGAGCATGCACGCTGAAATTGTTGTCCTGCCCGGTGATGGCATCGGCCCGGAAGTGGCCGCCGCTGCGGTTGCCGTCCTGAAGGCCGTCGCCGAACGCTTCAACCACAGCTTCTCCTTCAGTGAGCACGACATCGGTGGCATCGCCATCGACCGCCACGGCGAACCGCTGCCGGCCGCCACCCTGGCCGCCTGCCAGGCCGCCAACGCGGTGCTGCTGGGTGCGGTGGGTGGCCCGAAGTGGTCCGACCCGAATGCCAAGGTGCGCCCGGAACAGGGCCTGCTGGCGATCCGCAAGGCGCTGGGCCTGTACGCCAACCTGCGCCCGGTGCGCACCCATGAAGCCGCACTGCACGCCTCGCCGATCAAGGCCGAGCTGCTGCAGGGCGTGGACTTCGTAGTCGTGCGCGAGCTGACCGGCGGCATCTACTTCGGCGACAAGACCCGCGACGCCGACAGTGCCAGCGACCTGTGCCGCTATACCGTGGCCGAGATCGAGCGCGTGCTGCGCAGCGCCTTCCGCCTGGCCCAGCAGCGCCGCGGCAAGGTCACCTCGGTGGACAAGGCCAACGTGCTGGAGACCTCGCGCCTGTGGCGTGACGTGGCCGCGCGCATCGGCCGCGAGGAATTCCCGGACGTGGCGCTGGAACACCAGCTGGTCGACTCGATGGCCATGCACCTGCTGGCCAAGCCGCGCGAGTACGATGTGATCGTCACCGAGAACATGTTCGGCGACATCCTCACCGACGAAGCCTCGATGCTGGCCGGTTCGCTGGGCCTGCTGCCGTCGGCTTCGCTGGGCGAACCGGGCGCGGTGGGCATCTACGAACCGATCCATGGTTCGGCGCCGGACATCGCCGGCAAGGGCATCGCCAATCCCTACGCGACGATCTTCAGCGCGGCGATGCTGCTGCGCCACTCGCTGGGCCTGGAAGCCGAAGCCGCTGCGGTGGAAGCCGCCGTGCATGCGGTGCTGGATGACGGCGTGTTCACCGCCGACCTCGCGGCCAAGGGCCAGGCGGTCAGCACCGCTGCCGCCACCGACGCAGTGCTCGCCAAGCTGAAGTGATGTCTGGAGTAGCCACCCATGGGGTGGCTCTACTGTAGAGCCGAGCCATGCTCGGCTGATGCAACCTCCATGCCGACCGCGCAGCCGCCGCCCCGCACAGGCCTCAATCCAAGGAATGTCTTTGAAGCACCGTTCCCCCGACGAGTTCCTCGCCGACGTTGCCCGCCGTGACCCGCACCAGCCCGAGTTCCTGCAGGCGGTGAAGGAAGTGGTCCACAGCCTGTGGCCGTTCCTGCAGGACAATCCGCGCTACCTGCAGCAGGGCCTGCTGGAACGCCTGGTGGAACCGGAGCGGCTGATCCAGTTCCGCGTGGCCTGGAGCGATGACGCCGGCCAGGCCCATGTGAACCGCGCCTGGCGCGTGCAGCACAGCTCGGCCATCGGCCCGTTCAAGGGCGGCATGCGCTTCCACCCGTCGGTGAACCTGTCGATCCTGAAGTTCCTGGCGTTCGAACAGACCTTCAAGAACGCCCTCACCACGCTGCCGATGGGCGGCGGCAAGGGCGGTTCGGACTTCGACCCCAAGGGCCGCAGCGACGCCGAAGTGATGCGCTTCTGCCAGGCGCTGATGCTGGAACTGCATCGACACCTGGGCCCGGACACCGACGTGCCCGCCGGTGACATCGGCGTGGGTGCGCGTGAGGTCGGCTACATGGCCGGCATGATGAAGAAGCTGAGCAACGATGCCGCCTGCGTGTTCACCGGCAAGGGCCTGTCCTATGGCGGCAGCCTGATGCGCCCGGAGGCGACCGGCTACGGCACGGTCTACTTCGTCGAACAGATGCTGCACCACGCCCGCCGCGAAACCCACGGCGCACGCGTGCTGGTGTCGGGCACGGGCAACGTCGCCCAGTACGCCGCGCAGAAGGCGATCGAGCTGGGCGCGAAGGTGCTGACCTTCTCCGATTCGGGCGGCACGCTGTACGCACGCGACGGCTTCGACGAACAGGCCCTGCAGGAGCTGATGGCACTGAAGAACGAGCGTCGCGGCCGCCTGCAGGAACTGGCCGCTGATACCCGCTTCGAGTTTCTCGCCGGCAAGCGCCCCTGGCATGTGCCGGCCGACATCGCCCTGCCCTGCGCCACCCAGAACGAGCTGGATGAGGATGACGCCCGCACGCTCGTGCACAACGGCGTGCAGTGCGTGGCCGAGGGCGCCAACATGCCCTCCACGCTGGAAGCGGTGGATGTGTTCCTTCAGGCCGGCACGCTGTACGCACCGGGCAAGGCCAGCAATGCCGGTGGTGTGGCGACGTCGGGTCTGGAGATGAGCCAGAACGCGCAGCGGCTGTCCTGGCACCACGCCGACGTGGACGAGCGCCTGCACGCGATCATGAAGGACATCCACGCCAGCTGCGTGCGCCACGGCAAGCGCGCGGACGGCAGCGTCAACTATGTGGACGGCGCCAACATCGCCGGCTTCGTGAAGGTCGCCGACGCGATGCTGGCGCAGGGGTTGTATTGACCCCTGCCGGTGCAGCCACCCATGGGGTGGCTCTACTGTAGGTCCACGCCATGCGTGGATGCCCCAGTAGATCCACGCCATGCGTGGATGCAGTAGATCCACGCCATGCGTGGATGCAGTAGATCCACGCCATGCGTGGATGCAGTAGATCCACGCCACGCGTGGATGCAGTAGATCCACGCCATGCGTGGATGCAGTAGATCCACGCCACGCGTGGATGCAGTAGATCCACGCCATGCGTGGATGCCCCAGTAGATCCACGCCACGCGTGGATGCAGTAGATCCACGCCACGCGTGGATGCAGTAGATCCACGCCATGCGTGGATGCCCCAGTAGATCCACGCCATGCGTGGATGGGGTCGTGGATGGGGTCAGAGCCCTTCCCCTGCGGGAAAGGGATCCGACCCCGATAACGGCAGTCGAGCAAGCTCGACTCTACTCACCCGGCTTGACCCGGAACCACGCGGCATACAGCGCCGGCAGGAACACCAGCGTCAGCACGGTGCCGACAATCAGGCCGCCCATGATCGAGATCGCCATCGAGCCGTAGAACGCGCTGCGTGACAGCGGGATCATCGCCAGCACTGCTGCCAGCGCGGTCAGCACGATCGGGCGGAAACGCCGCACCGTGGCGTCGATGATCGAATGCCAGCGGTCATGCCCGGCATCGATGTCCTGCTGGATCTGGTCGATCAGGATCACCGAGTTGCGCATGATCATGCCGGCCAGCGCGATCGTGCCCAGCAGCGCCACGAAGCCGAACGGCGCGCGGAACAGCAGCAGGAACAGGGTCGCGCCGATGATGCCCAGCGGCGCGGTCACCAGCACCATCGCCGCCCGCGAGAAGCTGCGCAGCTGCAGCATCAGCAAGGTCGCCACCACGATCAGGAACAGCGGCATGCCGGCCTTGATCGAATCCTGGCCACGTGCCGAATCCTCCACCGTGCCGCCGGTTTCCAGCAGGTAGCCGCTGGGCAGCTGCGCACGGATGCCATCCAGCGTCGGCAGGATCTGCTGCACCACGTCCAGCGGCTGCATGCCATCGCCGATGTCGGCGCGCACGGTCACCGTCGGCAGGCGGTTGCGGTGCCAGATGATGCCGTCCTCGAAGCCATACTCCATCGTGGCCACCTGGGACAGCGTGATGCTGCCACCGTTGGCGGTGGGCATGGCCAGGCTGGACAGCAGCTCCAGCTGGTCACGCTCGTCGGCCGGGCCGCGCAGCAGCATCTCGATCTGGCGGTTGCCTTCGCGGTACACGCTCACCGACTGCCCGGCCAGCGAACTGGCCAGGAACTGGCTGACCTGCGCACTGCTCACGCCCAGCGCGCGTGCACGCTCCTGGTCGATCACCAGGCGCACCACCTTGCTCGGCTCGCTCCAGTCCAGGTTGACGTTGATGACGTGCGGGTTCTCGCGCACCTTGGCCTCGACCTGGCGCGCGATGGCCTGCACCTGCTCGATGTGCTCGCCGGACACGCGCATCTGCACCGGGTAGCCCACAGGCGGGCCGTTTTCCAGGCGGGTCACGCGCATCTGCACGTCCGGGAACTGCGGGATGACCTCCTTCATCAGCCAGTCGCGCGCGGTTTCGCGGGCATGGGTGTCCTTGGCCAGCACCACGAACTGGGCGAAGTTGGTCGCCGGCAGCTGCTGGTCCAGCGGCAGGTAGAAGCGCGGCGAGCCGGTGCCCACGTAGGACACGTAGTTGGCGATGTCCTCGCGGCCGTGCAGCAGCTTTTCCAGCTTCTCGGCCTGGGCCTGGGTCGAGCGCAGCGAGGCACCTTCGGCCAGTTCGATGTCGACCATCAGTTCCGGCCGGGTCGAATCGGGGAAGAACTGCTGCGGCACGAAGCGGAACATCATCAGCGAGAACACGAACAGGCCGATGGTCGCGGCAATCACCCACCAGCGATGGCGCAGGCACGCATCGAGGAAGCGGCGGAAGCGCTGGTAGAACGGCCGCTGGTACGGATCATGGTCATGGCCGTGCTCGGCCGGGCGCAGCAGGTTGGCCAGCGCCGGGTAGCGGTCGGCCCACTGCCGGCGCCGGGCCAGCCAGCGCGCGGACAGGCTGCCCGGCTTCGGCGGCTGCGGGTTGAACAGGTCCGGCAGCATCTTGTCGCCCAGGTACGGGATGAACAGCACCGCGGCGATCCACGACACCACCAGCGCGATGGTCACCACCTGGAACAGCGAACGGGTGTACTCGCCCGTGCTCGACGCCGCCGTGGCGATCGGCAGGAAGCCGGCCGCAGTGATCAGGGTACCGGTCAGCATCGGGAACGCGGTCGATTCCCAGGCGAAGCTGGCTGCGCGCAGGCGGTCAAAGCCCTGCTCCATCTTGGTGGCCATCATCTCCACCGCGATGATCGCATCGTCCACCAGCAGGCCCAGGGCCAGCACCAGCGCGCCCAGCGAAATCTTGTGCAGGCCGATGCCGAAGTAGTGCATGACGAAGAAGGTCATCGCCAGCACCAGCGGAATGGTCACGCCCACCACCAGGCCGGTACGCAGGCCCAGCGAGAAGAAGCTGACCAGCAGCACGATGACCACCGCTTCGGTCAGCACCTGCACGAACTCGCCGACGGATTCTTCCACCGCCTGCGGCTGGTCGGACACCTTGCGCAGCTGCATGCCGGTGGGCAGGGTCTTCTGCAGGCGCTCGAACTCCGCATCCAGGTTCGCACCCAGCTTGAGGATGTCGCCGCCGTCCTTCATCGCCACGGCCAGGCCGATGGCTTCCTCACCCATGAAGCGCATCTTCGGCGAGGCTGGATCGGCGAAGCCACGCTTGACCTCGGCAATGTCGCCCAGGTGCACGGTGCGCTCGCCGGCACGCACCGGGAACTGGCGGATCGCCTCGATGCTGTCGAACTGGCCGGTCACGCGCAGCTGCACGCGGTCGGTCGGCGTTTCAAAGAAGCTGGTGCCGGCAATCGCGTTCTGGTCGGCCAGCGCCTGCTGCACCTGCTGCATCGACAGGCCCAGCGTGGCCAGGCGGGTGTTGGACAGCTCGATCCACACCTTCTCGTCCTGCAGGCCGACCAGGTCGATCTTGCCGACATCGGGCACGCGCTGCAGTTCCAGCTGGATGCGGTCGGCGTAATCACGCATCACCGCATAGTCAAAGCCCTTGCCGGTCAGGGCATAGATGTTGCCGTAGGTATCACCGAACTCATCGTTGTAGAACGGGCCGACGATCTCGCGGGGCAGCGTCGCGCGGATGTCGCCCACGCGCTTGCGCACCTGGTACCACAGGTCCGGGATCTGCTTGGAGCGCAGGCTGTCGCGCGCCATGAAGATCACCTGCGATTCGCCCGGACGCGAGTACGAGCGGATGAACTCGTATTCGCCGGTGTTCATCAGCGCCTTCTCGATCGGCTCGGTCACCTGGCGCGACACCTGCTCGGCGGTGGCACCGGGCCACTGCGTGCGGATCACCATCGCCTTGAAGGTGAACGGCGGATCTTCGGACTGGCCCAGGTGCTTGTACGACCATGCGCCGATCACCGCGAAGGCGAGCATGGCAAACAGCACCAGCGGGCGATTGGCCAGCGCCCACTCGGAAAGATTGAAGCGGCGCACCGGCTTACTCCTTGGCCTTCGGCGCAGCGGCCGGCGTGGCCGGCTTCAGCACCGGGCGGTTCTGCCGGTCCACCGCGGTGACCGGCTGGCCGGCGCGCAGCAGGTGGCCACCGGCGGCCACCACCCAGTCACCGGCACCGACGCCGGACAGCACCGGCACGCTGTCGCTGCCATAGGCACCGGTGGTCACGGCCACCTGCTTCAGGGTGCTGTTGGACGGGTCCACCACCCATACGCTGGAAGCGCCGTTGGCACCGCGCTGCAGGGCGGCCAGTGGCAACTGCAGCGTGCCCGGGCGGCCGGCGCTGCTGAACACCCGCGCGCTCTGCCCCAGTTCGACATCGGCCAGCGCGTCAGCGGCCAGGCTGACCCGGGTGGCATAGGTGCGGGCCTGCGGATCGGCGGCGGCGGCAATCTCGCGGATCGTGCCCGGCAGGCGCTGACCCGGCCGGTTCCACAGTTCCACCTGTACCGGCTGGCCCACGGCGTAGTCGCGGAAGGTCGCTTCGGGCAGGTCGATCAGCACTTCGCGGGCGCCATCGGCAGCCAGGTTGAAGATGGTCTGGCCGGCCGACACCACCTGCCCGGCCTCGGCCTCGCGGCTGGCGATCACGCCGTCGGCCGGCGCGCGCAGCTGGGCATAGCCCGCCTGGTTGCGCAGCACATCGAGGTTGGCACGGGCCGCGTTGGCCTGGCCCTGCGCCGCCTTGAACGCAGCACTCTGCTGGTCCAGCTGCGAGCGGCTCACCAGTTGCTGGTCGGCCAGCACCTGGTAGCGCTTGAGGTCATCGCGGGTACGTGCAAGGTCGGCTTCGGCCGCGGCCAGCTGCGCCTGCGAGGCGCGCGCCTGCAGCGCGAAGTCGGCCACGTCCAGCTCGGCCAGCACGTCGCCCTGCTTCACCCGCTGGCCGGCATCGACGTGGCGCTTGACCAGGTTGCCGCCCACGCGGAAGGACAGCGGGCTTTCCTGGCGTGCACGGATCGTGCCCGGGAATGACGCCGCGCCCTGCCCGGCCTGCTCGCCCGGATGCACCACCAGCACCGGCACCGCCGCCTGCGGCGCCTGCTCCGGCCCCGAACAGGCGGCCAGCGCCACCACCCACACCATACCGCCCAGCCAGCGCACGCTCTTCATCGGTCAACGTCCTGAAAACGCAGGGTTCAAACGCGGGGGAGCCGGCACGAGCGCAGGCCCCAATTTAGTAAACTGGCCGGTATAGTATAAATATCGAACCGGTTGGTCTAGTATTACGCCAATGAGTTCTCCCACTTCCCGCAAAGCGTCGGCCAAGCCTGCTGCCAAGGCCGCCGGACCCGGGCGTCCGAAGGACCTCGGCAAGCGCGCGGCGATCCTCGAAGCAGCCAAGACCCTGTTCGTCGAGCAGGGCTATACCGGCGTGAGCATGGACAGCATCGCCGCCCAGGCGGGCGTGTCGAAGCTGACCGTTTATAGCCATTTTGGCGATAAAGAGACGCTTTTCACCGAAGCTGTGCAGTCCAAGTGCATGGAGATGCTGCCGGACGCGCTGTTCGTGGCCGATGCCGAAGGCCCGCTGCGCGACCAGTTGCTGGGCATCGGCCAGGCCTTCTTCGAGATGATCACCTCCGACGCGGCGATCTCGGTGCAGCGGGTGATGATGGCCCCGGAAACCGACGAACGGCTGCGCGAACTGTTCTGGCAGGCCGGCCCGGAGCGTACCTGCGAGGCGCTGGCCGATTTCCTGCGTTCGCGCACCGCGCGCGGCGAGCTGGAAATCCCCGATTGCCGGCTGGCGGGCCAGCAGTTCCTGACCCTCATCAAGGGCGAAGTGCATATGAACCGGATGTGCGGCATGCCGCTGTCACCGGGGCAGTGCGATGCTTCCAGCCACGTGCCCGACAGCGTCGATTTCTTCCTGCGCGCCTATGCGCCGCGAGGGCCTGGAAGCGCCTGAAGCACCAAACTGAACGAACCGGAGGTCGCGATGACTTCCGGCACTGCGACCCCGGCCGCCCGAAAGCTGATGCTCTGGGCGCGCCGCCGGCCTCCGGCACCGGTAAAATGGCCGGCCCACTGCGCTGGATTTGAACCTCATGACGATTGATTACGCCCACGCCCGCGAACTGATGGTGGAACAGCAGATCCGTCCCTGGGACGTGCTGGACATCAAGGTGCTCGACGTCCTCGCCCGCCTGCCGCGCGAGGCCTTTGTCGCCGACGCGCACCGGGCGCTGGCCTATGCCGACGTTGAACTGCCGATCGGCAATGGCCAGAAGATGATGAAGCCGGTCATCGAGGGCCGTACCCTGCAGGCACTGGATCTGCAGCCGGGTGACGAAGTGCTGGAAATCGGCACCGGCAGCGGCTTCCTGGCTGCCTGCATCGGCGCGCTGGCGCGCGACGTGCTGAGCCTGGAAATCGACCCGGAACTGGCCGCCGCCGCGCGCGCCCGCCTGGACGCTTCCGGCCTGGGCACCAACGTCCGCGTCGAAGTGGCCGATGCGCTGGCCTGGCAGACCGAACGCCGTTTTGACGTGATCTGTGTCACTGGCGCGGTTGACGTCGTGCCGTCACAGTTCGCCTCGTGGCTGCGTCCGGGCGGTCGCCTGTTCGTGATCCATGGCCGCTCGCCGGCGATGGAAGCCCTGCTGGTCAAGGCCGATGGCAGCACCGAATCGCTGTTTGAAACCGATATCGATTACCTGCGTGGTGCCGCCCCGGCCCCCCAGTTCCACCTCTGAGTCCAAGGAAGCCGCAATGATCCGCCGATCCCTCGCTGTTGCGCTGGCCACTGCCCTGCTGCCGTTGTCCGCCCATGCCGCCGACCTGCTGCAGGTCTACGAAATGGCACGCAATGGCGATCCGCAACTGTCGGCCGCCGAATCGACCCGGCTGTACGACAAGGAAGGCGCCGTGCAGGCGCGTGCCGCGCTGCTGCCGCAGATCAACGGCACGGCCTCGCTGAACCGTTCGCGTAGCGAAGCCAATGCCGATGCCAACTCCGGTTCGGTCACCAGCAAGCGCCGCAACTACACGATCGATGGCAGCCAGACGCTGTTCAACTGGACGCAGATCAGCAACCTGCGCTCGCAGCGCGAGCTGAGCAAGGCGGCGGATTTCACCCTCGATTCGGCCAACGACAGCCTGATCGTGCGCACCTCGGCGGCCTACTTCAATGTGCTGGTGGCGATCGAATCGCTCAACGCCGCACAGACCAATGAAGCGGCCGCGAAGAAGCAGTTCGACTTCGCCGACAAGCGCCTGGAAGTGGGCCTGGCGCCGATCACCGACGTGCACGAAGCGCGTGCCCAGTACGACCAGGCGCGCGCCAACACCATCGTTGCGCAGAACACCCTGGCCGACAACTACCAGGCCCTGACCGAACTGACCGGCCAGCCGGTGATGAACCTGAAGGGCCTGCCGGCCGACTTCCGTCCGGAAGTGCCGGCCAACCGCGGCAACATCAGTGAACTGGTGCAGCAGGCGACCAGCCAGAACCCGGCACTGAAGGCGCAGGAACTGAAGGTCAGCGCGGCTGAAGCCGGCGTGCAGGCGGCCCGTGGCGGCCACTATCCGACCCTGTCGCTGGGCGGCAGCTGGGGCAAGAGCGCAACCTGGGGCGACAGCACCGGTGCCGGCTCGCTGTCCCCGGATGCACGCACCAACAGCATCGGCCTGACCCTGAGCGTGCCGATCTTCTCCGGTGGTGCCACCCAGTCCGGCGTGCGCCAGGCGCTGGCCCAGCGTGACATCGCCCAGGACGGTTACGAGCAGCAGAAGCGTGCGCTGGACCGCAACACCCGCAATGCCTACCAGACCCTGGTGCAGGGCATCAGCGAAGTGGAAGCCCGCCGCCTGGCGGTGGTCTCGGCACAGAGCGCGTATGACGCATCGCAGGTCGGCCTGGAAGTGGGTACCCGTACCGTGCTGGACGTGATCCAGAACCAGCGCATCCTGTTCTCGGCGCAGCTGGACTACGCCAACGCCCGCTACACCTTCCTGCAGAATCGCCTGCTGCTGAGCCAGTCGCTGGGTGCGCTGGATGTGGCGGAACTGCAGGACATCAACCGCCTGCTGACCCAGGATGCCGGCAACCCGGCGACGACCACGAACTGAGCCGTCGCCTTCCGGTAGAACGGAGAAGCCACCCGCGAGGGTGGCTTTCTTGTGGGTGCGGGTCACGAGATGTGCATCCACGCACGGCGTGGATCTACCGGCTGCGCGTGCATCCACGCATGGCGTGGATCTACCGGGTGCGTGTGCATCCACGCATGGCGTGGATCTACCGGGTGCGCGTGCATCCACGCATGGCGTGGATCCACCGGCTGCGCGTGCATCCACGCATGGCGTGGATCTACCGGGTGCGTGTGCATCCACGCATGGCGTGGATCTACCGGCTGCGCGTGCATCCACTGGAGGGAGGCGCTGAATGCAGTAGAGCCACGCCATGCGTGGCTGCCGTGCGCGATCCCGCCCCTACCCCAGCCAGGCCAGGATCTGCCGGGCCAGCGGTGCCAGGCACAACAACGCCGCCAACGGCGCCAGCACGCGGATCATCGCCACGTGACGCGGTGGCACCTGTGGGTACGGGCGCAGCAGGCCCAGGCACAGCACCGCCAGCACCGGCAGCGCGCCGAAGCCCGGTGGCAGCACCTCGCGCTCAGGCAGCCACGGCACCAGCAGCATGGCCAGCGCCGCCACCCCGAAGGCCAGCGTCACCCGGCCCGGATCGCGATCATCAGGACCGCCACCCGATCGCCGCCACAGCGCCGGCAGCAGGTCCATCATCATCAGCAGCACCACCACCTGCAGCGCCACCAGCCCGGCCCAGCCCGCCAGCGGCAGCAGCGGCAACATCCACTGCAGGTGCGGCACGCCTTGCACGGCCACCGACAGCGGCCGCGTGCTGTCCAGCGCGGCGAACTCCACCAGGCCCGACTGCAGTGCCGCCAGGCCCATCAGCATCAGCATCGCGACCAGGACCGCGCCGCCGCCCACCCGGGTCAGCTGCCGATGGGGCTGTTGCACCCTTGGGGCCATGCCCAGCAGCAGCCCGGCGCTGGCAAACACCCCCAGCAGGGGCACGGCCGCGGCCACCACGCCGCCCAGCCCGAACCGCTGTGGCCCGGTCGATGACGGCATCCACGGCACCCAGTTGCCGTAGTGCACGTAGCGTGCGGCCAGCAGGACCAGCAGCAGGCCCACGCCCAACTTCACACCCAGCAGCACGCAGGCCAGCCGTACCGCCCGGCGCGGGCGCAGCATGGCCGCCACGCCCACCGGCAACAGCCCCAGCGCCGCTGCCAGCGGCATCGGCAGCCAGCGCTGCGGCGGCTGGCCCAGCGCACTGACGGTCGCGTACAGGTGGTGGGCACCCGACTGCGCGGCGCCGGCCAGGGTGGCCAGCAGATCCAGCAGCAGCAGGCCCAGCAGGACGGCTGCAGGCCGCGGCCCGCACACGTCCAGCAGCGCTGCCGGCAGCCCGGCCCCACCGGGCATGCGGCGCATCACTTCGCGCAGGCAGAACAGCAGCGGCGCCGTACCTGCGGCGGCCAGCAGCAGGCTCAGGACGATGGCCGGCCCAGCCCGTGCCGCGGTGTTCTGCCCGACCAGCGCGATCACGCTGCCACCGATCAGCAGGGTCAGCGCCAGCACCAGCAGGTGGTCGCTGCCCAACCGGTCGAATGCCGCGCGTCCGCTGCCCGGATCGGCACCGCTGTCGTCCTTCATCACAAGCTCCCTTGATGCCGCCCAAGCGTGGTCGACATCAGGCTGGCAGCCCGGACAACGAGACGGAATCAGAATCGGCCGAACGTGTGCTGCGTTGTGATGGCACGCACGCGAGGCAGCACCTGGCGGCCCGGCTACGACAGTGCGGACGTCATCAAGCAGGCTTGAAATTGTTGAACGCGACAGTGCCTGTGCGGCACCCCGCCCTCGCCTCAGTCGCGCGGTGGCGGCAGGTGCGGGGCGACCAGCGCGAGCGTGCGCTGCAGGGCGCCACGCCCGTTGCTCACCAGGGTGCAGCCGGCCCGCGCCATGTCCTCGCGGGCCTGCGCATCATCAAGCAGGTGTTGCAGCAGGTCGCCCACCGCCTGCACGTCCTCGCCGATCAGCAGCGCCCCGGCCTCGCGCATGCGCCGGGAAATCTCGGCGAAGTTGTGCAGGTGCGGGCCGGTGACCGCGGCCGTGCCCATCGCCGCCGGTTCCAGCAGGTTGTGCCCGCCGATGGCCTGCAGGCTGCCGCCGACGAAGGCGACCTGCGCGCAGCCGTAGAACGGCATCAGTTCGCCCAGCGTGTCGATGATGAACACCTCGGTGCTGGCCCCCGGCCATTGCTGTGCACGGCGCGTGGCCACGCTCCAGCCCTGCTCGCGGGCCAGCGCTTCGACCTTGGGGAAGCGCTCGGGATGGCGCGGCGCCCACAGCAGCAGCAGGTCCGGATGGCGCTCGCGCAGGCGCCGGTGCAGGTCGATCACCGCCTGCTCTTCGCCATCGTGGGTGCTGGCCGCGATCCACACCGGCCGCGTGGCCGGCACCTTCGCGTGGAACTGGGCCACGAACGGCCGCACGTCCGGCGTGGTGATGTCGAACTTCAGGTTGCCCAGCGCCTGCACCTGCTCCGGCGCCGCGCCCAGCTGCACGAAGCGCGCGGCATCGTCATCCGACTGTGCGGCCACGCAGGTGACCGTGCGCAGCGCGCGGCGGATGAGGGCGGCCAGCACCCGGTAGCCACGCAGCGAACGGGCCGACAGGCGGGCGTTGAGGATGTAGACCGGGATGCGGCGGTCACGGCAGCCGAACAGCATGTTCGGCCACAGTTCGGTTTCCAGGATCAGGGCCAGGCTGGGCTGGAAGTGGCCGAGGAAGCGGTTGACGCTGCCCGGCACGTCGTACGGCAGGTAGACGTGGTCCAGCGCGTCGCCCCACAGCGCGCGCACCCGTTCCGAACCGGTCGGGGTGATGGTGGTGATGACCCAGCGGATGTCCGGGCGCTGCTCGCGCAGGGCGTTGACCAGCGGCGCGGCGGCGTTGACCTCGCCCACCGAGACCGCGTGCAGCCAGACCCGCGGCTGGCCGGTCGGCTGCGGGTAGGACGCATAGCGTTCATCCCAGCGCCGGAAGTATTCACGGACCCGGAAGCCGCGCCACACCAGGTGGTACACGGTGATCGGCAGCAGGATGTAGAGCACGGCCGAATACAGGCCGCGCAGGATCCATTCGACAGGGTCTTTACGCATGCAGCAAGGATACGGGAGCCCCCCGGGAAAGACACGCGGCGGGGTTGGTAGAATGGCGGCATGTCCGATGCCTCTACCGCCGTCCGCCCGTCCCTGGCCGATCCCCGCAACTGGCCGATGTTCGCGGCCATGTTCGCCGCGTTCGGCATCGCCCGGCTGCCCTGGATGCTGCAGCGCGCGCTCGGCCGCGGCGTCGGCTGGATCACCTGGCGCACGCTTGGCAGCCGCCGCCGTGCCGCCGAGGTCAACCTCAAGCTGTGCTTCCCCGAGAAGGACGAGGCCTGGCGCAACCGGCTGGTGCGCGACAGCTTCGACGCCCTCGGCGTGGGCATCTTCGAATGCGCGCGTTCGTGGTGGGGCAGCATCGACAGCATCCGCCCGCAGGTACAGATCGAGGGCCTGGAACACCTCAAGCAGATGCAGGCCGAAGGCCGCGGCGTGCTGCTGGTGTCGGGCCACTTCATGACCCTGGAGATGTGCGGCCGCCTGCTGTGCGACCACGTCGACCTGTCGGGCATGTACCGCAAGCACAAGAACCCGGTGTACGAGTGGGCGGTGAAGTTCGGCCGGCTGCGCTATGCCAAGGCGATGTACGCCAACGAGGATATCCGCGCCACCGTGCGCCACCTGAAGAAGGGCGGTTTCCTGTGGTACGCACCGGACCAGGACATGCGCGGCAAGGACACCGTGTTCGTGCCGTTCTTCGGCCATACCGCCGCTACCATCACCGCCACCCACCAGCTGGCGCGGATGACCGGCTGCGCGGTGATCCCCTACTTCCACCGCCGCGAGGGCGGGAAGTACTTCCTGAAGATCGGCGCGCCGCTGGAGAACTTCCCCAGCGAGGACGTGGAAGCCGATACCACGCGGGTCAACCAGGCCATCGAGCAGATGGTGCGCGAGGCCCCGGACCAGTACCTGTGGATCCACCGGCGCTTCAAGCGCCAGCCGGGCGGCCGCAGCGATTTCTACAAGTAGATCCACGCCATGCGTGGATGATGTCCAGCCGCGCCCGTCACCGCGCCATCCACGCATGGCGTGGATCTACAACAATCCCGCGCGGACCGGGGATGTCCAGCCGCACCCGTCACTGCGCCATCCACGCATGGCGTGGATCTACAACACTCCTGCGCGGGCCGGGTTGGCCAGGATGTACGTCGCCCAGTAGATCCACGCCATGCGTGGATGATGTCCGGCCGCGCCCGTCACCGCGCCATCCACGCATGGCGTGGATCTACAACAATCCTGCGCGGGCCGGGTTGGCCAGGATGTACGTCGCCCAGTAGATCCACGCCATGCGTGGATGATGTCCAGCCGACACCACCGTTTTACAGCGGCCACCGGCACCACGCGTAGGGGTATTCGCCCACCATGCAGGCCAACCCGGCCCGTACCGGATTGGCCATGATGTACATCGCCTTCTCGTGCAATGACTCGTCACTGCGCACCGCGTGGTCGTGGTACCCGTGCTGCCAGAGTGCGCCGCGCCGGCCCAGCTGCTGGTTCAGCAGACGGCTGCTGCGGGATTTGAGCAGCGACATGCATTCGGCCAGGGTGCCCGTCTGCAGCTCCATCAACCAGTGCAGGTGGTCGGGCATCACCACCCAGGCGAGGCTGTGGCTGATACCGGCGCGCTCGACGAAGCGCAGGGCGTCGACCAGCACCGCGACGTTGGCGGCATCGGCGAAGAACGGTTCACGGCCGAGGGTGGTCGTGGTCAACAGATACACGTTACCCGTGCTGGAGTAACGGCCGTAGCGGAGTCGGGGGCTGGCCATGACCCCAGCGTGCAGCAGACGCGCGAGCACCGGTATTGGAGGCGTGCCCGTATTGGTGTCGGGAAAGCTCCATCCACGCATGGCGTGGATCTACTGCAACGCCCGCGGCAGATCCACGCCACGCGCGGATATATCCAGTAGATCCACGCCATGCGTGGATGCCCATCCGACAATCGCAGTAGATCCACGCCATGCGTGGATGCCCATCCGACAATCGCAGTAGATCCACGCCGTGCGTGGATGCCCATCCGACAATCGCAGTAGATCCACGCCATGCGTGGATGCCCATCCGGCAATCACAGTAGATCCACGCCATGCGTGGATGCCCATCCGGCAATCGCAGTAGATCCACGCCATGCGTGGATGCGCGATCACGCGGCCTTTGGTACGTCGTCCGGTTCGCGGGCCAGCAGGGTGCCGACGAACAGCGCGGCCAGCAGCACGGTCACCCCGCCCCAGAACGCGGAATAGAACGCCAGGTGCGTGTTGAGCGGGAATACCGTGGCGGCCAGCGCCAGCATCGCCGGGCGTGCGCGCTCGCGTGCCGCCGGCGGTGCGAAGCGCCAGGCACGCCAGGCCTGGGCAACGGCAGCCAGCCACAGCAGCAGGCCGAGCACGCCGGTTTCGGCGAGGATTTCCAGCACGATCTGGTGCGCGTGCAGCGCCGGTTCGGCACCCCATACCGCCGGCCCCTGCTCGTCCACGCACTGCGGGTAGGCATCGCGGAAGCCGCGTGCGCCGACGCCGTTGATGGGGTGCCCGGCAATCATGCAGCCGGCCGCGCTCCAGATGCGGGCGCGCCCGGACAACGCCTGGTCAACGCCATCGGTGCCGCCATCCCAGGCCATCGCGGTACGCGTCACGCGCTCGCGCAGCTGCGGCACGCTGGCGGTCAGCGCTGCCGACGCCAGCACGCCGGACAGCGCCAGCAGGCCCAGCCGCTTCCAGCCGAGCTGGCGCACGCCGCTGTAGGCGACGATGACGGCGAAGGTGATCCAGGACGCGCGCGAACCCGCCAGCAGCAGCACGATGGCCAGCGCCGCGCCGGCCAGCAGCCAGCCCGGCGTACCGAAGCGGCGCGCGGCCGGCAGCAGCAGGAACGGCGAGAGGCTGGCCAGAACCTGGCCGAACTTGAGGTTGCACGGCCCCAGCGGACCGCTGAGGCGGTCGGCCAGCACCATCTCCTCGGCCGGGCACAGGGCATGGCCGCTGACAGCCAGCTTGAGCTGCTGCAGCGACCAGAACCATGGGCTGGTGCCCGCCACCGCCTGTACCAGCGCATCCAGCGTCCACAGCGCGGTGATCAGCGCCAGGCCACCGAAGATCAGGCGCCGCCGCTGCGGCGTGGCCACGGCGATCGCCACCAGCCACATGAAGGGCAGGTAGCGCAGGCCGGCGGCAGCCTTGGTCCACGAGGCGGCGGGGTCGATCGCATCGAACGCCGAGAATGCCTGCGGCAGCCAGTAACCGAGGAACAGGATCGAGGTCAGTGCCCACGCGGCCGGCGTCAGCAGGTGCGGCCGCCGCTGCAGGCGGCGCATGACCATGCGCACCGCGGCGTACACCGCGCCGAGACCGAGCACGGTTTCAGCGATGCCCGGCAACGGCCACAGGGCCACATAGGCCAGCACCCACCACGGCGCCCAGCGCCCGGCGCGCGCGTCACCCGCGATGGGGGCGGCGTCAGCCTGCAAGGTCGGCATAGAGACGGAGGGTGTCGCGCTGCATGGCCTGCAGGGTAAACGGGATACGGCTCGGCAAGGACGGCGGCTGTGCCAGCAGGGCCAGCGCACGTTCACCCAGCGCCTGGGCATCGCCCAGCGGCACCGCGCCGGCCGGCTGCAGCTGCTGCAGCAGTTCGCCCACGCCGCCATGGTCCCAGCCCAGCACCGGGCGTCCGACCGACAGCGCCTCGACCACGGTACGGCCGAAGGCTTCGGGCTTGTCCGACAGCTGCAGCACCAGATCGCTGGCGGCGTAGGCCTGGGCGATCCGCGCGGTCGGGGGTGTGATCTGCACCGCCTCGGCCACGCCCAGCGCGGCCGCCTGGCGGCGCAGCTCGGCCACGTAGGCTTCGCGCCCGGGCTCATCGGTACCCAGCATCCACAGCTGCGCCGGTACGCCGGCAGCGCGCACGCCGGCCAGCAGCTGCAGGGCATGCGCATGGCCTTTCAGGCGGGTGCCGCGGCCCGGCAGCAGCAGCAGCGGGCCGTCGACCTGGGCCAGCCAGGGGTACTCGGCGGCCAGCGCCAGCCGCGGCCGGCGGTCGGCACGGGCCACGCGCGGGAACTGGCTGGCATCGACGCCGCGCGGAATGACCTGCAGGGCCTGTTCCGGCACCGTCGGATAATGCTGGCGCACGTAGTCGCGCACCGTGCTGGACACGCAGATGACGCGCT
This sequence comes from Stenotrophomonas sp. PFBMAA-4, assembly GCF_030053215.1. NCBI lineage: Bacteria > Pseudomonadati > Pseudomonadota > Gammaproteobacteria > Lysobacterales > Lysobacteraceae > Stenotrophomonas > Stenotrophomonas sp. PFBMAA-4. The sequence continues at coordinate 71,399 of NZ_JASGBW010000017.1, read as the reverse complement.
CGCCGCTGGTCATGACCGCGCTGTAGCGGCTGGGCGAATTCAACCCATGCACGGTGGTCACCCAGTGCGGGCGCTGCGCGGCGGGCATCGCCCGGATCGCGTACAGGCCCAGCCACGCCGGCAGGCGCGAACGTGCATGCACGATGTCCGCGCCGACCTCGGCGAACAACCGCCGCAGGGTGGGCAGGTGGCGCAGGGTCAGCAGCGATTTGCGGCCGATATCAAGGGTGAGGTGCTCGGCCCCGCTGTCCAGCAGCGGCTGCACCAGGCGGCCACCGGCGGACACCACCAGCGCGCGATGGCCGGCGGCGGCCAGGGCCGCAGCGATTTCCAGGGTCGAGCGCTCGACGCCACCGGAGTGCAGCGCCGGCAGCAACTGCACCACGGTCAGTCGGCGCATCAACGGGCCTGCTTAGTCGGCCAGCACGAAGGTGGAACCGCAGTACGGGCACTGCGCTTCGCCATTGGGCTCGTCTTCGATCGGCAGGTACACGCGCGGATGCGAGTTCCACAGCGCCATTTCCGGGGTCGGGCAGCTCAGCGGCAGGTCGCTGCGGTGCACGGTGTAGCGCTTTTCGGCGTTGGCGGGCGCGGTGGCGGTATGGCTCATGGCGGGTGTCGATGAACGGATTGCGAGGCCTGCGATTCTAGCACCTTGGGGCGGCACCCCGGCCGCCCCCTGCCCTTTGCCCCCGCCGCAGGCGCCTGCCGGGGCCAGCCGCTGGCCGGCCCCGGGGTCCAGGCGCACCGGCTTACTGGAAGTCCAGCGACAGTTCCAGGAAGGCCGAACGGCCGAAGGCGTTGTAGATGCCCTGGTCGTAGTACGGCCAGTTGCCGTTGCTGCGGTCGATCGGCGGCATCTCGTCGGTCAGGTTGTTGACCGTCAGCAGCAGGCTGGCCAGATCGTTGATGCGGTAACCGACGGTGGCGTTCCAGGTGGTCCACGGGCCGATGTTGCGCTGCTCGCCGCGGCTGTCCCAGGAGGGCGCATTGCGTATGCCGAAGGCGCTGGCGGTGAACGGCCCGCGCTTCCAGTTCACCCCCAGCGTGGCGCGGTACTGCAGTTCGTTGGAATTGGCGCAGCACAACTGGTCGTAGACCGGGTCGCCTTCCTTGTCCTGGGTGGTGTGCTTGAGCGGCCGGTAGTAACCGGCATTGACCGCGAAGTCACCCACCGACTGCGTGTTCCAGCGATAGTCCAGCGCCGCCTGCACGCCGTTCTGGCGCTGGCTGGCGATGTTGATCGGATAGGAGAACACCTTGTCCACGCCGTTCGGGTTGAGCGGATCGGTGGCCGGCTTGCGCTGCACCTGGCCCAGCACCTGCTGGCAGGTGGGCGACGTGATGTCGAACTGGGTCTGCCCGTTTTCCGAGACCCCCAACCGGCAGTTGGCCTCGGTGTCGAGGATGCTGTCGGTACCGAGGATGCGCACTTCGTTCTCGATGACCACCGAGTTGTAGTCCACCGACATCGTCAGGGCATTGTCCAGCGTCGACCACACCACGCCATAGGTGAAGGTGCGCGCGGTGATGTCCTTCAGGTCGCGGTTGCCGGTGCTGGAAGACAGCACCGAGAGGCCGGACTGGTCGCACTCGTCGAAGTTGTCGGAGGTGTAGCCGGCCTGCCGGCATTGGTAGAGATCGGTGTTGGTGGTGTAGCCACTGCTTTCGCGCGAGAACAGGTAGAACATGTCCGGCGAGCGGAACGCGGTGGCATAGCTGCCGCGCAGCAGCAGCGATTCGATCGGCCGGTATTCCAGGCCCAGCTTCCAGGTGGCCTTGCCGTTGCCACCGCCGCCCTGCAGGGCGTACTTGTCGTAGCGGCCGGACAGGTTGGCGCTGAACGTATCGAAGATCGGCACCTGCAGTTCTGCACCCAGCGCGTACAGGTCACGCTGGCCCTGCGCCGACGTGCCGGCGGTCTGCCCGCGGAACAGCACGCCCGCATTCGGATCGGCCGACTGGTTGAAGAACTTCTCGCGCTGGCCCTGCGCGATCAGCGCGAAGCCGACGTCGCCGGCCGGCAGGGTGAACAGCGAGCGATCGGTCAGCAGCGCCGTCACTGCCGTGCGCGAGGCGCTGGAAGCAGCACGGTTGAGGCCGCTGAAGCTGTCGTACTGGTCACGGGTGATCGGCTGGTACAGGCGCGACAGGTCCGGCGCGTAGACCTCGTAGCCATCCTGCATGCCCAGCATCGGCCCCAGGTAGTAATCGTCCACGCCGTTCCGGGCGAGGAAGTCCGTGGATTTGCGGGTGACATCGGTGCTGGAGCGGTTGACGTAGACGTCGTAGTCGAAGCCACCGAGCACGCCGCGCACGCCGGCGGTGACATTCAGAGAGCGCGTGTAGACACGCTGGTCCTTGGCATCCAGGCCGACTTCCTCCGGCGCATAGATGCGCTGCCACTGTTCGTACTGGCCACTGGTCTGGTTGTAGAAGGTCTTGTTCCAGAACGGGCTGCCACCGCTGTAGGTCGGCCGGCCGAAGCCGAACAGGACGTCCGCGTACAGCTCGGTATCCGGGCTGACGTGGTAGCGCAGGAAGGTGGTGGCGTTGACGTCCTGGCTGGAGTTGTACAGCGAGGCGGTGCCGACGTTGTCGGGGGTACCGCAGTAGTAGCCGCCGCCGGAAATATCACGGTGCGCGTACACGGTGCTGCCACCGAACAGGTCCGACAGGGGCGCGCAGGTGGCTGCGCCCGGATCGATGTAGGCATTGGGCCCCATGCGCATGCGCAGGAAGCTGCGCGAGGGATCCTGCGGGCCGGTCGGGTTGTCGTTGACGCTGTCGATGCGGCTGCGGTCGAAGGCGTAGATCGCCTTCTGGTTGGTGTATTCCAGCCCGTAGCTGATATCGAGGTTGCCGAAGGTCTGGCCGCTGCTGGCGCTGAAGCGCTGGCTGGAGCCGCCGCCCTGGCTGTAGCCGCCGACGCGGTAGCGCAGGTGGGTGCCTTCCACGCGGTCCTTCAGCACGATGTTGACCACGCCGGCAATGGCCGAGGAGCCGTACACCGACGACTGGCCACCGGTGAGCACGTCGATGCGCTCGACCATGCCCAGCGGGATGTTGGCGATGTCGGCGATGCTGGTGTTGCCGTTGTACGCCAGTGGGTAGCTGTTGATCGGCCGCCCGTTGATGAGCGTGAGGGTGTAGCTGGGATCCAGGCCGAACAGGCTGATGGTCTTGGCGCCCGGGGTGTAGAACCCGGTGCCCTGCGAATCCTGCACGGAACCATTCGACACCGGCAGCGAGCGCAGCGCGTCGAACACGGTGGTGAACCCCTGCGCCTGGATCTGCTCGGCGGTGATGGTGGTGACCGGCGAGGGGCCCTCCACCTGTGCGCGGGGGATGAGCGAGCCGGTGACTTTGACCGCATCCAGATCGCGGGTGCGCGGCGGATCGGCGCCCTCCCCCTGCGGAGCGGACTGGGCCTGTACGGCAAGCGGCGACAACAGCAACGACGACATCAACAACGACAACAACCGGGGTTTCATCAAGCTCTCTCCAGAGGCGGATGACGGTCCAGCCGGTGGGGGGCGGACGGGAAGGTCGTGGATGGACGGCAGTGGCGGGTAACAGCGGGGCGGCAACAGCGCCGGCCCGGATCAGGACATGCGGGGCATTCCGGTACAGGGGGTGAGCTGCGCACTTTTAAATCGATCCAAGGTCACCTGTCAATAATTTGAAATGAAACGGTTTTGCCGGATTTGGATCGAACTAATTGCACTTGTCAGGGGGCAACGGGCTGAGGCAGGATCGGGACGATTCCCACCCTGACCCGATCGCATGGCCCGACCCCCACCGGACCGGCATCGCCCCTTTCCACTGCCCCCTGGGCGGCGGGCGCGATGCTGTCCGTGGTGCGTGCCGACGCGGGTTCTGCCAGCCGCCTGCCCTACCGGGAGACCCTGCATGACCCTGTCCGATCCGCGCCGCGCCCTGCTTCCGCTTGCCCTCGCCCTGGCCTGCGCCACCCCCGCCCTGCCCGCACTGGCGCAGGGCCTGCAGACCTCGTTCGAAGCGGGTGAGCCGGCACCGGACAAGGCCGGCGGCACCCTGCAGGTGCAGATCGGCAACGGCCCGGCCGAGCCCTATGCCGCCAAGCCCAACGTCGGCTACAGCGGCCTGCGCGCCCTGCACTACCAGGCCGCCGGTGGCACCGCGCGGCGCGAGCTGTTCAGCACCGACCTGGCCATCGATGCCGATACCACCCTGTCCTGGCTGGTGCTGCCGGAGATCGTCGGCAAGGACACCGTGGCCTCCACCCATGTCTCGCTGGACCTGCGCCTGGACGATGGCAGCCGCGTTTCCGCCAGCAGCGCGCGCGACCAGCACGGCATCGCGCTGGGCGCACGCGCGCAGGGCGAATCGAAGACGCTGTACCCGCAGCAGTGGGCACGCAAGGCGGTGCGCCTGGGCGATGTGCCGGCGCTGCGCGGCCGCCGCGTGGTCGCCATCGAACTGGAGGTGGCCAGCGCCGACGGCGCGCCGGTGTCCGGCTGGATCGACGACGTGCGCCTGGATGCGCAGCCGCGCACCGTGCCGCAGCGGGTTTCGGACTGGGTGCTGACCACCCGCGGCACCCAGGCCAACGGCACCTTCTCGCGTGGCAACAACTTCCCGGCCACCGCGGTGCCGCACGGCTTCAACTTCTGGACCCCGGTGACCGATGCCGGTGCACTGAACTGGCTGTACCGCTGGAACGAGCAGAACGATGCGAAGAACCGCCCGCAGCTGCAGGCACTGGCACTGAGCCACCAGCCCAGCCCGTGGATGGGCGACCGCCAGACCTTCCAGGTGATGCCTTCGGCCAGCCGCGGCGTGCCCGAGGCCGACCGTGGCAAGCGCGCGCTGTCCTTCGACCGCAGCCATGAAAGCGCGCGGCCGTACCGCTACGACGTGCGCTTCGACAACGGCATCGCCGCGTCCATCGCGCCGACCGACCATGCCGCACTGTTCCACTTCGCCTTCCCCGAGGGCGGTGATGCCAACCTGCTGTTCGACAATGTCGATGCACGTGGCGGCCTGACCCTGGATGCGGCCACGCAGACCCTCAGCGGCTACACCGACACCCGCAGCGGGCTGTCCAACGGCGCGACCCGCATGTACGTGGTCGCCCGCTTCGACAAGCCGTGGCGCAGCAGCGGCCGCATCGACACCGGCCGCCCCACCGGCTACATCAAGTTCGACGCCGGCAGCGACCACCAGGTGACCATGCGCATCGCCACCTCGCTGATCTCGGTCGAGCAGGCGCGGCACAACCTGGAGCTGGAAATCGCCGCCGCCGACACGCTCGACAGCGTGGCCGGCCGCGCGCAGGACGCCTGGGACGCGCGCCTGGCCCGCTTCGACATCGGCAATGCCAGCGACGATGCCAAGACCACGCTGTATTCCAGCCTCTACCGCCTGTACCTGTACCCCAATTCCGGCCACGAGAATGCGGGCACCGCCGCCGCGCCCGACTGGCGCTATGCCAGCCAGGCCAGCGCCGAGGACAACAACACCGACGGCAGCGCCACCCGCAGCTTCGCGCCGGTGCGCGATGGCCAGGTGTACGTCAACAACGGCTTCTGGGACACCTTCCGCACCACGTGGCCGGCCTATGCGCTGTTCACCCCGGACGATGCCGGCAAGCTGGTGCAGGGCTTCATCGAGCAGTACCGCGCGGGCGGCTGGATCGCGCGCTGGTCCTCGCCGGGCTATGCGGACCTGATGGTCGGCACCAGCTCGGACGTGGCCTTCGCCGATGCATGGCTGAAGGGCATCGGTGGTTTCGACCCGGCCGAGGCCTATGCCGCCGCGCTGAAGAACGCCACCGTGGTGCCGCCGGACCGCCATGTCGGCCGCAAGGGCATGGACCGTTCGACGTTCCGCGGCTATGCCAGCGCCGACGTGCATGAAGGCATGTCGTGGACGATGGAAGGCGCGTTGAACGACTTCGGCATCGCCAACATGGCCGAGGCCCTGGCCAAGCGCGCGACCAGCAAGGCCGCCCGCGAGCGCTACACCACCGAGGCCGAGTACTTCCGCTATCGCGCGGCCGGCTATTCGACCCTGTTCGACCCGGCCGCCGGTTTCTTCCAGGGCCGCAAGGCCGATGGCAGCTGGCGCCTGGATGCCAAGGCCTACGACCCGCGCGTGTGGGGCTACGACTACACCGAATCCAACGGCTGGACGTTCGCGTTCACCGCCGCGCACGACGGCGAAGGCCTGGCCGCGCTGTACGGCGGCCGCGACAAGCTGGCGGCCAAGCTGGACACCTTCTTCTCGACCCCGGAAACCGCCGACCCGGCGCTGGCCGGCTCCTACGGCGGCACCATCCACGAAATGACCGAGGCGCGTGATGTGCGCATGGGCATGTACGCGCACAGCAACCAGCCGGCGCACCACATCCCGTGGATGTACCTGTACGCCGGGCAGCCGTGGAAGACCCAGCAGCACGTGCGCGAGATCCTGTCGCGGCTGTATGTCGGCAGCGAGATCGGCCAGGGCTACCCGGGCGATGAGGACAACGGCGAGACCTCGGCCTGGTACGTGCTGGCCTCGCTGGGCCTGTACCCGCTGCGCATGGGCGCGCCGGAGTACGTGATCGGCTCGCCGGCGTTCGAGCACGCCCGGGTGGAACTGCAGGGCGGCGCGGTGCTGACCGTCAACGCGGCCAACAACTCGGCGCAGAACGTCTACGTGCAGTCGCTGAAGATCAACGGCAAGCCGTGGACGAAGACCTGGGTGCCGCACGAGGTGATCGCCAAGGGCGCGACGCTGGACTTCGTGATGGGCCCGCAGCCGTCGCGCTGGGGCAGCGGTGCCGACGATGTGCCGCGTTCGCTGACCGCACCCGGCAAGCGCCCGCAGATGCTGCATGACCTGCTCGGCAATGGCGCCCGTGCGGCGCTGGCCGATGGCCGTGCCGTGCCGGCGCTGCTGGACGACGATGCGACCACGGCCGTGCCGCTGGGCGCCGGTGCCACCATTGCACTGAGCGCAGTGGGCGATGGTGCACCGACGATGTACACGCTGACCAGCGGCGACGGTGCGATCCGTGGCGGCAGCTGGACCCTGGAAGCGCGCAGCAATGGCGGCGCGTGGGTCGTGCTGGACGAACGCAGCGGCGAGACCTTCGACTCGCCCCGCCAGACCCGTCCGTTCCGCATCGCCACGCCTGCCCGGCATGCCGAGTACCGCCTGCGCCTCGGCGCGCCGGGACGCCTGGCCCTGGCCGAGATCGAACTGCTCGCCCCCGCCTCCACCCTGGCCCGTTGAGGAAACCGATGACTGCGTTCCGACTGCTGCTGTCCGCCACCGCCCTGTCTGCCGCCCTCGCCAGCATGCCTGCGCATGCCCTGGAGACCACCGAGATGCGCCAGGGCGTGACCCTGCACTACACCGACGCCACCGATGCGCTGGATGCACCGATGCGCGCGCGCATCATCGAGACCTTCTTCTCGGCCTACCTGCGCGAGCGGGCGGATTTCCATCCGGCCGCGCCCAGCCGGGTCGGCATCGTCATCGACCCCGGCTACGACGGCGTGGCCTATGTGGGGGACAAGGAGAAAGCGGCCACCATCACCATCAACCCCGGCTGGCTGGCCAAGCATCCGGCTGACCTGGACCTGGTGACGCACGAAGCGATGCACATCGTGCAGGGCTATCCCAGCTACGGCGACCAGCAGGTGCCGGGCTGGCTGGTGGAAGGCATCGCCGATTACGCGCGCGACCGCTACGGCATGGGCAATGCCGCCGCCGGCTGGGCGTTGCCGCAGAAGGTCGGCGCGGGCCAGACCGTGGAAAGCGGCTACCGGGTGACCGGCGCGTTCCTGAAGTGGGCCGAGGGTGGACATCCCGGCCTGGTGCTGGCGCTGGACAAGGCGCTGCGTGCCGGCCAGTACACCCCGGCGCTGTGGCAGACGCACACCGGCAAGGCACTGCCTGCGCTGTGGAGCGCGTACGCCGGGCCGCGCGCGGATGCGCCGACGGCGGCACCGGCTGGACACGGCAAGCGCTGACCGCAGGTAGCGCCGGGCCATGCCCGGCGGAATGCCTGATCCGCCGCGCTGCGCGCTCGCCGGGCATGGCCCGGCGCTACCCGATCCCTTTCCGCCAGGCGGAAACAGAAACGCGCCCCGTAGGGCGCGTTTCTGCAGCTGTCGCGGGAACGAGGGCTTACGCCTTCTTTTCCGCTTCCAGCTGCTTGCGGATCTGTGCATCGACGGCGGCGATCGCGGTCATGTTCAGCACGCGGCGCGAGGTCGCGCTGGTGGTGAGGATATGCACCGGCTTGTTCACGCCCATCAGGATCGGGCCAATCGCCACGCCGTCGGTGAACACGCGCACCAGGTTGTAGGCGATGTTGGCCGCTTCCAGGTTCGGCAGCACGAACAGGTTGGCACGGCCCTGCAGGGTCGAGCCCGGCAGCAGCTTCTGGCGCAGGGCTTCATCCCATGCGGTGTCGCCCTGCATTTCGCCGTCCACGTTCAGGCGCGGGTTGCGCTTGAGCAACATCTCGCGCACCTGGCGCATCTTCAGCGCGTCCTTCGAATCGTGGCTGCCGAAGTTGGAGTGCGACAGCAGCGCCACCTTCGGCTCGATGCCGAACAGCTTCATGCGGTAGGCGGCCTGCAGGGTCGCCTCGCACAGCTGCTCGGCGGTCGGGTCTTCCTGCACGTGGGTGTCCACGAAGAAGAACACGCCCTGCTGGTTGATCACGCCGGTCATGGCCGAGGTCGAAGTGACCTTCGATTCCAGCGGCAGCACGCTGCGCACGTAGCCCAGCTTCTTGTGGAAGCGGCCGACGATGCCGGTCAGCATCGCATCGGCTTCGCCACGGGCCACCATCACGGCGGCGATCAGGGTCGGGCGCGAACGCATCAGGTTCTTCGCCGCGGCCACGGTCACGCCGCGGCGGCCGGTCAGGCCGTGGTAGTACTGCCAGTATTCGTTGAAGCGCGGGTCGTCATTGATGTTGGTGACTTCAATGTTCTCGCCCACCTTCAGGCGCAGGCCGAGGCGCTCGATGCGCGATTCGATGACGTCCGGGCGGCCGATCAGGATCGGGTGCGCCAGGCCTTCGTCGACCACGTTCTGCACTGCCTGCAGCACCACTTCTTCTTCGCCCTCGGCGTAGACCACGCGCTGCTTGTCGCTGCGCGCGCGGTCGTAGACCGGCTTCATCATCAGGCTGGTGCGGTAGACGAACTGGGCCAGCTTGTCGCGGTAGGCGCCCATGTCGGCGATCGGACGGGCGGCCACGCCCGAATCCATCGCGGCCTGGGCCACGGCGGCCGACAGCTCCACCAGCAGGCGGCGGTCGAACGGACGCGGGATCAGGTATTCACGGCCGAAGCTCGGGGTATCACCGCCATAGGCCGAGCCCATGTCGGTGGCCGCACGGCGGGCCAGCGCGGCGATGGCGCGCACGCAGGCGATCTTCATTTCCTCGTTGATCGCGGTGGCGCCGACGTCCAGCGCGCCGCGGAACAGGTACGGGAAGCACAGCACGTTGTTGACCTGGTTCGGGTAATCCGAACGACCGGTGCCGATGATCGCGTCCGGACGGGCGGCGCGCGCCAGTTCCGGCATGATTTCCGGGGTCGGGTTGGCCAGGGCGAAGATCACCGGATCCGGTGCCATCGTCTTGACCATCTCGGCGGTCAGGATGCCCGGGGCCGACAGGCCCAGGAAGATGTCCGCGCCGTCGACGATCTCGGCCAGGGTGCGCTTGTCGGTGTCGCGCGCATAGCGCTGCTTTTCCGGGTCAAGGTCGGTACGGCCGGTGTGGATGACACCCTCGCGGTCGAAGGCCAGGATGTTCTCCGGCTTCAGGCCCAGCTGCACCAGCATGTTCACGCAGGAAATGCCGGCGGCGCCCATGCCCGTGGTCGCCAGCTTCACTTCCTCGATCTTCTTGCCGGTGATGGCCATGGCGTTGAGCACCGCTGCGCCGACGATGATCGCCGTGCCGTGCTGGTCGTCATGGAACACCGGGATCTTCATGCGCTCGCGCAGCTTGCGCTCGACCACGAAGCATTCCGGGGCCTTGATGTCTTCCAGGTTGATGCCGCCGAAGGTCGGCTCCAGCGAGGCGATGATGTCGACCAGCTTGTCCGGGTCGGTCTCGTCCACTTCGATGTCGAACACATCGATGCCGGCGAACTTCTGGAACAGCACGCCCTTGCCTTCCATGACCGGCTTGCCGGCGAGCGCGCCGATGTTGCCCAAGCCCAGCACCGCGGTGCCATTGGAAATGACCGCCACCAGGTTGCCGCGCGCGGTCAGCTCGCTGGCCTGCTGCGGGTCCGCCTTGATCGCTTCACAGGCGTACGCAACGCCCGGCGAATACGCCAGCGACAGGTCGCGCTGGGTCAGCATGGGCTTGGTTGCAGAGACCTTGATCTTGCCCGGCGGGGACATCCGGTGGTAATCGAGGGCGGCCTGTTTGAAATCTTCGTTGGACATCGACTTGGATTAATGAATGGGCAAGGGGGACAGGGGATGATACCCCCGTTGGAGGGCCTGGACCTGTCGCTATCCTGTCGCAATCATGCTGCGACCGCACAATTCCGTGCCGTATGCGACGGGTCCGGGGACCAGCTTCGGCGTTGCCCATGACAGCCATGGGTCGCCTTGAAACGTTGCGGGGCCGCGCCACTCACGTGACCGGCCCCGCAGTACCACACACCTGTGTCAGCCCTTGGCGGGCAGTGCCTCCGGCACGGCATCGACCGGCGGCGGCAGCTCGCTCTCGCGGCCGTCCAGCGCCAGCTTCAGGCGGTCACGGTCCAGCGCGCCTTCCCAACGCGAGACCACCACCGTGGCCACCGCATTGCCGATGAAGTTGGTCAGCGAGCGGCATTCGCTCATGAAGCGGTCCACGCCGAGGATCAGCGCCATGCCGGCCACCGGCACTTCCGGCACCACGGCCAGGGTGGCGGCCAGGGTGATGAAGCCGGCACCGGTGACACCGGCCGCGCCCTTGGAGCTGAGCATGGCGACCAGCAGCAGGGCGATCTGGTGGCCCAGGGTCAGTTCGGTGTTGGTGGCCTGGGCGATGAACAGCGCCGCCAGGGTCATGTAGATGTTGGTGCCGTCCAGGTTGAACGAGTAGCCGGTGGGGACCACCAGGCCGACCACCGACTTGCTGCAGCCGGCGCGTTCCATCTTCTCCATCAGCGACGGCAGCGCCGATTCGGAGGACGAGGTGCCCAGCACCAGCAGCAGTTCGGCCTTCAGGTAGCGGGCCAGCTTGAACACCGAGAACCCGCACAGGCGGCAGACCACGCCCAGGATGACGGCCACGAACAGGAAGGCGGTGAGGTAGAACGAACCCACCAGCCAGGCCAGGTTGATCAGCGAGCCCACGCCATACTTGCCGATGGTGAAGGCGATGGCACCGAAGGCACCGATCGGGGCGGCCTTCATCAGGATGTGCACCAGCTTGAACACCGGGGCGACCAGCGCCTCCAGGAAGTTCACGATCGGCTTGCCCTTCTCACCCACCGAAGCCAGCGCGATGCCGAACAGCACGGCCACGAACAGCACCTGCAGGATGTTGCCATCGACGAAGGCGCTGATCAGCGTCTTCGGGATGACGTCCATCAGGAAGCCGACCAGGGTCAGGTCATGCGACTTCTCGACGTAGCTGTGGACCGCGGTCTGGTCCAGCTCGGCCGGGTTGATGTTCATGCCCGCGCCGGGCTGCACGACGTGCGCCACGATCATGCCCACGATCAGGGCCAGGGTGGAGAAGAACAGGAAGTACGCCATCGCCTTGGCGAAGACGCGGCCCACCGTGCGCAGGTGGGTCATGCCGGAGATGCCGGTGACGATGGTCAGGAAGATCACCGGCGCGATGATCATCTTCACCAGGTTGATGAAGGCATCGCCCAGCGGCTTCATCTTCTCGCCGATCAACGGCTCGTAGTGGCCGAGGACGGCGCCCAGGATGATCGCCACGATCACCTGGAAGTACAGCTGGCGGTAAAGCGGCAGCGGCTTGCTGGGCAGCGCCGGGGTGGTCGGGATGTGCATGGCGGACTCCGGAAGGGGAGAGTTCTGTCGCGAACGGCCCCTGATGGCACAGGGACCGCCTCCGTGGATCTGGCCGCAGGCCCGGCACGGCGTGTGCGGAGGTGCGACCAATGGACGCCTTTGTACGCGCCGGGCACGCCAGCGCAGATAACCTATTGGTACTAGCCCCCCGGTTCAGGTGGCGCGGGTGCCTACACTGGCGCCGTACCGCCTGTCCCGGGCACGGCCGCCGGCCCGACCTGAACGATCGGGCGCCCCCCTGCGAAAGTTCCGGCCATTGCGGCCGTTGTTGTCCTGTCCACACGCATCCGAGAGAGAGAGCCGCACCACCATGCGCCCGATTCCGACCCTGCTGGCCCTGTCGCTGGCCACCCTGCCCGCCTTCGCTTCCGCCGCCGATTTCGACAACTGGCCGACCAAGTACGCCTTCAGCGACGGTACCGAGCTGGCGGCCACTGCCAACATCGCCTACGACTACAACGACTTTTCCTCGGCCAGCGGCATCGAAGACGATGACGCGGTGCGTCGCAAGGAATTCGGCGCGACCCTGAAGAAGAAGGGCGTGTACGACGCGATGGTCTATTACGATTTCCAGGCCGACACCTGGCTGGACGTGTTCGTGCGTTTCGAGAGCAAGGCCTTTTTCGGCCGTGACGTCGGCCGTTTCCGCTTCGGCTACATGAAGACCCCGGTCGGCCTGGACGCCAACACCTCCTCGCGCGCCGGCAGCTTCCTGGAGACCGCGCTGCCCGTGCAGGCCTTCTACGCAGGCCGCCGCACCGGCGTGGAGTGGGTGCTGGAACGCCCGCAGTACCTGCTGCAGGCCGGCGCTTACGGCGGCAAGGACCTGCAGGGTGACAACCCGGGCACCACCCAGGCCGTGCGCGCGGTCTGGACCCCGGTGAAGGCACCGGGCGATGTGGTCCACCTGGGCCTGGCCTATTCGCAGGAAAACCCGCGCGGCTACAGCGACGGCCGCGACGTGCACCACGAAGCCAGCGCCCGCCTGCGCGCGCGCCCGGAAGCCGGCCTGACCGACATCCGCCTGGTCGACTCCGGCGCCCTGGTCACCGCCGACCAGATCCGCCGCACCGGCCTGGAAGGCATCTGGATCCGTGGCCCGTTCTCGCTGCAGGCCGAAGCCCTGCAGGCAACGGTGACCCGCAAGGGCCTGCCCGACTACACCGGCAATGGCGAGTACGCCATGGCCAGCTGGGTGCTGACCGGCGAATCGCGCCCGTACAACGCCGGCGCGGTGGCCAACATCAAGCCGGCCCACAGCTACGGCGCGGTCGAGCTGCTGGCCCGCTACAGCCGCCTGGACCTGGACGATGGCAGCATCCTCGGCGGCCGCCAGCACGACCTGACCGTGGGCGCCAACTGGTACCTGACCAGCCACTTCAAGTTCCAGGCCAACTACGTGAAGGTCGATGCCAGCCGCCGTGGCGTGCACAGCACCCCGGAAATCTTCGAACTGCGCGCGCAGATGCACTTCTGATCCCTTCCACGGACCAGAAACCGGCGGGCGTGCATGCCACGCCCGCCGGCCCTGCGTAGACTGCCGCCATGTACTGGCTCAGCCGCCACCGGATGCTGTTGCTGACCATCGCGGTGATGGTCGGTGGCACCGTGCTGTGCGCGATCGCTGCTGGCCACTTCGCCTGGCGGCGCGCACTGGCCGCTGAAAGCAACCAGGTGCAGCGCCAGCTGCAGCTGTACGGCCAGGGCCTGCAGCAGCGCATCGACCGCTTCGGCACCCTGCCGCAGGTGATGGCGCTGGACCCGGACCTGCTGCAGGCGCTGCGCGCGCCGTTGACACCGGCCGCAACGCAGCGCCTGAACCTCAAGCTGCAGCGCGCCAACCAGGTCACCCGCACCTCGACCCTCACCCTGGTCGGCCGCAATGGCGTGGCCGTGGCGGCCAGCAATTTCGACCAGCCCTCGACCAACGTCGGCGAGGACTACGCCTACCGCCCCTATTACCAGCAGGCGCTGGCGCACGGCCGCGGCCGCTTCTACGGCATCGGCATGACCACCGGCGTGCCGGGCTACTTCATGTCCGAGGCGATCGTCGATGGCGATGGCCAGCGCATCGGCGTGATCGTCATCAAGATCGAGCTGTCCGCGCTGGAACAGGAGTGGCTGGGCAGCCCCGACGTGGTACTGGCCAGCGACAACCATGATGTGGTGTTCCTGGCCAACCGCGATGAGTGGCGCTACCGCCTGCTGCGCCCGCTGGGCGCGGACGAGCGCCGCGAGATGCTCGATGCCCGCCAGTACGCCGACCGTTCGCTGCAGCCGCTGCGCGTGCGCACCGAGGACGTGCTGGCCGATGGCGGGCGCATGGTCCGCCTGCTCGACCCGGCCCTGCCGCAGGCGATGCTGTGGCAGACACTGCCGCTGCCCGACGAGGACTGGAGCCTGCACCTGCTGCATGATGCCGGCGGTGCGGCCAGCGCGGGCCGCGCCGCCGCAATGGCCGGTGCCGCCGTCTGGCTGGCGCTGGGCTTCCTGGTGCTGTTCGTGCAGCAGCGCCGGCGCCTGTCGCGGCACCGCCAGCGCAGCCGCAGCGAGCTGGAAACCCTGCTCAAGCAGCACGCGCAGGAACTGCGCACCGCCCAGGATGGCCTGCTGCAGGCCGCCACCGATGCCGACAGTGGCCTCAGCCGCAGCCTGGAACACCTGCCGCAAGGCGTGGTCATCATCGATCGCGAACTGCGCCTGGTGGCATGGAATTCACGCTACATCGAGCTGTTCCGCTTTCCGCAGGGGCTGGTCCGCGTGGGCCGGCCCATCGAGGAGCTGTTCCGCTTCAACGCCCGCCGCGGCCTCCTCGGTCCCGGGCCCATCGACGATGCCATCGAGCGCCGCCTGAACCACCTGCGCAGCGGCCGCCCGCACATGCGCGAAAGCGAGAAGGACGACGGCACGGTGCTGGAAATCCGCGGCAACCCCCTGCCCGACGGCGGCTTCGTCACCAGCTACGCGGACATCACCAGCTACAAGAACGCCGCGCGCGAACTGCGCTCGCTGGCCGATGCGCTGGAACACCGCGTGGCCGAGCGCACCCATGACCTGGACGAAGCACGCCGCGAAGCCGTACAGGCCAACCGCTACAAGACCCGCTTCGTCGCCTCGGCGGTGCACGACCTGCTGCAGCCGCTCAATGCCGCCCGCATGTTCGTCTCCGTGCTGCGTGCCCGCCTGAGCGGTGAAGCACGCGAACTGAGCGAGCACGTCGATGCCGCACTGGCCGCGCAGGACGCCATCCTCAACAGCCTGCTGGACATCTCGCGGCTGGAATCGGGCTCGCTGCAGACCCGCGTGCGCACGTTCGCGCTGTCGCCGCTGCTGGAAACCCTGGCCCGCGAGTTCGGCATCGCCGCACAGAGCCGCGGCCTGCAGCTGCACTGGGTCGACACGCGCGCCGTGGTGGTCAGCGATGAAGCACTGCTGCGCCGCATCCTGCAGAACTTCCTGTCCAACGCCTTGCGCTACACCCCGCGCGGGCGCGTGCTGATCGGCTGCCGCCGCGTGGGCGACCAGCTGCGCATCGAAGTGCACGACCAGGGGCCCGGCATTCCGGAAAGCCTGCAGGGCGAGATCTTCGAGGAATTCCGTCGCCTGAACGATGGCGTCGAACAGGAACGTGGCGCCGGCCTGGGCCTGGCCATCGTCGAACGCATCGGCCGCCTGCTGGGCCATCGCATCAGCCTGCGCTCCACCCTGGGCAAGGGCAGCGTGTTTGCAGTGAGCGTGGCGCTGGGCCATGCCGACGATGTGGCCGCGCCGGCACCGCCCCCCATGCTGGCGGCCGAACCGTCCGACGACAGCCCGCTGCGCCAGTGCCGGGTGTGGAGCATCGACGATGACCCGCGCGTGTGCGCGGCCACGCGTGCCCTGCTGGAGCGCTGGGGTTGCAACGTGGAGCTGGCCGATGGCCCGCAGGGCGCGCTGGAGATTGCCAGTGCACTGAACGTGCCGCAGTTGCTGCTGCTGGACGTGCGCATGGGCCAGTGGCACGGCCCGGATCTGTACGAGGCGCTGTGTACGCTGTGGCAGGCACGGCCGCCGGTGATCCTGGTGACTGCCGAGCGCGATGACGCGCTGAAAGCCCATGCGGCCGAGCAGGGCTGGGGCTTCCTGCCCAAGCCGGTGCGACCGCCGGCGCTGCGCGCGTTGATGACGCAGCTGCTGTTGCGGCATCGCGGGTAACGTCGAGCGTGCTCGACTGCAGCCGCTCACGCTGCGCTGGAACATCGCTGCTGCGTCATGCACGTTTGATGCAACACACGGAAGTTCCCCTAGGAGCAAATGAGAATCCGCCTACTGACCGGCCGCACGAACGTGTCGGACAATCCATGACACCGCCGTTCGGCGAATGGGACCAGAGGCCGGAAGATGGGATCTGTTGCGATGGGAGGCCGCCTGGTCACCGCCGGCCTGACGGCGGCGGCGCTGCTTTGTTGCGGAGGCTGTTCCAGTGAAAACGAAGGCCATCCGGAGTCAACTCGGCCACATCCCGCAGTGCGTCAGGCATCAGGCCACACTGGCAACGAGTCCCGGGATGCAGATGAAAGCTCCCTCGTCAGTGCAGCGAAGCATAAGGCTTCGTCGGCCAACCCTGGCGCAGCGGGTTCGTTCGGGTATCTCCATGCGGAATCAAAGCTCGTGTTCAATGGAGGACTCTCCAGCCGGGAGGCGGGAGTGCTGCTGCGCTCCCACCGCAGCCTGTCCGATGCAATGGATCGCCTGTCACAGGAGTCGGCATCCAGTCCGGAAGCACAGGACCTGACCGGCCACCATCGTTCCTCTCTGGTGCGTGCAATGGGGAACAGTGCCGCGCTTGAGCGCTTGTCCTGCGGACTCAGCCTCTGCATCGGCGTCGCCCATGCCCGAAGCGAAAGCGACCATGCGGCATGGAATGACAGATTTGGAGCTGACCCTGCCGCGCTTACCTATAGCTACGTGGAAGCCGTCGAGGCCGTCGGCGGCGGATACGAAAGCAGATTCATTTTCTCCACCGACCCGGCGCTGAACTCGATCAGCGGTGACTGAGCCAGATGCAGCCGAGCGTGGGCTCGGCTCCACGTAGCGTCGAGCTTGCTCGACTACCGCTCTTGTAGAGTCGAGCTTGCTCGACTGGCCTGGCAACAGCAGTCGAGCAAGCTCGACTCTACAATGGAAGCCCCCTGTGCCAGGACGGCCATCCATGCCGAAATCCCCAAGAACAGACGTTCCCGTTGATCTGTTTGCCGCTGCGTGCGCTGCCAACGCACAGGCAACGGCTGCGTTTCTTGCTGCAGGCGCGGATGTACACGCCGTGGATGCCTTTGGATTCACCGCGCTGGAAAGGGCTGCATCCCGCCAGGACTGTGCGCCGATGGAAGACACCCTCGCGACCCTGCGCCTGCTGATCGATGCCGGCAGCCCGCTGGAACACGTCGGCGCTGGCGGTCGCACAGCGTTGTATCTGGCGGCAGAGTTCTCGCCTGACGGTCCCGAAGCAGTGCAGCTGCTGATTGATGCCGGCGCACGGCCGGATGTCTGCGATGGACACGGCAACCACATCGTGGAGAACGCCTAGTCTGCGCAGGTGAAGGCCTTGCTGTCCGCGCTGACCGGCCACGCCATTCCGGAGGTCATCGTGCTCAAGCCGGACCGGAAGATGTCTGCCGCTGCATGGAAACTGGCACGGGCAAAGATCGACGCGGCGTTCGCTGTTCTGGAATCGGCTGGGATCGTCACCACCGGCGGCCGCGGCGATACCCGCGACGACGCTGCCGACGACACCAACGAGCTGTTCTGGCAACGCGGCGGCACGGACGCGGGCCTGAAGGGGTTCTGCTTCTATTCCGGCGATGACATGAAGCGCGCCAAACGCACCAGCGATCTGGCCATTGGCTTCTGGGGCCCGCCCGACAGCGCTGCCATGGAGCGGATCGGCCAGGCCATCGTCGATGCCTTCGCCAGCGTGGGCCTGCCTGCCGAGTGGGACGGCACCGAACGCATGCGCCCCAGCATCGATCTGCGTTCCCTCAGTGCCTGACAGGCATCAGCCGAGCGTGGGCTCGGCTCTACAGGGCTCAGCGTCAGCCGAGCATGGGCTCGGCGCTGCAGGAAGCGGGTCAGATCCCGCCTGCGTCGCCTTCCGGCTCCAGTGCCTTCACCAGCACTGCGGCCTGGGTGCGGCTGTGGCACTCGAGCTTCTTCAGGATGGCGGTCACGTGCACCTTCACCGTGTTCTCGGCCAGGCCCAGTTCGTAGGCGATCTGCTTGTTGAGCAGGCCATCGGCCAGGCACAGCAGCACGCGGAACTGCTGCGGGGTGAGCTGAGCCAACCGCGCGGCCAGCAGCGCATCGGACTCACTGCGCTCCGGTGCCATCGCCGGGAACCACAGGCTGCCGTCGAGCACGGCCTGTACCGCCTGGCCGATCGTTTCGGCCGGGGCGGACTTGGGGATGAAGCCGGCCGCGCCGAACTGCTGGGCACGGCGGATCACCCGCGGGTGGTCGTTGGAGGAAAGGATCACCACCGGGATATCCGGATGCGAGCCACGCACGTGCAGCAGCGCGGAGAAACCGTGCGCGCCGGGCATGGTCAGGTCCAGCAGCACCAGGTCCACCTCGGGCTGGGCGTCGAGGGCTTCGGCCAGGGCGTCGGCGCTGGCCACCTCGCGCACCTGCGCCAGCGGCAGGCTCTGCCGCAGCGACTGCACCACCGCCGAACGCAGCAGCGGGTGGTCATCGGCGATCAGGATGGTGTATTCGCTCATGGCGCCATTGTACGTGCAGGCCGGCGCCGTCAGCGCCCCGCCGGCTCCACGCTGCTGCGCCAGGCATCGAGGAACTGCCGGCGCTTCAGCGCGTCCAGGTACACCAACAGCCCCGGGCCGAGCTGGATCGGGCGGCGGCTGCGGCCCGGTGCGTCGTCGCTGCGCGCATTGCCGGTGACGATCGGCATCAGCCGCGCCTCGCGTGAAAGCACCTGCTGGCCACGCGGCGACAGCAGGTAATCGAGGAAACGCCGCGCTTCCTCCGGGTGCGGCCCGGTACGCGGAATCACCGCTGTGCGCAGCACCACCAGGGTGTAGTCCTCCGGCTCGATGATGGCCAGCGGCGCACCGCCATCGATGCGTGCCTGTGCGTACGAACCCAGCACGTTGTAGACCAGCGACAGTTCCCCACTGGCCACCTTGTCCAGCAGCACGCCGGTGCGCTCCTCGCGCAGCACCGCGTTGTCGCCCAGCGCGCCCAGCAGCGCACCGGCGATGCTGCCGCGCTGCGCGTCCTGGGTGGCCAGCAGGTAGCCCACGCTGCTGCGCTCGATATCGTAGGTGCCGACCCTGCCACGCAGCGGCGTGCCCTCGGCGCGCAGCAGGTCCAGCAGCTGGCGGCGCGTATGCGGGGCCCGCGCGGCGGGCAGCCGGCGAGTGTTGTAGACCATCACCACCGGCTCGTAGCTGATGCCGAACGCCTCGCTGCGCCACTGGGCCCAGGCCGGCAGCGCCGCGGTCTGCGCCGAGCGGTGCGGCAGCGCGTGGCCGTCGTTCACCAGCTTGGTCTGCAGGTCCATGCCGCTGGAAATCAGCAGGTCCGGCGAGTCCGGCCCGGCCCGGTCGTGCAGGTAACGCGCGTACAGGTCCTGGGTGATGATGTCTTCGTACACCACTTCGGTGCCGGGGTGCAGGCGCTGGTAATCGGCGATGACCACGGCGAACACCTCGATATCGGTGCTGCCGTGGATGCGCAGCTGCGCGGTGGCCGGGCCCTGCGCGGCGAAGCGGCGCACATCGCCCGGTGCGGCCACGGCGGGCACGGCCAGCAACAGGGCGAAGGCGGCGACGATCAGGCGGATCATGGGCTGCTCCGGGGCAGGCGGATGGTGGCGACCAGGCCGCCCTGCGGGCGGTTGCTCAGGTCGATGTGGCCGCCGTGGCTGTCGACCACGCGCTTGACGATGGCCAAGCCCAGGCCGGCACCACCGGCGGGCGCACCTTCGCCACGGGCGAAGCGCTCGAACACGCGCCCGGCATCGGCCGCGGCAATGCCGGCGCCGTGATCGGCAATGGTCAGTACCGCCTGCCCGCCTTCCACGGTCAGCGCGATCTGCAGCGGGCCGTCACCGCCGTACTTCAGGGCGTTGTCGACCAGGTTCTTGATCGCCTCGCGCAGCAGCAGCGCATCGCCGTGCACCTGCACCGGCTCGGCGGTCATTGCCAGCTGCACGCGCGGCGCAGGCCCCGCCTGTGGCAATGCTTCATGCAGCGCCTGGTGCACGGTCTCGGCCAGGTCCACGGCAGCAAACCGCTGCAGGTTCGAACGGTGGATCACGCTGGCATCGCTGAGCAGCTGGTTGAGCAGGCGGCTCATGTGGGTGGCATTGCGCTCGATGGCCTGCAGGCTGCGCCGCATGTCGTCCGGGTCGTCGTCGTCCAGGGCCAGCTGCGCCTGCGCACGCAGCGCGGCCAGCGGCGTGCGCATCTGGTGGGCGGCCTCGGCCATGAACGCACGCAGCGTCTCGTTGCTGCTGGACAGGCGTTCCATGAAGCGGTTCAGTGCGGCCACCATCTGGTCCATCTCGCGCGGCACGCGCGCATCCAGCGGCTTCAGGTCGGACGGTTCGCGGCGCGACAGCTCGCGCTCCACCCGCACCAGCGGCCGGAACGCGCGGTGCACGCCGAAGGCGACCAGGGCCAGCAGCAACAGCGACAGCACGCCGATGGCCAGCAGCGCGCGGTTGACCATGTCCTGCGCCAGCGCCTCGCGCGCACGACGGGTCTGCCCGACCTGCACCTGCACCTCGCCCTGTGCGGAGGCTGCGGCGAAGCTGCGGCTGACCACTACGAAGCGCACGGTTTCACCGCTGTAGCCAGCGTCGAACAGCTGCGGCTGCGTGCCGGGCCGGCGCGGTGGCGCGGGCAGATCGCCGTAGCCGGTGATGAGGTTGCCGCGGCTGTCGGCCACCCGGTAGAACACGCGGTCTTCCGGTGCCATTGCCAGCAGGTCCAGCGCGGCGTACGGCAGGTCCACCTGCCACTGGCCATCGACAAGCGCCACCGAATCGGCGATGGACAGGGCCGAGGACACCAGCAGGTGGTCGTAGGAACGGTTGGCGGCGCGCTGGCCGTAATCGCGCGCGGCAAACAGCAGCGCCACCGCGAACACCGCCAGCAGCGTGCCGAGGTACAGCAGCAGGGTGCGTCGCAGCGATCCTGGCGCGGCCGGTGCGCTGCGTGCCTCAGCCATCGCCGTCACTGCTGCCGTCGCCGGCTTCTTCCAGCAGGTAGCCGACGCCACGCACGGTGGTGATGCGCAGCGGTGCACCGGCCAGTTTCTTTCTCAGCCGCCCCACATACAGCTCGATGGCGTTCGGCCCCGCCTCGTCATCGAAGCCGAACAGGCCGTTGCCGATCTCGTCCTTGCCGACCACCTGGCCCAGGCGGCCAACCAGGATTTCCAGCAGGCGGTATTCGCGGTTGGGCAGCTCGATCGGCTCGCCATCGACGCTGACGCGGTGCGCAGCGTTGTCGAACTGGAAGCCGCCCACCTGCACCACTTCGCTGGCCTGGCCGCGCGCACGGCGCAGCAGCACGCGGCAGCGCGCTTCGAATTCGCGGAAGTCGAACGGCTTCCCGAGGTAATCGTCTGCACCGACATCCAGTGCCTGCACGCGGTCCTCGATGCCATCGCGCGCGGTCAGCATCAACACCGGCGTGCTGTCGCCGCGCTCGCGCATGCCGGCCAGCACGCGCAGGCCATCCAGCTTGGGCAGGCCGATATCCAGCACCACCAGGTCGAAGCTCTGGTAACGCAGCACGCTGGCAGCGGCCAGGCCGTCGGCCTGCCAGTCCACCGCGTGCCCGCTGCGGCGCATGCGGCGGATGATGGCATCGGCCAGATCCGGATTGTCTTCGACCAGCAGCAGGCGCATCGGCGGGCAACGGAGGGACGCGGGGGGAAGCGAATGCTACCGCGTGCGGCGTGGTGGCGTGTGGCGGGCAATCCGCCGGGCATGGCCCGGCGCTACCGGGGATCGCGGCGCCGACGCATCCCGGGGCACCACCGCAGTGGTAGCGCCGGGCCGTGCCCGGCGAGCGCAGCGGCGGCATTTACGCTGCACCGCACAAACCGCTGACAGGACGATGACAGCTACGGCAACCCAGACTGCGGCCGCGCACCATCCGGTGCCCACGATTGCCGCGCGCCCGGCGCGCACCTGGGAGGGTTTGTGGAATTGAAGTTTGCCTGGCAGCGCCCCGCCGCCATGATGGCCCTGGCTGCGCTGGCCGCGCCGGCCTTTGCGGAAGACGACCGGCCCGTCACCGCCACCGTCGGCGGCCGCCTGCACCTGGATTTCGCCACGTTCGACAACGACGACCGTGGCACCCCGAACAAGGACGACACCGAGATCCGCCGCGCCTGGCTGGACGTGTCGGGCAAGTTCTTCGTGGTCGATTACAAGGCCGAGGCGGACTTTTCCGGTGACCGCGTCGAGGCCAAGGATGTCTACCTCAGCCGCAGCTTCGGCAAGGCCGGCAAGCTGACGGTGGGCCAGTTCAAGCAGTACTTCTCGCTGGACGACCGCACCAGTTCCAACTACGGCAGCTTCCTGGAACGCGGCAACGCCGGCACCACGCTGGCGCCGCTGTACCGCCTGGGTGCGTCCTGGCAGGCCAATCCGGGTGACTTCACCTGGGCCGCCAGCCTCTACAGCCTGGAGAGCATCGATGCCTGGCAGGTGAAGGGCCGCGCCGCCGGTGGCCGCGTCACCTGGGCGCCCTCGCCCAGCGATGGCGACGTGCTGCACCTGGGCCTGTCGCTGGCCCATGAGGCCTACGACAACCCCGGCAGCAACGGCACCCCGGGCCTGAAGATCCGCCCGCGCCCGGCCGGCCACCTGTCCGACGAAAGCCGCCTGACCCTGGTCGACTTCTCTGCCGGCCGCGATACCGACGTCAACAAGTGGTCGCTGGAATACGCGCAGGTGCGCGGCCCGCTGTCCTGGCAGGGTGAATTCAGCGGTGCCACCTTCGACGACGGCGCCCAGCGCGGCGATGTGATGGCCGCCTACGGCATGCTCAGCTGGTTCGTCACCGGCGAAAGCAAGGCCTACGACCGCAAGACCGGCCGCTTCGCCCGGGTGAAGGACATCCGCCACAAGGCCGGTGCCTTCGAAGTGGCGCTGCGCTACGACCAGATGTGGGGCGCCCAGCACCTCGACGGCGCGCCCGACCTGCGCCGCGGCAGCACCGCCGCCTGGACGCTGGGCGGCAACTGGTACCTGCGCGACAACCTGCGCTTCATGCTCGACCTGATCGAAAGCCGCAACCGTGACCGCCTGGCCGGGGTGACGCTGGACCGCACCCGCGCGGTCACCGGCCGCCTGCAGTTCGACTTCTGAGCCACGCACTCCCTCCCCCCCTCTTCAACCGCAGTACGCAAGGAGTCCGCAGATGATGCTGAGCATCCTCGGCTTTGGCATGGTCATTACGTTCATGTACTTGATCATGAGCAAACGACTGTCGCCGCTGGTCGCCCTGATCACGATCCCGATCATCTTCGCCCTGCTGGGCGGCTTTGGCGCCAACATCGACGAAATGATGCTGGAAGGCATCAAGAAGATCGCGCCGACCGGCGTGATGCTGATGTTCGCCATCCTCTACTTCGGCGTGATGATCGATGCGGGCCTGTTCGACCCGCTGGTGCGCATCATCCTGCGCTTCGTCAAGGGCGATCCGATGAAGATCGTGCTCGGCACTGCCGTGCTGGCGATGCTGATCTCGCTCGACGGCGATGGCTCGACCACCTACATGATCACCGTCTCGGCGATGCTGCCGCTGTACCAGCGCCTGGGCATGAACGCGCTGAACATGACCTGCGTGACCATCCTCGCCGGCGGCGTGATGAACCTGACCCCCTGGGGCGGCCCGACTGCACGCGCAGCCACCGCGCTGCACGTGGACCCGGCCGATGTGTTCGTGCCGCTGATCCCGTCGATGGTGATCGCCTGTGCCGGCGTGCTGCTGCTGGCCTGGTACCTGGGCATGAAGGAACGCCGCCGCCTGGGCGTGGTGACCCTGCCGCAGGGTGGCAGCTGGATGGACAACAGCGTGTCCGATGACAACAACGCGCTGCCATCGGTGGAAGACGCCGAGGACATCAAGCGCCCGAAGCTGCTGTGGGTGAACCTGGCACTGACCCTGGCCCTGATGGGCGCGCTGATCGCCGGCGTGCTGCCGATGCCGGTGCTGTTCATGGTCGGCTTCGCCATTGCCCTGGTCATCAACTACCCGAACCTGGCCGAACAGCGCCGCCGCGTGGTCAACCACGCCGGCAACGTGCTGTCGGTGGTGGCGCTGATCTTCGCCGCGGGCATCTTCACCGGCATCCTCAACAATACCGGCATGGTCGAGGCGATGTCGCACAGCTTCCTGGAGATCATCCCGAAGTCGTGGGGCCCGCACCTGGCCGTCATCACCGCCATCGCGTCGATGCCGTTCACCTTTTTCATGTCCAACGACGCCTTCTACTTCGGCGTGCTGCCGATCCTGTCCGAGGCCGCCGGCAACTACGGCATCACCCCGGTGGAAATGGCCCGTGCCTCGCTGGCCGGGCAGCCGGTGCACCTGCTCAGTCCGCTGGTGCCGTCCACCTACCTGCTGGTGGGCCTGGCCAAGGTCGAGTTCGCCGACCACCAGAAGTTCACCCTGAAGTGGGCGATCGCCATCTCGCTGCTGTTGATGGTTGGCGGCCTGCTGTTCGGCCTGTATCCCTTCGCATCCTGATCCGGACACCAAGGAGCCTTCTGCAATGACGCTTCGAATTGCTTACGTCACCAGCGGCATGGGCAGTGTCGGCACTGCCATCTGCCAGAGCCTGGCCCGTTCGGGCCATACCGTGGTCGCCGGCTGCGCCCCCAACTCGCCGCGCAAGGCCAACTGGCTGCGCGAACAGCGCGAACAGGGCTTCGATTTCATCGCCTCCGAAGGCAACGCCACCGACTGGGCCTCGACCTCGGCGGCCTTCGCCAAGGTACGTGCCGAAGTGGGCGACGTGGACGTGCTGGTCAACAACTCCGGCGGCAGCCGCGACCTGCTGTTCCGGCAGATGACGGTGGAGGACTGGAATGCGGTGATCGCCTCCAACCTCAACGCGCTGTTCAACCTGACCAAGCAGGTGGTCGATGGCATGACCACGCGCGGCTGGGGCCGCATCGTCAACATCGGTTCGGTCAGCGCCCACAAGGGCCAGATCGGCCAGGTGAACTACGCGACGGCGAAGGCGGCGATGCACGGTTTCAGCCGTGCCCTGGCTGCTGAAGTCGCTTCGCGCGGGGTCACCGTGAATACCTTGTCGCCCGGCTACATCGCCAGCCAGGCCATCAGCAGCTTCCCACCGGACGTGCTGGACCGGCTGGCCGCCTCGGTGCCGGTGCGCCGCTTGGGCCGGCCGGAGGAAGTGGCCGGCCTGGTGGCCTGGTTGGCCTCGGATGAAGCCTCGTATGTGACCGGTGCGGATTACCCGGTCAATGGTGGGTTGTACATGGGCTGAGGCGCCCATCCACGGACGGCGTGGATCTACTGCTTCTACCTGCGGGCGTTCGCCAGCGCATCGGCAATGTCTTCGGGCAGGCCGCTGATGAAATCCACGTCGTCCGATTCCTCCACGATCTGACCCGGGCGCGGCAGCCACATCAGGGCGGGAATCGCGCGCAGCACCTCGCGGCCCGGCCAGCGCGTGGGGAACCGTGGCCGGTTCCACTCCAGGTCAAAACCCAGCCCGTCATCCGCGTAGGCGCCTTCCTCCAGGCGCTGTTCGATCTGTCGCAGCACCGCAGCGGTGTAGCGGTGCGATTCCGGCGCATCCTCGATCGTGACGAACGGGACGTACCACGACGCGCCCAGGTTCCAGTAGAGCGCCACTGCGCTGGATGCCGCCAGCGTCGGTTGGTCCAGCAACCACTGCAGCGCATCTGACAGTGAGCTTGCCTCGGCAAACACCATCACCTGATGGCGTTGCTGCGGCGATGCCTGGCGCAGGAAGGACTCAAGTACCGGCCAGCCCGCATCCGATGCCGTCGCCAGCGGCGACAGCGTCGGTGGCACCGCTTCAGCATAGATGTCGACGTCGCCGGCCACGTCGTCGCCCAAGGCCGGGCCACGATCAGGCTGCATCGCAGCGGCCAGGTCCTGCAGTTGTGCAGCCACGTCCAATGGCAGGCCGTCATCGAAGGTTTCGTCAATCACCTCCGCGAAAGGATCGACCGCCCGCGCGCCCACCACGGCGGCCAGCAGGGCGTCGGGCACGGCACGGCGCACCACCAGCCCGGGATGATCGCCCACCGATGGGCCAGGCCAGTTGCATGGATCGAAGGCCAGCCCATGATCGGCATAGAAGCCTGCCAGATAGCGCTGCTCGATGCTGCGGACGACCACGTAGGCATCGCGCTCGTGCTCGGGCACGTCGCCATCAGCGGCGTACTGGCTGAACCAGGCCGCGCCCAGCGACCAGTACATCAGCAGGGCGGTCGCGCGATCCAGCTCGCTGCGCCCTGCCAGCCAGGCCAGCAGCTCGGGGCTGTCGTCGTAGTTGCGGCGCGCGACGTAGATGTGGCGCTGGGCAGGTGATGCCTGCAGCAGGTAGTCCTGCAGCAGCGCGCGGGAGGCGCGGTCGTACTCGTCGGGGGTCAAGGGAAGGCTTCTCATGACTCAAGGGGCCTCTGCAGTCTAGCCGCCCCTGCCATCGGCGGACTGAGGCGCATCCACGCATGGCGTGGATCTACCGGGCAAACAACATCCACGCGCGGCGTGGATCTACCGGTCCGACACCATCGGCGCGCGACGTGGAGGCACCAAGACCCGGTAGATCCACGCCATGCGTGGATGCGTCATCCCTGCCCGATCAGAACTCCGCGGCCACCGTCATGAACACCTGGCGCGGTGCACTGGCATGGATGGCATAACGCGTGCCGGTCGGGTCGGTCGGTGCGAACGAACTCAACTGGCCGGCGTAGCGCTTGTTGGTCAGGTTGGTTGCGTTCAACGACACGCGGATGTTGCGCAGGCCCATGCCCGGGCCGAAGTCATAGCCTGCACCGGCGTCGAAGGTGGTCACGCCCGGCACCGACTGGTCGTTGGTGTAGGTGTAGTAGCGCTTGCCGGTGTACTTGGCGCGCAGGCTGGCGAAGAAGCCATCGCGGTTCCAGCTGATCTCGCTGGACGCCATGCGCTGCGGCGTGTCCACGGTGATCTTGCCGGCCACCGGCACGATCGCACCGCCGGAGGTGTAGTCATCCTCGTAGGTGGTCTTGTTCCAGGACAGCGCGTTGTACCACTGCAGCCCATCAACCGGCTTGAGGATGAAGGTCAGCTCGGCGCCATGGCTCTTCACCGAACCCACGTTGATGAAGCGGGTGACGCACTCCGGGCGCGTACCGACTTCGATGCTCGAACACGGGTTGAGCGACAGCAGGCGGTTGTCGAACTTCACGTTGTACGCGGCGATGGAGGCCTGGTACTTCTCGCCGAAGGTACGGAAGCCGGCTTCCAGGCTCTTCGACTTTTCCGGTTCCAGCCCGGCGCTGGCCGCGAACGATTCCGGCGAGACCTGCAGCGGGCCGCCGCTGCCGCCGCCAACGAAGGCCGCGATGTTTTCGGCGTACGAAGCAAACAGCTCATTGTTGGCGTTGAGCTTGAAGCCCAGGCCGACCTGCGGCAGCACCGATTCCTTGGCGGTCAGCGTGCCCGAGGCGATGCTGGTTTCCACACCGCCCTTGGCAGTGGCGCGCATCCGCGTGTTCGGACTCTTGATGCCCACGTCCACGGTCAGGCGCTGGTCGAGGAAGCGCATGCGGTCCTGCACGTAGAACTGCTGCGTGCGGATGTCGAAGTCCTGGTTGAACAGCAGGCGGTCCGGGTTCTTCAGGTACAGATCATCCAGGAACGGCCCACTGATGTAGTAGAAATTGCGCGACACGTTGTGGTCGTTCTGCTCGTACCACAGACCGGCTTCCAGCTCGTGGATGCCCACCTGCCACGACAGTGCAGCGGTCAGGCCATCGCGGTTGATGGTGTAGTTGGTGCTGCGGATGGAGATCGGCAGCATCTGGTCGGTGCCCGGATAGGACGGCTGGCCCGGCGCCCACCAGTGGCCCTGGCCACGGTTGTCGTGGTGGTAGGCCACCAGCTTCAGGCGGCCCTGCTCGCCCAGGCGCAGGTCGGCATCGACCGAGTACAGGTTGTCATCGCGCAGCGCGCGGCTCTGGTAGTAGGCATCGTCGATGCTGTTGACGCCGCCGCTGAACTGGCACTTGGCCGGATCGCGCGTGCCGGGGGCGCACCAGGCGGCCGCGACGGCGCGGTCCCAGTCCGGCGCGTAGATGTTCCAGTCCCAGCCCAGGCCGCGGTCCAGCATGTCCTTGGAGAGATAGGCGTAGTTGGCCTGGCTGGCGCGCGAGGTGGCGACGAACGCGCCGAAGCGGTGGTCACCCACGTTCCACACGGCCTTGGCGTTGAACTGGCGCGTGGTCTGGTTCTGGTACGGCGCGGCCCACATGTCCTGGTCCTGGTGCACGCCGGAGACATAGGCCGAGAAGCCGTTGATGTCACCGGTATCCACGCGCAGGTAGCCGCGGCGCTGGTTGTCATCGCCCACGGTGACGCTGGCACGGCCGCCGAGTTCAGTGGACGGGTCCATCGAGAAGTACTGGATGGTGCCGCCGAGGTTGCTGGTGGAGGCGACGCCCAGTGAACCGATGCCCTGCGACAGTTCAGCACCGGCGAGGTTCTCGGCGATCAGTGCGCGGGCGATGCTCAGGCCGTTGTAGTTGCCGTAGCTGTTGTCGCCCAGCGGGATGCCATCGAGCGTGTAGCCGAGGCGGCTCTTGTCGAAGCCGCGCAGGCTGATGGTCTGCGATTCTTCGTTCGCACCGAAGGCATCGTTGGACTGCACCGACACGCCCGGCAGGCGGTCGAGGATCTTCTGGCCGCTGGTGCCCGGCGGCAGTACCTGCTTGTCCACGGCGGTGATGCGCTGCACCTGGCGGGTTTCGCCCTGGCCGATGACGGACACGGTGTCGAGCGTCTGTGCGCTCAGCGCGGCGTCGGCGGTGGCATCGGTGGTTTCAGCGGCATGCGCGCTGGCGGCGGAAAGCGCGATCGCCACGGCGATCGTGAGGTGTCGGGTCTGCATGTGGATCCATTGCATGGGGGGAGTCCGCCGCGACTCGGCACGGCGCGCCGCCACTATGCGAATGGAAGATGAAATGTTTTTTACGAAGTGGCGCGGGTGTTGCGGGCAGTGACGCGCGTCTCGTTCGTGGGGCTTTTCGGCAGGGCTGCGCCCTGCACCTGCAGAAGCGGTAGTGCCGGCCGCTGGCCGGCAACTTCAGAAGCAAAAGCCTGCATTCCCTGGGATGGCGGGGTGGGTCCGGTTGCGGGGGACGCTGCAAGTACGTCCATGTAAGCTCGGTCGCCGCGTCCATGCGGCTCACGCCCCCGCAACCGGACCCACCCCGCCTTCGACAGTTTCCTGCGAGCTGTTGGAACCTGCTGCTATTGGTGGGTGCCGACCGTTGGTCGGCACGGGGTCGGATCCCGGTTCTGTTTTTGACTCTTGCGAATTCCTTCGGTGGGAATTTCCACCGCGCCCGCAGGAAACTGTCTGGAGGAGGCGGGTCACCCTGGACAGGACCGTTGGCGCCATGGATGGCGCCATCGAGCACCATGGAGGGGATTTTGCGTGTCCTGACCAGGGTGACCCGCCTCCTCCCAGCCGATATCAGGAAGGCGTGGAAACCACACCAACGCCTTTTACTCCGGCGCCAGCTGGTCCATCCGTATCCGGTTGGCGAACAACGAGAACGCCAGCATGCCCGCCAATCCGTTCGCCCGGCTCACCCAGTGCGGCAGCCAGCGCGGTGGCTTCAACACGCCACTTTCGAACAACGGTGCGAAGGCAATCGCATCGGTCAGGCTCATCTTGCCGGCAAACAACCAGCGGCAGACCTGCAGGCGATCCTCGGCCAGCATGTGCCGGAAGAAGGTATGCACCGACACCAGCCCGCGCAGGTACACCGTGTCCTTGGTGAAGGCCAGGCCACCGCTGGGCGGCACGCCGCGGAACACGCGCTGCGCCGAGGCGAAGCTTTCTTCCGGATTCTGCCCGGCCTCGCAGAAATAGCGGTACACCTCGATGAAATCCGCACCTTCGCGTGCCATCGCAATGGCTTCGGTGCGCAGGCTGATGCGCTTCAGCCGTTCGATGTCGATGCTGCCGGTGATCTGCTCGGCGAACGTGGCCAGGCCTTCCTGGGTGGCGGTCACCCGTGGCGAGGACAGGGCCAGGCTGGGCAGCACCGGTTGTTCGCGGCCATTCAAGGCGGTGAGCGAATGCACCAGCGCTTCGTGGTGGAACAGCTGCGCGCGGTCGTAGGCGCTGAAACGTGCGCTGGTACGCAGGCGGATGCGGGTCGGGCCAGCGGCCGCCTTGGACACCAGTTCCGGGTCCAGCTGCACCTGGATGATGCGCGATTCAAAGAAGCCGTCGAGGTCGTTCTGCAGCTGCAGCTGCAGGGCGATGGCCGACACCGGCACCTGTTCTTCCGGCGCCAGCAGTTCGCTGTCCAGTTCGCTGGCGATCTGGATGAAATGGCGGGCGGCCTCGCGCGTGCTAGGGCCGTTGCCGGGCAACGGCTGTTCCGGCGCACCGAACAGCTGCACCGAACAGCGGTCCACGGCGGCGGTGCCGAGGCTTTCCAACAACTGCGCGGCCAGGTCCCAGCTCTGCGCGGACTGCTGCACGTAGTGGCCCAGCGGATGGCTGGGATCACATTCGGCGGCAATGGCGGCCAGCGCGCGGCGCTCCTCGCTGAAATCCAGTTTCGGGTACTCCACCTTCGGCAGCACCGGCTGGCCGCGGGCCACGCTGTCCAGGAACGGTGCCTGCACCGTTGCCGGCCAACTGGTCAGCCCCAGCAGGCGGATGCCGCCCACGGCCTCGACCAGTCGCGCGTCGAGCGCCGCATGGTGGGCCACGTCATGGTCCAGCGTCGCGGTCGTTTCCATGGGCGGACTATAACGCCCTGCTGTGTCCGGCGCAGGGCATGACTCCGCCGCGGAGCCACTGTAGGGCCGAGCCCATGCTCGGCCACTGTGCTATCGCCTGCGCGGCTTGCCCGCCGGGCGGAACTGCTGGCCCTTGCCCTTCTTGCCGCCGCGCTCCTGCGCGGTTTCGGCCTGGCGCACGGCCAGCTTCGCAGCGGCAGCCGCCACCTCTTCCTTCAGCTTGAAGTAGTTCTGCAGCCGGCTCTCTTCAATCTCACCGGCATCGATGGCAGCGCGCACGGCGCAGCCCGGCTCCTGCTGGTGCATGCAGTCGTTGAAACGGCACTGCGCCGCCAGTGCCTCGATGTCGGCGAAGCCGCCTTCGGACAGTGTTTCTTCGCCGGTCGGCTTCAGCTCGCGCATGCCCGGCGTATCGATCAGGCACGCGCCCATCGGCAGCGGCATCAGCGCGCGGTGGGTGGTGGTGTGGCGGCCGCGCGAATCGTTGGCGCGCACCGCATTGGTCTTCATCCGCTGCTCGCCCAGCAGGGTGTTGGTCAGCGTGGATTTGCCGGCGCCCGACGAACCCACCAGCACCACCGTGCTGCCCGGGCCCAGCCAGGGTTCCAGCACAGACACGCTGTCGGCATCCAGGCCGTTGATCGCGTGCAGCGCGATGCCCTGCATCTCCAGCTCCTCCAGCACCGCCAGCGCGTCTTCGCTGTACTCGGTCTGGTCGGCCTTGGTCAGCACCACCACCGGTTCGGCACCGCCGCCACCGACCAGCAGCAGGTAGCGCTCGATGCGGCGCGGGTTGAAGTCGGCATCCAGGCCACAGACGATGAACACCGTATCGATGTTGGCCGCGATCACCTGCTGGTGGTAATGCTCGCCAGCCGCGCCGCGCTTGATGGCGGTACGCCGTGGCAGCAGCGCAACGATGCGGATGCCGTCCAGCAGCACCCAATCACCCACCGCCGGCCGCTCGTGGCTGGGGAAGCGCGGGCGCTGCCATTCCGGCAGCGACTCGGCCTTGATCGAGGCGTCCGGGCCGTCGGCCACCACATAGTGGGTACGGTGCTGTTCGATCACCCGCGCCGGGCGGGCCTGCGGGTGTGCGGCCATGGCGGCCTGCCAGTCGGCCTGCTGCGGCGGGCCCGGCCAGGGCCAGCCGATGGTCTGCAGGGCGTTGAAATCGGGGGTCTGGGTCATCGCCGCCATTCTAACCGGCCCGATGCCCTGCCAGCCCAGCAACGGCAGGCCCTGGCGCCTTGCCATGCACTGCAGCAATTCCGGTAGGATGGAAACCCCATGCCTTTTGACGGCCCAGCCCCCATGTCCACCACGTCGCACAAGCCCCTGGCCACCCGCGAGCGCCTTTCCGAAGTGCGCTACGAAATCCGCGGAGAACTGGCCCGGCGAGCGCGGGAGCTGGAAGCGCAGGGCCGCAAGCTGATCAAGCTGAACATCGGCAACCCCGGCAACTTCGGCTTCCGCGCGCCCGAGCACCTGCAGCACGCGATTGCCGATGACATGGGCCGCACCGACCCGTACACCCACCAGCAGGGCCTGCCGGTGGCCCGCGAAGCCATCGCCGCCGCCTATGCGCGCCGTGGTGCGCCCGATGCCCACCCGGACCGCGTGTTCGTCGGCAACGGCGTCAGCGAGCTGATCGACCTGTCGCTGCGCGCCCTGCTGAACCCGGGCGACGAAGTGCTGGTGCCCTCGCCGGACTACCCGCTGTGGTCGGCCGCCGCCATCCTCAACGACGGCCGCCCGGTGTACTACCGCTGCGCGCCGGAGAACGGCTTCCAGCCCGACCCGACCGAGATCGAGACGCTGGTGTCCTCGCGCACCCGCGCCATCGTGCTGATCAACCCGAACAACCCCAGCGGCGCCAGCTACCCGCGCGAGCTGCTGGAGCGCGTGGTCGAGATCGCACGCCGCCACAACCTGCTGCTGCTGGTCGATGAGATCTACGACCAGATCCTCTATGACGATGCGGTGTTCCAGCCGGTCGCCCCGCTGGCCGGCGACCATCCGTGCCTGACCTTCAGCGGCCTGAGCAAGGTGCACCGTGCCTGCGGCTGGCGCGTGGGCTGGGCCCACCTCAGTGGCGACGATGCGCGCCTGGGTGAGTTCCGCGCCGCACTGGACCTGCTCAGTGCACTGCGCCTGTGCGCCAACGTGCCGGGCCAGTACGCCATCGACGCTGCGGTGAACGGCCCGGACACCATTTCCGGACTGTGTGCCCCCGGCGGCCGCCTGTATGAAACCCGCCGCGCGGTGATCGAGGCCTGCGAAGCCAGCGAACACCTGTCGCTGGTCGCCCCGGCCGGCGCCCTGTACGCGTTCCCGGCCGTGGTCGGTGCTGCCGCCAAGGGCTTCGACGACCACAATTTCGCACTGGACCTGATGAACGACGAAGGCGTGCTGGTCGTGCCGGGTTCGAGCTTCAACGTGCCCTACCGCCACCACTTCCGCGTGACCCTGCTGCCGGAAGCCTCGGTGATGCGCGATGTGTTCGCGCGCATCGACCGCGTGCTGGCCCGCCGCGCCGAGGACGCCACCAAGGTCGTGCCGCTGAAGCCGCGCCGCTCGGTGGCCTGAGCGTGGCGCTGTCCTTCCTGGCGCTGGGCGATTCGTACACCATCGGTGAGGCGGTCGCGGTCGAAGGCCGCTGGCCGCACCAGCTGGCGGCGGCGCTGCGCGCGCAGGGCGTGGACCTGGCCGACCCGCAGACCATCGCCACCACCGGCTGGACCACCGACGAGCTCGATGCTGGCATCGATGCGGCGGCACCGCAGGGCCCGTTTGGGTTCGTCAGCCTGCTGATCGGGGTCAACAACCAGTACCGCGGGCGAGCGCTGGACGAGTACCGCCACCAGTTCGGGGCGCTGCTGCAGCGTGCGATCGGCTTTGCCGGTGGCGATGCCAGCCGCGTGCTGGTGCTGTCCTTCCCCGACTGGGGCGCGACGCCCTTCGGTGCGGGCAGCGGTCGTGACCTGGCCCGCGTCGAGATCGAGACCGACGAGTTCAACGCCGCCGCCGAGGTCATCAGCACCCAGCGGGGCGTGGCCTTGGTCGACATCACCGACATCAGCCGCACGCACGGCACCGATCCGGCGATGATCGCCGGGGATGGCCTGCATCCGTCCGCGCGGATGTATGCGTTGTGGGCCGAACGCGCCCTGCCCGTGGCCACGCAGCTGCTGCAGCGCACGGACTGAGCGATGGATGGCCTGCCAGGGAACGGCACACCGCTGGACTGTTCGCCGCTGGAGCGCGGCCAGGCACGGGCCATTGCCGAGGCGTTCCGCCCGGTGCAGGCCTGGGGCAACCGCCGCGATTACTACTACACGCGCGGCAAGCTGGGCAGCGACCCGTTGTACGACGGCGTGCTGCAGCACCTTCCCGACGATGCCCTGCCGCTGCTCGACCTGGGCTGCGGGCTGGGCCTGTTCGCCCACGTGCTGCGCCAGCGCGGCCGCCGCCAGCCCTACCTGGGCGTGGACGTGGATGCCGGCAAGATCGCCCGCGCGCAGCGGGCCGGCGCCGGCCTGGACGATGTGCGTTTCGACTGCCTGGACGTGCAGGCGCCGCTGCCTGCGCAGGCCGGGCACGTGCTGCTGCTGGACGTGCTGCAGTATCTGGACGCGCAGCCGCAGCTGGCGCTGCTGAACGCCGCCAGCGCACGGGTGGCCCCCGGGGGCAGCCTGCTGCTGCGCACGCCGCTGGCCACCGGCGACCGCCGCGACCGCACCACGCGCGTGGCCGATCGCCTGGCCTGGCTGGTGGGCTGGATGGGTACGCGGCCGCGGCATTATCCCGACCCCGCACGGCTGCGGGCGACGCTGGCCGAAGCCGGGTTGCGGGTGGGCCAGGTGCGGCCGCTGCACGGGCGTACGCCGTTCAACAGCTGGCTGCTGGTGGCAGAGCGCATATAGAGACGCTTTGACGCGGCGACTCGCATCAGCGGGTCGCGAATGACCACCAGCCAGAACAGATGAACATCTCCGACTCGGCGTAAAGCGACGCACGGCATTAATCCGTGCATTCCATTCTCATGCGGTGCCCTCCCGACGGTCCGGCGCTACGTGGCTCCTGCACTGTTTAATGCAGCGATGTTCAAGCCGCAGGGAAGTCTGAAACGGCATGACTGACACCATCAACTTAATGTAGAAAATTCAGCAATTCCGCGGAGTTGGAAGAACGCAATGCGCGTTGCAGTTCCCTCCCCACACAATTTCTTGGAGCCAGCGCTATCTACATGCGCACGTGTAAGGGCGGGCTACCTTGGCAGAGCAGCCTGCCCGCGGCAGTTGCCGTACGCCTATCGCAAATGAATGCACGAGTCAACAATATCGCTATTCAATTGACAGCCCATCGGCCAAATGTCAAAAAAAATTGCCCAATGCGGGCTATCAAAAGGATATGAAGCAGATGACGACTTCCGAAAGCGTACGGGTACTCGGGCGACAGGTGGCGCGCGAACTAACCCAAGAGGAGATTGAGATGGTGTCCGGCGGCAGGAACACCAACTGTAATACGTCCATGCAGTGCATTCAGAACGATGACTTCATCGACATCCCGCCAACGTTCGGCTGACCGTAAAACTAATGAACACGAAAGGGGCGGCAAGGCAATGCCCCCCTTTCTTGAATATCCGCCAGATCTACTGAAGCTGATCGCACGAGACATTAAACCATGACAATCCTGATTGTCGGATTCGAGGAAGACATCCATGGGGACGCAGTCTCATGGGCACTTGATCATCAAAAAATCCCCTTCCGTCTCATTCACTTCTCAAACTTCCCAACACAACAGCCCATAACAATTTCGATAGCAAAGACAGGTGACGTTACCCAACCAATGATTTACGGAGAGACTAACGCCGCCAAAGAAAACGCTATCGACTTGAAAAGCGCCACTGCGATATGGCTGAGAAGACCCAACACATCTGTTTTCGAGCTAAGTGGCGTTCACCCCGGCGATCTGCACTACGTGGCCGGTGAGTGCCGGTCGTTCTGTGCCGGCCTCATTGCCAACCTCCCAGAAAGCTGCACATGGATAAATCCGCTATCCGCTCACTATGTCGCCGGAAGCAAGGCTCGCCAATTGACACTAGCAGCGCGCTCGGGCCTGAAAATCCCTATGACGCTGATGAGCAACAGCGCGCGCGAAATTCGAAAATTCGTATCAGAGCAGAAGGGCGGAGCAGTATACAAACCCCTTCACCCCGGCTTTTGGAACGAATCCAATCGATCACTCGTTCAATACACGACCCCAGTTACGAATGAGATGCTAGAAAACAGCAGCGCACTGGAGCTATGCCCAGGAATCTATCAAGAAACAATTCAAAAGAAATACGAGATTCGAGCAAATTTCTTTGGATCAAAAATTGTCGCAGCAAGAATAGACTCGCAAGCTCAAGAAGACACCAAATCAGATTGGCGAGTTGATGTTCTGAACAAAGTCTCTATCGAGCCGTATGATATTCCGGACGATATCGCGGACAAGATCAGATGTCTGATGGACATTATGGAACTACGTTTTGGGTGCATTGATCTCGTAAGAGACAAACAAGGAGACTACATATTTCTTGAAGTTAACGAACAGGGGCAATTCCTGTGGATTGAGGAGAGATGTCCAGAGATAGCAATTCTTGGCGAATTCTGCGACTTCTTATGTCGCGAAAGCGGGATAAGCTTCAGTCCTGCGCAGTGGCCTAGGCTTTCCGACTATCTACAGTCAGAAAGATTCAGCGCGACGCAAAAAATGTCGATCGAAGTTGAAAAAAAAGGGATCGGAAAACCTTGAGCGCGAGAGTCTCAGCTTTCCAACTAGCAGTAGCGGCAACGATACTCTGTACATTCGCAGCAGCATCCTCACTAAAAATCCAGACCGAAGAAAACCAAGCTGTTCAAGAGTGTGAAGCCATTCAAAAAACGTGGATCGACACACCAAGAGTCATTATTTTCGGAGAAGTACACGGAACAGATGAAGCACCCCGATTCATTGCGGAGCTTGCATGCAACATTGCGAAAATCGCACCAGTAGTGATTGGCATCGAATACCCGCCAAGCGAGCAGCCAACACTTGATATGTTCATGAAAGCCAAGTCAAAGCGAGGTGAGAATGACGCAATTTTTTCCTCTTCGTTCTGGACCCGGGATTTCCAAGACGGGAAGACCAGCTCCGCGATGTTACGGATGCTCACAAGGATTAAACAATTGAAGAATGGTGGCGCAAAAATTGACATACTGGCCGTAGGCGGTGAAGGCCCTGGTCAAAGCGAAGCCATTCTTAGAAATATTATAACTTCAGAGCGGAATGGCAACAGCAGGATCGTGGCACTTGTTGGCAACGGACACGCAAGGAAAATCCATTTGCAGTCCACCAAGGCGCTCGGAAGTGACATTGCAAACCTTCATCGCAGGACCATTGAAATAAAGTATTCGAGTGGTACCGCTTGGGCCTGCGCCCCGACGTGCCGAATTCAACATTTCGGCGCACATAAGGCGGATGAGAAAGAAATATCACTCGAAGAAGTGGCTCCACCTGAAAACGCGGCAGAGCATCTAGGCGAGATATATCTTGGTCGGTCTCATGCATCACCTCCCGCAGTACCTGAGGGGACCACAAGTGAATTTCAGACAAATGAACTGTGAATCAGGTGGAGATGAAAGGAAATCCAGAATCTTCGGCCGAAGACATTACCCAGCTCTTTCGTAAAGAGGCGGTATCTGCAGCACGACAGGATTTCTATGGATGTGTCAGCCCTCCGCTACCAAGGCTAGGCTGGGGCACTGCAGCTTTTTCATTCTTCGTCTTTTGCGCAGTGCTTGCGGGGATTTTTTTTGGAAACGTAGATCGGAAGGAGCGGGCCCTTGGACGTATGATTCCCGCCTCAGGACTCAATGCCACTCTGTCACCGGCGTCCGGAACCATTTCAAAGACAGTCGTTGCAGAAGGACAATCCGTATCCCTTGGAGACGTCGTTATGATCATTTCGACTGATCCGAGTGGCTCTTCGTCTGATGGCAACGTCACATCAAAGGTAGCCAAATCACTGCAAGAACAGGTCATCCACCTGCGTGAATCTTCTGCTGAAAAATCCATCTCAATGGAGCGCGAGAGAAATGTACTACAGGGACGCATAGCCATTATTCAACAGGAACTGGCTGCGGCCGAGCGAGAGTTTGAACTGCGATCAAGGCAGAGCGAGATCGCCATGGAGAACCTCACGAGGATCCGACCACTGCGGAAGGAGAGGATACTCAGCGAAATACAGATTAGGCAGTATGAAAACACATTGCTCGACGCAGATTCGAGAAAAATATCAACTGACAGAGAAGTATTGCGACTAAGACGCGAACTGGGAGACACCATTGGACTAGCCTTAGAACTTCCAGCAAGGGCCCAAGATCAGCGCAACGAAATTGAACTAAGGATAAAGGAAATCGAACAGAGTATAGCGAGAAATGACGCACAGCGGTCCATAGTCATCAGGGCAGTTGCGTCAGGAACGATCTCAGCCATCGGATTCAGTACTGGAGAGTCGGTACGAGAGGGCCAACGACTTTTCTCCATTGCTCCGGAGGGAAACAACCTGTATGCAGAGCTTTGGGTGAATTCCCGAACGATGGAACAACTTAGAAAAGATCACGACGTCTACATGCGCCAAGGCAACGGAGCGGGAGGAATGCAGCGCGCTCAGAAGGCCAAGATAATTGAGCTTGGTGAAGTACCATTTGCCCCTGCAGGAATCACTGCTAAAGCGGGACTGCAATTCGAACAACCCGCATTCAGGGTCGTGGTCGCACCACTAGGGAATTTTGGCAGAAGCAAGGATGACACTCCCAACCTTCGTCCCGGCAGTGCCGTAGAAGCAGACCTGATACTTGAAAGAAAGCCCATCTATCAGTTACTTATTCCGTCACACACCGAAGCAGCCAAGGCTAACGCTGATAATGGGAGCGATTAGCTAGTGAAGAACCTGTTCAATAGGAGCTCCATACACCACCTTCCGGTCATCCAGCAAAGCGAGATGGCGGAGTGCGGACTAGCTTGTCTCGCGATGATCGCGATATATCACGGTCATGATCTGGATTTGGCGGCACTGCGTCGTCGCCATCCTATCTCATCTAGAGGCGCGAGCCTTTCTCAGATAATCAGCATCGCAGATAGACTCGGACTGGAGGCACGCGCCGTCCGAGCGGAGGTAGCGTACGTCAGGCGGCTTCGCTCACCTTGCATCCTGCACTGGGGTCTCAGCCACTTCGTCGTACTCAAGAGAGTACAGGGATCTCAATTTTATGTACACGACCCAGCGCGCGGAGAAGTTAAAGTATCCGCCGAAGAATTCGGCAAACAGTTTACGGGAGTTCTCCTAGAGGTTAGCCGCAGCCATTCATTCGCCGCAAAATCCGATAAATCAAGACTGTCGATCAGCCAAGTAATTGGAAAAATTGAAGGAATCAAAGCAGCAGGATTCCAGCTGATCGCTTTAGCTTTATCACTCGAACTACTGACTCTGATTTCACCTTTGATTATGCAGGTGGTAATCGATCATGTTCTTGGCTCGAACGACCTAGACTTATTGGCGCTGACAGGAGGTTCGTTCGCATTCCTGGTAGTAGTTCAATCGGCGATCTCTTCGGTGAGAGGACGCTTCCTTTCCAACATCGGAGCGTCCTTCAACGCTCGCCTTGTAAAAAATCTCTCTTGGCATCTACTAAATCTTCCGCTAACGTTCTTTGAGCGAAGAACCATGGGCGGGGTGTTATCAAGATTCCTTTCAATCAACGCTATTCAGCAGTCACTTACCGTGGGCGCATTGGAGTCTGTGCTGGACAGCCTCATGATTCTTTCGGCGTTATTGCTATTGGCGCTCTACAGCCCCATCGCAGCCCTATCTGTCATAATTTCTTTTACTATTTATCTGTTATTGCGCCTAATTGGCTTTCGTCGCCTCAGGCAAATGAAAGAGCTTCAAATGGCCTCAATGGCTCTACAGCAAACGCTGATGATCGAAGCTGTTGGCGGCATCCAGACGCTGAAATTGGGCAACCATCAGCAAGAGCGCCACAACAGCATTAGCAATGCCACGTTCGAAATTGCGAATCATGAAGCGGCTATAGGTAGAGTGCTGGCGAACTTCTCTGCACTTTCCAAACTGATATTTGGATTCCAGCGAGTGGCGCTGATATGCTTTTGCGCATGGATGGTAGTCCACCAACGAATGAGTGCAGGCTCTCTCGTTGTTGTTGTCTCCTATTCCGAGCTATTCATCAACAGAGGCGCAGCATTGATCGACAAAATAATCGACCTGCGACTTGTCAGGATGCATGTGGATAGAATTTCCGATATTGCGCTTGAGCCAAGAGAGATCAATCCAGACTCCCCCTACAGCGGCCCCACCCCTTCTGCAGATCTTCAAATTGAGAACGTGAGTTTCCGATATTCCGAAGACGATCCGTGGATTCTTCGAAATTGCTCTCTCAAAATATCAGAGGGCGAATGCATTGCCATCACAGGAGCCTCTGGATGTGGCAAAACAACACTCGCAAAACTGCTGACCGGCCTAATACGTCCGACCGAAGGCCGAATTCTGATGGGAGGAATTGACATTCAAAAGATGGGCTTGCCTGCATACAGGCAACAGTTGAGCACTGTGATGCAGGAAGATGTACTCTTCTTTGGATCCATCGCAGACAACATCTCATTCTTCGATATCGGTGCGGAGAGCTCAGCAATTCATGAAGCAGCCGCGGCCGCCCAAGTTCACAGTGAAATAACTCGTATGCCAATGGGCTACGAAACCATAGTACGTGACATGGGATCCTCCCTGTCAGGCGGCCAGAAGCAGAGAATTCTGTTGGCTAGGTCACTTTATAGGAAGCCTAGAATATTGGTACTCGATGAGGCTACAAGTCACTTGGATATTGCAAATGAGAAGGAGATCAACACTTACATCTCAAGCACTTCTGCAACTCGAATTATCATCGCGCATCGACCTGAGACCATCAGAAGCGCGGATCGCGTTATAGAGATACGGAACGGTTCAATCCGCTAGGACGTGTCTTCGGGTCGATGGGCAGGGCATGCGTCCATCCCCCGCGTACGGGAATGCGCCGGTGTAGCCGTCGAGCATGTTCCGGCAAGTGCCTTTCTGCTTGTGCTTAGACCTGACCTGGAGTGGAATCTGAATTGTTATGGAGCAGCTGCGCCTTCAAACCGCGCTCGTCCAGCACCTGCAGCACGCGTTCGATGATGGCCAGGTTGTGGCCGTGCGCGGCACCTTCATGCAACAGCACGATCGCGCCGGGGCGCAGGTCCGGCAGCAACCGCGCCAGCACGCCCTGCGGGGTGCAGCCGACGCCGTCGTAGCCCCGCGCGCTCCAGCCCACGCGCACCAGGCCCAGCTTTTTCAGCACCGGGGCCACGAACGGGTTGGTCATGCCCACCACCGAGCGGTACCAACGCGCCGGGCGGCCGCTGACCGCTTCCAGCGCCTGGTGGCAGCCTTCAATCTCGGCACGCATCGCCGCCGGGCCCAGCCGCCAGAACCGGGTCTGCGGGTGGGTGTGGCTGTGGTTGCCCAGATCAT
The DNA here is from genome assembly GCF_030053215.1 of Stenotrophomonas sp. PFBMAA-4. NCBI lineage: Bacteria > Pseudomonadati > Pseudomonadota > Gammaproteobacteria > Lysobacterales > Lysobacteraceae > Stenotrophomonas > Stenotrophomonas sp. PFBMAA-4. Next base: position 29,714 of record NZ_JASGBW010000017.1, on the reverse strand, counting down.
GACCGCGGCGCAGGATCTCCCCCACCAGGACCGGGTGCGCCAATGCGCGCTCGCCGACCAGGAAGAAAGTCGCCTTCGCCTGGTGCCGATCCAGCAGGTCCAGCAGCGCCGGGGTCTCCGCGCTGGGGCCATCGTCGATCGTCAGCCACACGCTGTCGCCGGCGTCGGCCAGACGATCCAGCACCGGCGTGTAGAAACGGCTGTTGGGCAGGAACACCGGCACCATGAACAGCGCGTGGGTGGCCACCATCAACGGCAGCCCCCAGCGCCAGCCGGCCAGCACCCAGACCAGGATCACCGCCACCTGCGACGCCACCAGCCAGGGCAGCCAGCGCCACGGCCGGGTCGGGATGCGATGCAATGTTCCTGCGTTGGTCATGCCCCATGATGCCATGGGGCGTAGAATGGGTGATTCGAATTTACGGACCCTAGACTGCCCATGTCCCTCGATCCCGCCCTGCGTTCGCGCATCGAATCCCTCCTCAACGACAACCGCGTCGTGCTGTTCATGAAGGGCCAGCCGTCGATGCCGCAGTGCGGCTTCTCGGCCAAGGCCGTGGGCGCCCTGCAGGACCTGGGCGTCGACTTCGCCCACGTCAACGTGCTGGCCGACCAGGAAATCCGTGAAGGCATCAAGGCCTACGGCGACTGGCCGACCATCCCGCAGCTGTACATCGACGGCGAACTGGTCGGTGGCAGCGACATCATCCTGCAGATGGCCGCCAGCGGCGAACTGAGCAGCGTGCTTGGCCTGGCCGCGCCGGACCGCACCCCGCCGCGCATCACCGTCACCCCGGCCGCCGTGGAAATGCTGAAGGGTGCGCTGGCCGATGCACCGGGCGCTTCGCTGCAGCTGACCATCGATGCGCGCTTCCAGCCGAACTTCCAGCTGGCCCCGCACGATGACAGCGCGATCGCTGCCGAATCCAACGGCCTGCGCGTGCAGTTCGACCTGTCCAGCGCACGCCGCGCCGACGGCATCACCATCGACTGGGTCGATGACATCCGCGGCAAGGGCCTGGCCATCGACAACCCGAACGCGCCCAAGCCCGTGCAGGAAATCAGCGTGCGAGACGCCGACGACCTGGTGCGCGCCGGCAACGTGACCCTGGTCGACGTGCGCCCGGCCGACGAGCGCGCCATCGCCGCGGTCGGCGTGCCGTTCAAGAGCTTCGACGGCAACGGCCGCGCCGAGCTGGAAGGCCTGCCCAAGGACACCCCGCTGGCCTTCCTGTGCCACCACGGTGGCCGCAGCGCGCAGGCCGCCGAGCAGTTCCGCACCCTGGGCTTCACCAAGGTGTTCAACGTCACCGGCGGCATTGACGCCTGGTCGGACGAGGTGGACAACGGCGTGCCGAAGTACTGATCGGCCACGGTTGGAACCTACGAAAAACGCCGGCGAATGCCGGCGTTTTTTTATCCACGCATGGCGTGGACCTACCCTGCAAACCCGCCTTCGGCGAGGAAATCCAGTTCTTCCGGGCTGGGAATGCGGCCCAGCACGGCGTTGCGGTGCGGGAAGCGCCCGAAGCGGCGGATGACGTCACGGTGCACTTCGGCGTACTGCAGGTATTCCTTGTCACCCAGCACGTCGAACATGGCCACCGAACGATCCTGGTCGAACGGATCCTCGGAATGCTCGAACGGCAGGTAGATGAAGGCGCGCAGCTTGGGCACCAGCTGCAGGTCCAGGCCTTCCTCGATGGCACGCATGGCGTAATGCCGGGCCAGGCCATCGGTGGCGTAGGAATGGGCAGTGCCACGGAAGCAGTTGCGCGGGAACTGGTCCAGCAGCAGCATCAGCGCCAGCGCGCCTTCGGCACTGCCCAGCCAATGTTCGCGCCCGCGCGAGGCCGCCGCATGGTGTTCCTCCAGGAACAGTTCGCGGAACCGCGCGTCGAACGCATCATCGCGGGCGAACCACTTCGCCGGGCCCGCCTCCTTCCAGAATTCCACCACTTGCGCGGCAACGTCCATCACCTGCTCTCCAGGGCCAGCGCGCCGCGCCAGGCCGTCATCATCATTCGTCAAAGCGCAGGTGGCGGACCGACTTGCCGTTGCGCCGGATAAGCTTAAGCGCCTCGATGCCGATCTGGATATGGTTTTCCACGAACTGGGAGCTGACCTTGGCATCGGAGGCCTCGGTCTTGACCCCGTCGGGGATCATCGGCTGGTCGGACACCAGCAGCAGGGCGCCGCTGGGGATGTGGTTGGCGAAGCCGGCGGCGAACACCGTGGCCGTTTCCATGTCGATGGCCATGCAGCGCATTGCCCGCAGCCGCTCCTTGAAGGCCTCGTCGTGCTCCCAGACCCGGCGGTTGGTGGTGTAGACCGTGCCGGTCCAGTAGTCGTGGCCCAGGTCGCGGATCATCGTGGACACCGCCCGCTGCAGGGCGAATGCCGGCAGCGCCGGGACTTCCGGCGGCAGGTAGTCGCCGGAGGTGCCCTCGCCACGGATGGCGGCGATCGGCAGCACCAGGTCGCCCAGCTGGTTCTTGCGCTTGAGCCCACCGCACTTGCCCAGGAACAGCACCGCCTTGGGCATCACCGCCGACAGCAGGTCCATGATGATCGCGGCGTTGGGGCTGCCCATGCCGAAGTTGATCATGGTGATGTCATCGAAGGTGGCACTGGCCATCGGCCGGTCCAGGCCGACGATGGGCGCCCCGGTCAGCTCGGCGAAGGTGTGCAGGTAGCCGCCGAAGTTGGTCAGCAGGATGTGCTGGCCGAACTGGTCCAGGGGCACGCCGGTATAGCGTGGCAGCCAGTTGTCGACGATTTCCTGCTTGCTCTTCATGGCGCATCCGGTACGGCGTGGGGGTGCCATTGTAGGCGCGTGCCCGCCGCCCTACACCTGGGGCCGCCTGCGGGGTGCCCAAGGTCACTTGGCAAGCGCCCCCGGCGCCGGATAGCGTCGGCGGATCCACGCGCCTGCCAGGGGAATCTGCATGCCATCCACGCTGTTGCGCGCCGGGCTGGGCCTGGCGCTGGCCTCACTGTGCACCGCCCCCGCGGTGGGCGCCTCGCGCTTCGTCGCCGACCCCTACCCCAGCACCTACCAGGCCCATCCCGATGGCCCGGTGCTGATCCAGAACGCCACCGTACTGACCGGCACCGGCCAGCGCCTTGAGCACGCCGACGTGCTGCTGCGCGACGGCCGCATCGTCGCCGTCGGTCCGCAGCTGCAGGCCGATGCCGGCATCGCCCGCATCGATGCGCAGGGCAAGTGGGTCACCCCCGGCCTGATCGACGTGCATTCGCACCTGGGCGTGTACCCCAGCCCGGGGGTCAGCGCCCACAGTGACGGCAACGAGATGACCGCCCCGGTCACCGCCAACGTCTGGGCCGAGCATTCGGTGTGGCCGCAGGATCCGGGCTTCACCGCCGCACTGGCCGGCGGCGTGACCAGCATGCAGGTGCTGCCCGGTTCGGCCAACCTGGTCGGCGGCCGCGGCGTGGTGCTGAAGAACGTGCCGGCCACCACCTACCAGGCGATGAAATTTCCCGGTGCGCCCTGGGGCCTGAAGATGGCCTGCGGCGAGAACCCCAAGCGCGTCTATGGCGGCAAGGGCACCGCCCCGGCCACCCGCATGGGCAACGTGGCCGGTTACCGCGCCGCCTTCATCGACGCGGCCGACTACATCGCCAAGAACAGCCCCAAGCCGGCCAAGCGCAAGGGCTGGTTCGGCAGCGACAAGGGTGACAGCGCCGGTGATGCCGGCGGCAAGCGCGACCTCAAGCTGGACACGCTGGCCGGCGCCATCCAGGGCGACATCCGCGTGCACATCCACTGCTACCGCGCCGACGAGATGGCCACCATGCTCGACCTGGCCAAGGAATTCGGCTTCAAGGTGGCCGCCTTCCACCACGGCGTGGAAGCCTACAAGCTGGCCGACCGGCTGGCTGCCGACGGCGTCTGCGGCGCGCTCTGGGCCGACTGGTGGGGCTTCAAGATGGAAGCCTTCGACGGTATCGCCGAGAACATCGCGCTGGTGGCCCGGCCGAAGAACAGCTGCGCCATCGTCCATTCCGACTCGCCCGAGGGCATCCAGCGCCTCAACCAGGAGGCCGCCAAGGTGATGGCGGCGGCGCGCCGCGCGCGCATGCCGGACATCGCCCCGGAACATGCCATCACCTGGATGACCGCCAACGCCGCCAAGGCGCTGGGCATCGAAGGCCAGACCGGCACCCTGGAGGCCGGCAAGATGGCCGACGTGGTGGTGTGGAACGGCAATCCCTTCAGTTCGTATGCGCTGGCCGAACAGGTGTTCGTCGATGGGCGGCGGTTGTATGACCGCACCGCGCCGGAAACGCTGCCGCGCTCGGATTTCCAGCTTGGCCAGGAGGTGCGCTGATGGGCGTGTTGAACAACAGCCGCCGAGCATGGCTCGGCGCTACCGTCATGGTGCTGGCAGGCATCGCCGGCACTGCATCGGCGCAGGACCTGCTGGTGCGCAATGCCACGGTGCACACCGCCAGCGCGCGCGGCAGCCTGCAGAACACCGATGTGCTGGTGCAGGGCGGCCTGGTCCGCGCCGTCGGCCCCGCCCTGGCCGCTCCGGCCGGCGTGGCGGTGGTCGAGGCCAACGGCCGCCCGCTCACTCCGGCGCTGTTCGGTGGCATCACCGAGATCGGCATCGAGGAGGTCTCCGGTGAATCGAGCACCGTGGACAGCACGCTGAAGCTGGGCGAGCAGCCGCTGCGCCCGGAATTCGACGTCACCCTCGCCTACAACCCGGCGTCGGTGCTGATTCCCGTGGCGCGCCTGGACGGCATCGGCTTCACCGCGCTGGGGGCGGCCACCGGCGGCGGCTTCGTGGCCGGCCAGGGCGGGGTGATGCGCCTGGATGGCAGTGCCGACCCGATCGGACCGCGTGCGCTGTTCCTGCGCCTGGGCGCGGCCGCTTCGGAACTGACCGGACAGTCGCGTGCGGCGCAGTGGATGCTGCTGCAGCAGATGGTGGACGAAGCGCGCGGCCAGGTTGCCGCCGATTCGCCGCATGCCCTGCTGACGCCTGCGGGCCGCCGCACCCTGGCCCGCTACCTGGCCGGCCAGGGCCGCATCGTGGTGGAGGTGGACCGTGCCGCCGACATCCGCCAGCTGCTGCGCTGGGCCGCGCGCGAGAAGGTGAAGATCGCCATCGCCGGCGGTGCCGAGGCCTGGCAGATGGCGGCGGACCTGGCGGCCGCGCAGGTACCGGTGTTCGTCGATGCACTGGGCAACCTGCCCACCAGCTTCGACCAGATCGGCGCCACCCTGGAAAACGCCGCGCGCCTGCAGCGTGCGGGCGTGCCGGTCAGCTTCGCCCAGCGCGACGATGCTTCGCACAACGCGCGCAAGATGCGCCAGCTGGCCGGCAACGCGGTGGCCAATGGCCTGCCGTGGGCCGATGGCCTGGCCGGTCTGACCCGGGTGCCCGCCCAGGTGCTGGGCGTAGCCGACCAGATCGGCACCATCGAACCGGGCAAGCGCGCCGACCTGGTGCTGTGGGAAGGCGATCCGCTGGATGTAGCGCACTATGCCGAACAGGTCTGGCTGGGCGGACGCGCCATGCCGATGCGCTCGCGCCAGACCGAACTGCGTGACCGTTACCTGCAGCACAACGCGCACCCCTGACCGCCCGAGGAATCCGCCGATGCCGACCCTGCGCTGGTATTTCGATTTCGTCTCGCCTTATTCCTACCTGCACTGGCAGAAGGTCAAGCAGCTGCCGCAGTTCGCGGCCATCCAGCCGGTGCCGATCGCCTTCGGTGCGGTGCTGCACCACCTGGGCAACCTGGGCCCGGCCGAGATTCCGGCCAAGCGCCGTTTCATCTACCGGCAGCTGCTGTGGACCGCACAGGCCGAAGGCACGCCACTGCGCTTCCCGCCCGCCCATCCGTTCAACCCGCTGGCCGCGCTGCGCCTGTGCCTGGCCGCCGGTGCCAGCCCCCAGGCGGTGGACGTGCTGTTCGACTGGATCTGGCGCGAGGGCAATGCCGGTGACAGTGCCGAGACGCTGCGCATTCCGGCGGCGCGGCTGGGCATCAGCGACGTGCAGGCGGCCTGCGCCGAGCCCGCGGTGAAGGAGCAGCTGCGCCGCAATACCGAAGCGGCCATCGACGGTGGCATTTTCGGCGTACCGACCCTGTCCATCGATGGCGAACTGTTCTGGGGCAACGATGCCCACCCGATGATGGCCGCCGTGCTGGCCGACCCCGGCCTGCTGCAGCGTCCGGACTGGCAGGCCGTGATAACGCTTCCAGTGGCGGCGCAGCGCAGTCGCTGAACAAGACGTGGCGTGATTCCCTCGCGCGCCCCGGATAAAATTGCGATAGCTTTCACATTCCGAACCTACAACCGCCCTGGAGGGGGAGCCGGATGCGCATCGGAATCGTCGTCGATTCGGCCTGCGACCTGCCGCAGGATTTCATTGCCGAGCACAACATCGTGCTGCTGCCGATCACCGTGCGGATCGGCGAAGCGGTGCTGGCCGACCACCGTGACGAGCAGGCCACCCTCAGCTTCCTGCACGCCCACGTGGCCGAGCATGGCGCCGAAGCCGAAACCATCCCCTTCAGCGTCAACCAGATCCGCGATCTGTTCCTGCAGCAGCTGGTGATCGATTACGACCACGTGATCTGCATGACCATCACCAAGACGCGCAGTCCGATCCACGACAACGCGCTGCAGGCCAGCTTCGCCATCCTCAACGACTACAAGCCGGTGCGCCAGGCGGCGGGCTACAACTCGCCATTCGCGCTGCGCGTGCTGGATACCCAGAACCTGTTCGCCGCCCAGGCGGTGACCGCGGTGGAAGCGGTGCGCCTGCGCGACAGTGGCGCCAGCGTGCAGCAGATCCGCGAACGGCTGGAAGAACTGTCCGGCAACGTGCACGGCTACATGGTCACCCGCGACCTGTACTACATGCGCGCCCGCGCCCGCCACAAGGGCGACCGCAGCGTCGGCCTGCTCAGCGCGGCGCTGGGCAGTGCGCTGGACATCAAGCCGGTGCTGCACGGCTACCGTGGCGAAACCGGTCCGGTGGCCAAGATCAAGGGCTTCGACAACGCCGTGCAGAAGCTGTTCGGCGTGGTCAGCCAGCGCGTACGCAGTGGGTTGATGACCCCGACCGTGTGCGTCAGCTACGGCGGCGAACTGGAGGAACTGCGGGCCCTGCCCGGCTATGCGCAGATGAAGGACGTCTGCGCCAGCCAGGCGGTGGCCGTGTACGAATCGGTGATGAGCCTGACCGGCATGGTCAACGTCGGCAAGGGCGCGGTGACGGTGGGCTTCGCCGACGGGCCGCATCGCTTCGAATAAGCCGTTGTGGCGTACACAAGCATTGCACTGCGGCTGTGCCAGCCTTGCCGCACATCAAGGAGACGAACCATGCCTGCGCAGTACCACATCAGCCTGCCCGACCCGTCCAAGGCCCGCGGCAACGACCCTGACCTGTCCTTCCATTCGCAGAGCGCCGGCGGTTTCGCCGAGGAGCTGCAGGACGCCCTGCGCAGCGGCACCCTGTTCGAACGCTGGAAGGCCAAGCAGCCCGACCCGGATGCGGTGGAACCGCAGTGGGGCGTGACCGACCCGGACGCCACCGTTACCGGTGAGCAGAAGGACCTGCGCATCAACCTGGTGGCCACCACCCGCATCGACAGCGACGTGTTCAAGCAGCGCCTGCGGCTGCTGGCCGGCCACCACTGGGAACTGCGCGACGTGCGTTGAGGCCCCCGCCTTCGCCGGGCATGGCCCGGCGTTTTCATGTCATTGCCAGCCACCGCCCAGCGCGCGGTACAGCTCCACCCGGGCGATGGCGGCCGTGGCCTGGCTGTTGGCCAGCGCCGCCTGGTTGTCCAGCGCGATGCGCTGGGTACTCAGTACATCCAGCATGTCCACCACGCCGGCCTGGTACTGCCGGCGCGCGGCGCCCAGGGCGGTTTCGCTCTGCGCAACGGCCACCTGCAGCTGCGTGCTGCGCTGCTGCTCGGCCGCGTAACCGTCGATGGCATCGTCCACTTCATGCCAGGCCTGCAGCACCGTGCGCTGGAACTGCAGCGCCGACTGCTGCTGTTGCAGGCGGCTCAGCGCCAGGTTGGCCTTCAGGCGCCCGCCTTGGAAGATCGGCAGGCTGATCGACGGCCCGATGCTGAAACGGTGCGCATCCCAGCCGTCCAGGTCATCCAGCTGCTTTGCCTGGAAACCGGCATCGCCATTCAAGGTGATGCGCGGCAGGAAGCTGGCCTTGGCCACGCCGATGTTCGCGGTGGCCGCATGCAACGCCGCTTCGGCGCGGCGGATGTCCGGCCGGCGTTCGGCCAGTTCACTGGGCAGCCCCACCGCCACCGCCGGCAGCACCGGCCAATCGGCACGCACGTCCTGCAGCTGCGCATCCAGTGCCTGCGGTGGCCTGGCCAGCAGGAAGGCCAGTGCGTTGCGCAGCTGCGACTGGCGGTGCCGCAGCGGGGCGATACGTGCCTGCAGCGCGGCCACCTGCGCCGCGGCGCTCGAGACCTGCAGCGTGCTGGCCACGCCCTGGCGCTGGCGCGCCTCGGTCAGGCGCTGGATGTCGGCGGCAATGCCCAGGTTGTCTTCGGTGATGGCCAGCAGCTGCGAGGTCGCGCGCAGCTGCAGGTAGGAGCGCGCGGTTTCGGCCAGCAGCGCGATGCGCACCGCATGCGCGTCCTCCTCGGCCATCTGCACGCGGGCGTCGGCCGCTTCCACCTGGCGGCGCACGCGGCCCCACAGGTCCAACTCCCAGCTCAGGCCGATGCCGGCCTGGAACAGGCCGAAGTCCTCGCGGCCCGCATTGCCGGAGGGATCGCTCAGGCCGACCTCGCTGTTGCGTGCGCGCACACCGCTGGCGCTGGCCGCCACCGAGGGCAGCCGGTCGGCAGCGCTGATGCCACGCGCCGCGCGGCTCTGCTGCACGCGGTTGGCCGCCAGTTGCAGGTCCAGGTTGGACTGCAGCACCTGCTGCGCAAGCTGCCCAAGCAAAGGATCATCGAAGCCTGCCCACCACGCCGCATCGTCGTCGATCGTCGCAGTGGCCACGGCTTCACCCTGCCATTGTGCCGGCAGCTGGGCCTGCGGCCTTACGAAGTCCGGGCCCATCGTGCAGGCCGCCACGGCCAGGCACAGTGCCGCGCTGGCCAGCGTCTTCGCCACCTGATGCGCGCTCATGCGCCCTCCCCGCCCTGCAGGTCCACGCGCGCCTCCACCGACATGCCGGCGCGCAGCTGCTCCGCCAGCGGCTGGCCCGGCTCCAGCACGATCTTCACCGGGATGCGCTGCACCACCTTGGTGAAGTTGCCGGTGGCGTTCTCCGGCGCAACGGCGGCAAAGGTCACGCCGGTGGCCGGGGCGATGCTGTCGATGTGGCCATGCAGCCGCGTGCCGGGAAACACGTCCACCGTCAGCTCCACCGGCTGCCCGGCATGCATGCGGGTCATCTGCGTTTCCTGGAAGTTGGCGACCACGAAGGCGCGCTGCAGCGGCACGACGGCCGCCACTGCCGTGCCCGGCGTGAGGTAAGCACCCACGCGCACCGCACGGCGGCCAACCACGCCATCGATGGGCGCGCGCAGCTCGGTGTGGGAAAGGTCCAGCTCCGCGCGTGCCTGTGCCGCTTCGGCGCGCTGCACGGCGGCCTGCGCCGACTGCACGCCGGCAGCGAGGATGCCGGTGCGCTGGCGGGCGGTGCTCAGTGCGGCCTGGCCCTGCTGCACGTGCGCGCTGGCCACGGCCTGCTTCGACTGCGCCTGCTGCGCGTTCTGCACGGTGCCGGCACCATCGCGGGCCAGTTCGCGGTAGCGCTGCTGGTCGGCGCTGGCCAGGGTCAGCTCGGAGCGGCTGACATCAACGCTGGCCCGGGCCTGCTCGATCAGCGAGCCCTGCTGGGCCAGCGCAGCCTGCGCATTGGCCAGCTGCGCGCGCGCATTGGCCAGATCAGCGCGTGCCGCCTGCAACGCCACCTGGTAGTCGCGGTCGTCGATGCGGGCCAGCACGTCGCCGGCCTTCACCACCTGGTTGTCCTGCACCTCGACGCTGCTGACGAAGCCGGCCACCTTCGGTGCGACCACGGTGAAATCAGCATTGACGTAGGCGTTGTCGGTGCGCTGGTAGCGGCCGTCGCGCAGCAGCAGCCAGCCGCCGATGGCCAGCGCCAGCACGCCCAGCGCAAGGCCGGTATTGAGGGTTGTCTTGTTGAGGCTCATGCGGGGGAGTCCTTGAAAAGTGGGGTCAGGCCACGGCACGTGGCGGATGGACGCGGGTCGCCCACGGCAGCAGCGGCAGGCAGCCCAGGGCCACCAGCGCGACCAGCCAGTACAGGTCGGCCGAGGTCAGCGCCTGTACCTGGGCGTGCAGGCGGGCGGGCAGATCGGCGCTGGCCGGCAGCCACGGCTGGTTGCCGAGGTGGTCCACCAGCGCGGTGGAATGGAGGTGGCGGCGCGACTGCCCGACCGCGTCGAGCACGCCGCCGGCGAACACTGCGGAAAAGCCCTTGACGGTGTTGAACCAGGCCGAGGCATAGGGGCCGTCCTGCGGCGCAAGGCCGGTGGTGGCCAGCAGCAGCAACGGCAGCACCGCCATCGGCTGTGCCACCACCTGCAGCAGTTGCACCCACAGGAAATTGTCGCGGTTCCACTGCACGTCCAGGTGCGCGCCGAGGAAGCAGGCCGCGGCCAGCAGCAACAGCCCTGCCGCCTGCACCCAGCGGCAATCCACCGCACGCTGGTTCATCAGGGTGGCCACCAGCGGCAGCGCAATGACCTGCGGCAGCGCCACCCACAGCAGCATCGGCGCGGTCTGCAGCGGGCGGTAACCCTGCACGCTGGCCAGGTAGCCGGAGGGAATGGAAATGACGGCCAGCAGCACGAACAGCACGCCCACGCAGGTCACCAGCGAATAGCTGAGATTGCGATGGGCCAGCAACTGCAGCTTGAAGAACGGCAGCGGGCGGAACCATTCGTTGATGAAGAACAGCACCAGCAGGCCGCCGCCACCGCCCAGCAGCACCGTGATCAGCGGTGAATCGAACCAGTTCAGGCGCGCGCCCTGGGTCAGGCCCAGCACCAGCATCACCAGCGCGGGCAGCCCCAGGGCCAGGCCCACGCCGTTGAACTGGGCAAAACGCTCCAGCCGCAGTGGGTCCTGCGGCAGGCCCCAGCCGACCATCGCCATGCCAGCCACGCAGAACGGCACGATCTGCCAGAACGCGAACTGCCAGCCCGCGTGCTCGACCCACAGCGCGGCCAGCGGCGTGCCCATGCTTGGGCCGAAGGTGGCGGTCAGTGCATAGCCGGCAAGGCCGTACAGCTTGATGCCCGGCGGCAGGAAGCGCAGCGCCACGCTCATCAGCAGCGGCGGCAGCGCGCCACCGGCCAGGCCCTGCAGCGCGCGCAGCAGCAGGAAGGTCGGCAGGTCCGGTGCCAGCGGGCACAGCACGCCCAGCAGCATGAAGGCGGCAATCATCACCAGGGCGAAGCGGCGCAGCGAGAACGTCACCGCACACCACGGCGCGAATGCCATCGCGCTGACCGACATCGCGCTGTACACGCTGATGATCCAGCTGCCGTCATCGACGCTGAAGCCCATCGCGCCGCGGATGTCGGCCAGCGCGACCTTGGTGATGTTCTCGTTGAAGCCCGACACCAGCACCACCAGCAGCACGCCGCACAGGCCGACCACAATGCGGCGGTCGAAGGCGGGGGCAGAGGGCGCGGCGGAAGCCCGGGGCAAGGCGACCGCGCTCATCGGTGCCGGCCGATCCGTGCAGCGCACGGCAGGTGAAGCGACATGGCGTGCGCTCGGTGACTGTGGGGAGCGCAGTCTAGGCAGGCCCACTGCTGCGGAAAATGGCGTGGGTGCGATGCCACCCGTGCGTGGGACGCACGTATCCGGGCGGATGCCGATTCTGGTAGGTGCCGACCGTTGGTCGGCACACGAGGCTGGTAGGTGCCGACCGTTGGTCGGCACAGGATTCTGGTAGGTGCCGACCGTTGGTCGGCACGCCTTCAGGCTCTACACGGCGTCAGCGTCGCACATCGCCTTGATCGCGCGGCGCAGCCAGCGGTGTGCCGGGTCGTTGTCCATGCGCGGGTGCCAGGCCTGCACCAGGGCAACCGTGCGTACCGATACCGGCAGCGGGAACATGCGCAGCGGCAGCCCCATGTAAGCGATGCGATCGAGCATGACGCTCGGCATCTGCGGCAGCACCAGGTCCGACGCGGCCGCTGCGAAGATCGCGCCATGGAAGGTGGGGATCACCATCGCCACCCGTCGGGCCAGGCCCATCTGCGCCAGCTCATCATCGATCGGACCATGGGCGATGCCCCGCCGCGAGACGGCGATGTGGTCGCAGGCGGCGAAACGCTCGGCGGTGATGTCCCCGTCGAACAACGGATGATCCTCGCGGGCCGCGCCCAGCAGCGCCGTGGTGAACAGGTTCTGCACCTTGGTCTCCGGTGCATGCTTGCCGGCGGTGCTGATGAACAGGTCGATCCGGCCCTGCACCATCGCATCATCGTCGGTATCGCCTTCAGGCATGAAGCGCAGCGTGCAGCGTGGCGCCTGCTGGCGGAACACCTCGCGCAGGCGGCCGCCGTAGCTGCCGATGAACACATCGTTGGCGCGGATGCTGAAGGTGTGCTCCAGGGTCTGGATGTCCACTTCGCGGCCATCATGGAACACCCGGTGCGCCTGCTCGATTACATCGCGCACCTGCTCGCGCAGCTCCAGCGCGCGTGGGGTCGGCGCCAGCCCGCGGCCGGCCCGCACCAGCACCGGATCGCCCAGCGCCTCGCGGATCCGCCCGAGGGTACGGCTCATGGCCGGGGCGCTGAGGTTCATCCGGCGTGCCGCACCGGCGACGCTGCCTTCGTCCAGCAGGACATCCAGGGCGAGCAGCAGGTTCAGGTCAGGCAAGGGCATGGCAGTCTCCAGCAGATGGAATGACTCTACGACACCCTTGGCCAAAGTCGATTGCATCCCATGCAGGTATTGCCTGCGCCGCACGGCATGGGTGCGCGGCGCGGCATGGGCGACCATCACCGCCTGCCAAGGAGCCTCCCCATGTTCACCACCCTGCTGGTCGCCCTCGATGGCGGCCCCCAGCACGACGCCCTGCTGGACCTGGTCACCCACGTTGCCGGGCCGCGCAGCCGCATCCACCTGCTCTGCGTGATCGACCCGGAGTTTGCCCTGCCCACCGATGCCGGCGACGCCGACCGCCGCGAATACCCCGCCGCGGCGCGCCAGCAGGCGAAGGCCGAGGGCCTGCTGCAGGACGCCATCGCACAGCTGCGCGAGCGTGGCATCGATGCCCGCCCGCTGCTGACGGCAGGCGATCCCGCCGAAGTGATCAGCACCCAGGCGCGCGAGCTGGAGGCCGACCTGATCGTGATCGGCCATCGCCACCTGTCACGGCTGCAACGCCTGCTCGACAGCTCGGTGGCGCAGTGGACGCTGGACCACGCGCCGTGCCCGGTGCTGGTGGAGACGCGCGGCGGCTGACATCGCCCACGTTGCCCGCACGGTGCCGGGCCGCTATTGTGGTCCAATCAACCGAGACAAGGAGCTGTCATGCGCAAGACCCTGATCTGTACCGGCCTGCTGCTGGCAATGTGTGCCGGCAGCGCCATCGCCAAGGAAGTGCCGCGCATCGACGCGAGCAGTGATGAAGCGGCCAGCAGCAGCTTCGCGGCCATGATCGATGCCCTGCCTCCTGCCGAACAGGCGGTGCTGGCCGTCGCGATGCTCAAGCTCAACATGCGCGGCGTGAAGAGCGCTTACGATCTCGTCGGCAAACCGGATCCGTCGATCGTGCCCATCAAGGATGATGTGAACGGCATGACCGCTGCGGAGATCATCGCGCTGGCGCGGGATGCAAACGACGTCAAGATTGCCGAGATCACTCTCACGGCCGACTGACACGCCACGCACAGACCCGGCGTCGTTGCCAGGCCTGTCTGACCGCCAGGCCGGCAACGCCTCAGCAGTCGATCACGCCTTCTTCGCCACTCTCATCGTCCAGCACCCGGGCGTGCAGGGTCACCTGGTTGCGGCCGGCACGCTTGGCGGCGTACAGCCCGGCATCGGCGTCGGCCAGCAGCTGGTCGGCGCTGGCCGTGGCCGGCGGGTGCAGGTAAGCCACGCCGATGCTGATGCTGACCGGGCCTTCGGGCAGGCTCAACGCTTCCACTGCCAGGCGCAGCCGCTCGGCCAGCGCCAGTACGCCCGACAGCGGACTGCCCGGCACGATCACCGCGAATTCCTCGCCGCCATAGCGCGCCACGCTGTCGGCCGCGCGCCCCGCGGTGGCCTGCAGCACGGCCGCCACGGCGCGCAGGCATCGGTCGCCGGCCGGGTGGCCGTGCTGGTCGTTGAACGCCTTGAAGTGGTCGATATCCACCAGCAGCAGGGCCAGCTCGGTGCCGCTGCGGCGGGCGCGGTTCCACTCGGCCTGCAGCACCGTGTCGAACTGGCGCCGGTTGGCAACGCCGGTCAGGCCATCCTGCCGCGCCAGCTGGTCCAGCCCGGCCTGGCGTTCCAGCAGATCGATCTGCAGCAGGGTGCTGCGCAGGCTGAAGCCCAGCGTGGCCACTACGAACCCAGCCAGCGCCAGCGGCCGCGCGTGGTCCACCACCAACGTGCCGACCACCAGCAGCAGCAAAGGCAGGATCATCGGCCCACCCGCCTGCACCAGCCGCGACAGCCGCGGGTGCAGCACCACGCCCCGGGCCGGCGCCTGACGCAGTGCAAGCAGGGCCAGCAGCAGGAACGGCATGTCGATCAGCAGATCGTTGTAGGCGCCGAAGGACTGCTCGGCGGTGTAATGGTTGATGTAGAACGCCACCAGCAGGTAGCCCAGCGCGTACAGGGCCAGCGCACGGAAGAACACCCGCCGCTCCGGCACATCGCCGGCCAGCCAGCGCACCACGGCGAAGGCGGCGATGCACAGGTTCTGGATGTCGAACATGTGCTGCATGTTGGCCAGCGCGCGCACGTCGACGTCGATGCGGTCGGCGAAGGACTGCGTGTGCACGAAGAACAGCACCCCCAGCAGGGCGGCCATCAGGCCGTCGATGAGGCTGATGGTCCAGCGCTCGCGCCGGGCCCGGGCGAGGATGAACACCAGCGGCACGCCATACAGCACATACAGCAGCAGGCTCACGCTGGGGGTGATGTTGGCCCGACCGGCGCTGAGCGCATCGAGCATGTTGAAACCCATGCCGCCGGCCCAGAGCAGCAGGGCCAGCGCGGTGGCACGCCACCCCAGCGCCGCCCGGTCACGTTGCGCCCGCCACAGGCAGGCGGCTGCGGCCAGCAAGGGGGCCGCGGTCAGGAAGCCAAACGAACCGCCACCGGCCGTCCTAGGCCAGAACGCCACGACCAACCCGTGGCAAAACAGGTACAGCAGCGCCAGCACTACCGGCATGCACTACCCCCATCCGCAAGGCCGTATGCGCGCACCATACCGCAGCACACGCCTGCTGCGGCGTGATCCGCTTTGGAAAAGGCGGATCCGCCCGGCGACTCCCGCTGGGCAGCCGCGACCTGTAAATGCGAAAATCCCTCCCCATCCCAGCAAGCGCCTCCGCGCCGGCCGCCCCGAGACCCCGTGAAAACTCCTGAAGGACTGCGTGCGCTGATCGACGACGGCGTGATCGATGAAGTGCTTCGCCCGCTCAAGAGCGGCAAGGAAGCGGCCGTGTACGTGGTACGCAGCGGCGACGACGTGCGCTGCGCCAAGGTCTACAAGGACATGGCCCAGCGCAGCTTCCAGCAGCGCGTGCAGTACCAGGAAGGCCGCAAGGTGCGCGGCAGCCGCGAGGCGCGTGCGGTGGGCAAGGCCAGCAAGTACGGCCGCAAGCAGCAGGAAACGGCCTGGAAGAACACCGAGGTGGACGCGCTGTACCTGTTGCGCGATGCCGGCGTGCGTGTGCCCGAGCCGTACGGCTACTTCCACGGCGTGCTGGTGATGGAGCTGGTCACCGATGCCGACGGTTTCTCCGCCGCCCGCCTGGGCGAGGTGGTGCTGGAGCCAGAACAGGCCCGCCAGTTCCACCAGATCCTGGTCCGCCAGGTGGTGCGCATGCTGTGCTGCGGCCTGATCCATGGCGACCTGTCGCCGTACAACGTGCTGGTCGGTCCCGATGGCCCGGTGGTGATCGATTTCCCCCAGGTGGTCAGTGCCGGTGGCAACAACGCCGCGCGCAGCATGCTGCTGCGGGACGTCAACAACCTCACCGCCTACCTGGGCCGTTTCGCCCCCGAACTGCTGGACACTTGGTATGGCGAGGAAATGTGGGCGCTGTTCGAGGCGGGCAACCTGCTGCCGGACAGCGAGCTGACCGGCACCTTCGTGCACGATGAATCCACCATCGACCTGGACAGCGTGCGCCACGCCATCAACGATGCGCGCGAGGAAGCCCTGATCCGCCAGCAGGGCCGTGAAGCAGCGGAAGAAGACGACGACAGGTAGCGCCACGCCATGCGTGGCGGCGGGCCGCCTGCTTCCGTAGAGCCGAGCCAACGCTCGGCTGCTGCTTCCGTAGAGCCGAGCCCACGCTCGGCTGCTCTGCTGCCCAGTCGAGCAAGCTCGACTCTACCGAAGGCCAGCCGAGCATGGGCTCGGCTCTACAACTCAGGCGTGCAGCGCGCGGGCGTGGTGGGCGATGTGCTCGCCGATGAAGCTGGCGATGAAGTAATAGCTGTGGTCATAGCCCGGCTGCAGGCGCAGGGTCAGCGGGTGGCCGACGGCCTCGCAGGCCTGCTGCAGGCGTTCGGGCTGCAACTGGTTCTGCAGGAACTCATCCGCATCGCTCTGGTCGACCAGCAGCGGCAGGCGCTCGCTGGCATCGGCCACCAGCGCGGTGGCATCCCACTGCGCCCAGTCGGCCGGGTTGTTGCCCAGGTAGGCGGTGAAGGCCTTCTGGCCCCACGGCACCTGGCTGGGCGCGACGATCGGCGAGAACGCCGACACGCTGCGGTAGCGCCCCGGGTTGCGCAGCGCCAGCACCAGCGCACCATGCCCACCCATCGAATGGCCGCTGATCGCGCGCGCATCGCTGGCCGGGAAGTTCGCTTCGATCAGCGCCGGCAGCTCCTGCACCACATAGTCGTGCATGCGGTAGTGCTTCGCCCAGGGCTGTTCGGTGGCGTTGAGGTAGAAACCGGCGCCCTTGCCCAGGTCATAGCCATCGGCATCGGCCACGTCATCGCCGCGCGGGCTGGTGTCCGGCGCCACCAGGATGACGCCATGCTCAGCGGCGTAGCGTTGCGCGCCGGCCTTGGTGATGACGTTCTGCTCGGTGCAGGTCAGCCCGCTCAGCCAGTACAGCACCGGCAGCGTCTGCGTGGCGGCCTGCGGCGGCAGGTACACGGCGAACTGCATGTCGCAGCCCAGGGTGGTCGAGTGATGGCGGTAGACGTCCTGCCAGCCGCCAAAACAGGCGCGGTGTTCGATGCGTTCCATGGAGTGCTCCCAGCGGCGGCAGGCACGCGGCCTGCCGCCTGGCGTGATTCAGAAGTGGACGACCGAGCGGATCGACTTGCCTTCATGCATCAGGTCGAAGGCTTCGTTGATCTTGTCCAGGTCCATGGTGTGGGTCACGAACGGGGCCAGCTCGATATCGCCCTTCATCGCGTCTTCCACCATGCCCGGCAGCTGGCTGCGGCCCTTCACGCCGCCGAAGGCGGTGCCCATCCACTTGCGGCCGGTGACCAGCTGGAACGGACGGGTGGAGATCTCCTGGCCGGCACCGGCCACGCCGATCACCACGCTCTGGCCCCAGCCACGGTGCGCGCATTCCAGCGCCGCACGCATCACGCTGGTGTTGCCGATGCACTCGAAGCTGTGGTCCACGCCCCAGGCGGTCATTTCAACGATGACCTGCTGGATCGGCTTGTCGAAGTCCTTCGGGTTGATGCAGTCGGTGGCGCCGAATTCACGGGCCAGCTCGAACTTGGACGGGTTGGTGTCCACGGCGATGATGCGGCCGGCCTTGGCCTGGCGCGCACCCTGGATGACCGCCAGGCCGATGCCGCCGAGACCGAACACGGCCACGCTGTCGCCTTCCTGCACCTTGGCGGTGTTGTGCACCGCACCGATGCCGGTGGTGACGCCGCAGCCGAGCAGGCAGACGTGTTCCGGGTTCGCGTCCGGGTTGATCTTGGCCAGCGAGACTTCGGCCACCACGGTGTACTCGCTGAAGGTCGAGCAGCCCATGTAGTGGTAGATCGGCTCGCCGTTGTAGCTGAAGCGGCTGGTGCCGTCGGGCATCACGCCCTTGCCCTGGGTGGCGCGCACCGACACGCACAGGTTGGTCTTGCCGCTCTTGCAGAACAGGCATTCGCCGCACTCGGCGGTGTACAGCGGAATCACGTGGTCGCCCGGCTTGACGCTGGTCACGCCCTCGCCCACTTCCACCACGATGCCGGCGCCTTCATGGCCCAGCACCACCGGGAACAGGCCTTCCGGGTCATCGCCGGACAGGGTGAACGCATCGGTGTGGCAGACACCGGTGTGGGTGATCTTGACCAGCACTTCGCCAGCCTTCGGCGGGGCGACGTCGATCTCGACGATCTGCAGCGGCTGGCCGGGACCAAAGGCGACGGCGGCACGGGATTTCATGGCGGACTCTCCAAAGACAGGCAGTAACAGGATGGGCGGCGCTATGTTGCGCCGTTGTTTATTTCAGGTACGAGCGGATCAGCCCGCTCATCTCGCGCACGCGTTCGGCGCGTTGTTCGTCGGAAGTGGCTGGCTGGCCGAATTCCTCGCGCAGGTGGGCTTCCATCACCTCGGACATCAGCCCGTTGACCGCGCCACGGATGGCGGCGATCTGCTGCAGCACCGGCCCGCAGTCGGCGCCCGCCTCCAGCGCGCGGTCCAGCGCATCGCACTGGCCGCGGATGCGGCGCACGCGGGCCAGGACCTTCTTCTTCTCTTCGGGGGAATGCGGCATGGCGGCCACCTGCGGAACTATACTGGGGGATAGTATACATACCCAGCCGGTCCTGCACACGGCAGGACCTTTCGCAGCCAAGAACATTAGCGAATCATAAATAGATTCAGATGTTACTCTGCCCGCCAGCAACAAGAAGCCCGCAGAGCTCGATCGCATGGCGGTTACCGGCTCGCGCATCTACCACGCAGGCGGCCACTGCATTACGGCGCCTTCTGGACCTTTGTGGCGTCGTTATCGAAGGTCAGCACGCGGGTGCTGATCTCGCCCTCGGTGGCGTCCTTGCGGCTCAGCTCAAGCCGCCCCTGGCTGCCCTGTGCGATCAGGCTGGCCGCAAAACTGCCCTCGTTGGACAAAGCAGTGATCAACGCCGTTCCGTCGGCGGCAACCCTCATGCCGGCACGGTCGCGCACCTTGTAGCCCACGCCCACCGGCGCATCCAGCGCCATCACCGCACTGCCATCTGCCATGGTGCCAATGCCACCGCGCTCATCCCCCTTTGCGTCATAGATCGTCATGCCGGTCGCGCGCGAGTTGCGGCCGATGTTACTGGCGTCCTCGGCAATCTGCACCCGCGTGCGCCCCTCGCTGTCGAGCACTGTCAACTTGTAGGTCCGAAGCTCCTTCGCCACGCCCGCATCGGGCGTCGCCATGCTGGTGCCGACCAACGCCAGCGACGCACCCAGTACGAACATCGACACCGCTAGCAAATGCCCACGACGTGCCCGGCGCTCCAGGCGATCCAGCCGCACCTCGAATTCATGTCTTTCCATGCTGTCCTCCTTGTCGGTTGCACGCACCCGGCCCGTGGCTCATCGCTGTTCCAGCGTGGCCCTGCGCGCTGTGGCTGGCTGCACAGCACCCGGGGGTTGATCGGATTCTGGAAGACGCCCCTGCGCCCATCAACATGGCGAAAGTCCCCATGCCCTCCGTCCGGGCGCCGTGCCTACCAGTGCCCGCATCAGGTCTCCAGCCTTTCCAGCCGATCAGGGAAACAGCGTCTATCGGCTGGCCTCTCGATGCCACCGGCCCATCTCGCCGGGTCGTTTGCTGATCGAACGCAGCGCCCGCCGTGGCGAGACGACATTGCACCGGCCATCGACAGCTTGGCGGCCTACTTCGTCACCGCCCCATGGGCGCAACCTGATTGCGCTCCTGACTGAGGTACTTCAAGCGCTACAGGACGGCGAATATACGTCCGCGCGGATCGTGAACTAGTGATGCCGTGTGCTCAATCGAACCGACCTTCTTCCGCCAGCCGGGTCAGCTCATCCACCACGTAGCGCACCTTCGGCCGCAGGTGGCGGGTGGGTGGCCACAGCGCGTGGATCTCGATGTGCCGCTGCATGCAGTCGTCCAACACCGACTGCAGCGCGCCGGACTGCAGGTGCCGCCGCACCAGCGAGACCGGCATCTGGCAGATGCCGAGCCCGGCAATGGCACCGTCGATCACCGCGTCGCCATCGTTGAGCTGGTGGGTGGCCGAGGGAATGAAGGTGCAGCCCTCCCCGTCCGGGCCGATCCGCCATGCCATCGGCTGGCCATGGCGGTAGCCGACGATGCTGCGGTGCTGGCGCAGCTCGTCCACGTTGCGCGGCACGCCGTGCGCCTGCAGGTAGGACGGCGCCGCACAGGTGACCAGGCGCTGGCTGCCCAGCCGGCGCGCCACCAGGTGCTCGGCCTGCTGCAGGCCGCCAAAGCGGATCAGCAGATCGATGCCCTCCTCGATCGGGTCGACGAAGTGGTCGGTGAAGGTCACCGTCAGCTGCAGGTCCGGGTACTGCTGGCAGAGCTTGAGCAGCACCGGCATCACCACCAGGCGGCCGAACGACGAGGGCATGTCGATGCGCAGGCGCCCGCTGGGCAGGTGCGCGGCCGAGCCCAGGCAGGCCTCGGCGGCGGAGATCTCATCCAGCGCGGCTGCGCACGAGGCGTAGTAGGCCTCGCCGTCGGTGGTCAGCGAGATGCGCCGGGTGGTGCGATGGAACAGGCGGACGCCCAGCCGCGCCTCCAGCCGCGCGATGGCCTTGCCCACCGCCGAGCGCGAGATGCCCAGCGCCTCGGCCGCTTCGGTGAAGGTGCTGGCACGGGCCGTGGTGACGAAGGTCACCAGTCCGTTCAGGGATTCCACGGGCAGCATCTGCAGCCTCCATTGGGGACATAATGTCCCGCCAAATGGGAAATCGAAGCTCTTTATGTGCCTCGATGTCAACTCCATCCTGTGTGCATGGCGCCGCGGGCGCCCTCCCCCACACCGAGATGACCGAGATGACCGACCTGCTGTTCCGCCCCTTCGACCTGGCGGGAACCCCGCTGCACAACCGCATCGCAATGGCGCCGATGACCCGCGCGCGCAACCCCGGCGCCGTGGCCAACGCGCTGACCGCCGAGTATTACCAGCAGCGCGCCAGTGCCGGCCTGATCATCAGTGAAGGCACGCCGGTGTCGCCGCAGGGCCAGGGCTACGTCGATGTGCCCGGCATCTGGTCGGACGCACAGGTGGCGGGCTGGAAGCTGGTGACCGACGCCGTGCACGCGGCGCAGGGCACCATTTTCGCCCAGCTGTGGCACGTCGGCCGCATGTCGCACAGTTCGCTGCAGCCCGACGGCGGCCAGCCGGTCAGCGCCGGTACGCGTGCGGTGGGCAGCGATCCGAGGTACTTCGCGTTCGTGTACCTGGACGATGGCAGCCGCGGCCGCGTCGACCCGACCCCGCCGCGCGCCCTGCGCACCGAGGAAGTGCCGGGCATCGTCAGCGACTTCGTGCGCGGCGCGGAGAATGCCATCGCCGCCGGCTTCGATGGCATCGAACTGCATGCTGCCAATGGCTACCTGTTCGAGCAGTTCCTCAACCCGCTCACCAACGATCGGCAGGATCTGTACGGCGGGTCGCTGCGCAACCGCGCACGGCTGATCCTGGACACCGTGGATGCGATGGCCGCGCGCATCGGCGCGCACCGCGTCGGCGTGCGCCTGGCGCCGAACAGCCAGGTCTTCGACATGCCGGCCTATGCAGAAAACGAGGCCAGCTACCTGTACCTGGCCGAAGAACTGGGCAAGCGTGGGCTGGCCTACGTGCATCTGAATGACAACTACCTGCATGGCGAGCGCGCCATCGGCGAGGCGTTCCTGAAGGCCTTCAAGCAGGCCTACGGCGGCACGGTGCTGCTGGCCGGCGGCATGACCCGTGAGTACGCGCTGCGCCTGGTCGATGAAGGCACCATCGATATCGCCGCCTTCGGCCAGCCCTTCATTTCCAACCCGGACCTGGTCGCGCGGCTGCAGCAGGACATCGCACTGGCCACCCCCGATCGCGATACCTACTACGGCGGCGGCCGCGAAGGGTATCTGGATTACCCGGTCGCGGGCTGACCGGGCATGGGGTCAGAGCCGCGCCAGGCGCGGATCTGACCCCATGCCTTCAAGCGTCCTCGCGCACGTAGGCGAACGACTCGTCCAGCCGCGGGAAGCCGATCACCTGCTGTACCAGCGCCTGCACGTCGTCATCGGTGATATCGCCTTCAGCAATTTCGCCCTCGCGCGCGAACAGCGCCGCCACTGCCGCGTACTGGTCGGCGCGCAGAACCGGCTGGTGGTTCTGCAACCAGCGCTGCAGGTTCACGGCCAGCTCGCCATGCGACAGCAGCGAGTACGGCCGCTCATATTCGGCCACCGCTTCAACCATCTTGCGGAACACGAAGTCCTGGTAGTTGGCGGCCAGAACATCGGCACGATCATCGTCATGCCACACCAGCACGACCGGCGGCTCGTCAAAGCCGGGGGCATTGGTCCAGAAGCAGTAGCTGTCACCTGCCCCGGTGCGTGCGAACGGCAGCAGCTGCAGGTCCGCGCGCAGGGGATTGTAGTGATCCTCGGCCGTGAGCTCCTGCCACGCCTCCAGCAGCTCGTCGTGCTCCAGCGGCTCGTATTCCTGCGCATACAGCAGCACCGGCGGGTCGTCCTGCAGCGTGGGGAACACCGTTTCGGACCACTGCGGATGGCTGCCACCCCAGCTCAACCGACCTGCGTCATGCAGCTGCTGGAACAGCGGCGGGAATGCCTGGCCGGTCGCCTGTTCGATGTCGGTCAATCTGCTCATGGATGTCCTTTTCATGGGGAGCCACCTACCTTGCCTGAATTCACCCGGCAGATGAACCCGCAGCCTGCTCCAGCAGGTCTAGACTGCGTGCAACCGGCCTCCGCAGACCCCTGCCATGGACTCCCCCGCCCGCACCTTCATCGTCAACATCGATGTGCCCGACCTGGCCGCTGCCGAAGCGTTCTACGTTGCAGCGTTCGGCCTGCATGCCGGCCGCCGCCTGGGGGCGGGCGCGCTGGAACTGCTCGGCGGCCCCACCCCGCTGTACCTGCTGCAGAGCGACGAGGGCAGCGTGGCTACCGATGAGGGCGACGTGCGCGATTTCGAGCGGCACTGGACGCCAGTGCACCTGGATTGGGTGGTGGAAGACATCAACGTCGCGCTGTCACGCGCGGTGGCTGCAGGCGCGGTGATCGAACTGCCGGTGAGCGAGCGTCGCTGGGGACGGCTGGCGGTGCTGGCCGATCCGTTCGGGCATGGGTTCTGCCTGATCCAGTTCGTCGGGTTGGGGTATGACGCGTTGGTGGAATGATCGGGGCCTGCCATCCACGCATGGCGTGGATCTACTGCATCACCGCAGGGCGTGGATGCGCGCACCCAGTAGATCCACGCCATGCGCGGATGCGCGTGCGCCAGTAGATCCACGCCATGCGTGGATGCGCGCACCCGGTAGATCCACGCCATGCGTGGATGCCGTCGCATCACTCCCGCAGCATGTCCACGAACGCACGCAGCGCCGACGCCATCTGCCGCTGCTTCGGGTAATACAGCACGAAGCCGGGAAACGGTTCGCTCCAGTCCTGCAGCACCGCCACCATCGTCCCGGCCTCGAGGTGCGGGCGCGCGGCATCTTCCAGCACGTAGGCCAGGCCGAACCCATCGAGCACCGCGCGGATGATGGTGGTCTGCTCGCTCAGCGTCAGCCGCCCGCGCACATCGATTTCCAGCGACTGCCCATCACGGTCGAACTGCCACTTGTACAGGTGCCCGCTGGCGAAGCGGAAGCGGATGCATTCGTGCTGCAGCAGGTCGCGCGGATGCTGCGGCGCCGGGTGCTGGCGCAGGTACTCAGGCGAGGCCACGATCATGCCGTGCAGCGCCCGCCCCAACGGCACCGCCACCATGTCCTCGGGCACGAACTCGTGCAGGCGCACGCCGGCATCAAAACCTTCGGCCACGATGTCCACCAGCCCGTCGTTCTCGGTCAACTCCAGGCGCACGTCCGGGTGCGCGCGCAGGAAGCGGGTCAGCCGCGGGCCAAGCTGGTTCGGCACCGCCGAGCGGGCCGCGTTGATGCGCAGCAGGCCGGTCGGGCTGTCCCTGAACTGGTTCATTTCTTCCAGCGCGTCATGCACCTGGCCCAGCGCCGGCTGCAGCCGGTCCAGCAGGCGCTGCCCAGCCTCGGTCAGGGCCACGCTGCGGGTGGTGCGGTGGAACAGGCCCACGCCCAGCCGCTCTTCCAGCGCGCGGATCGCATAGCTCACCGCCGAGGTCGACAGGGTCAGCTCGCCGCCGGCCTTGCGGAAGCTGCGATGGCGCGCCACCGCGGCGAAGGCGGCCAGGTGCGAAAGATTGTCAGTGGCCATGATTGTGCAGTCTGCCTTGATGAATCATGCCGATATCCGGGCTTTGTAGGCCGTTATGAGGGGCGTATTGTAAAGCGCCTTTCGACAAACCCCGCCAAGGATTCCCCATGTCCCTCGCCCATGGTTATGCGGTACGCACCAACACCGCCCCGCTTGAGCCCTTCACCTTCGAACGCCGCGCCGTTGGCGCCAACGACATCCGCATCGAAGTGCTGTACAGCGGCATCTGCCATTCCGACCTGCACCAGGCCCGCGACGATTGGGGCGGCGCCGAATACCCGATGGTGCCCGGCCACGAGATCATCGGCCGCGTGGTCGAAGTCGGCCCGTCCGTCACCACCCTGAAGGTCGGCGATTTCGCCGGCGTTGGCTGCATGGTCGATTCCTGCCGCCATTGCGATGCCTGCGACCACGACCTGGAGCAGTACTGCGAAAAGGGCCCGACCTACACCTACAACAGCCACGACCGCAACACCGGCGAGCTGACCATGGGCGGCTACTCCGACCACATCGTGGTCGAGCAGCGCTTCGTGGTAAAGGTGTCCGAGAAGCTGGACCTGAAGGCGGCCGCACCGCTGCTGTGCGCCGGCATCACCACCTACTCGCCGCTGCGCCACTGGAAGGTCGGCCCGGGCCAGAAGGTGGGCGTGATCGGCCTGGGTGGCCTCGGCCACATGGGCGTGAAGTTCGCCAAGGCGATGGGCGCCACCGTGGTGATGATCACCACCACCCCGGAAAAGGGTGCCGACGCCAAGCGCCTGGGCGCCGACGAAGTACTGGTCTCGCGCGACGCCGAGCAGATGAAGGCCCACGCCAACAGCTTCGACTTCCTGCTCAACACGGTGCCGGTCAGCCACGACACCAACCCGTACATGAGCCTGCTCAAGCGCGATGCCACCATGTGCCTGGTCGGCGTCATCACCGAGCTGGACCCGCCGCTGATGGGCGGCACGGTCATCTTCGGCCGCAAGCACGTCACCGGCTCTGCGATCGGCGGCATGGCCGAAACCCAGGAAATGATGGACTTCTGTGCCGAGCACGGCATCGTCAGCGATGTTGAAGTGATCAACATCAAGGACGTGAACCAGGCCTGGGAGCGCATGGCGAAGAACGATGTGCGCTACCGCTTCGTGATCGACATGGCCACCATCAAGGCCTGATCGCCGCAGTCATGGAACGAAAAAACCCCGGCAATGCCGGGGTTTTTTCATGGCGCACAGCCGGCTGACACGGTCAGGCCAGTCAAATCAACCGACACGATGCGGAATGCATTTCATGAAGACGTCAACGGGCTGTTGCTCAGCCTGCTCCGCCAGCGCCCGCAGAAAGTCCGCATAGGACCCTATGGCGGGCAGATCCCTGTAGTCCGATCCAGCCCAGAGCACGAACCCGATGTTCATCTCGAACGCACGCTTCACCAGCCGGGCGATACGCGAGCCTTCCACATCCGAGTTGGATCTGATGCGCAGGTAGACGTCGTTGATCAGATCACTGGCATCCCCGGCAACTGCGGCGCAACTGACTACCTGTTCCGCCCCAGGGAAGTAGAGGTCGGCAACCCCAACCAGGAAGTCACTGTTCCGCGCTGACGCCATTTCATCCCGCCCTGTTCCCTCTGCGGCAGGATTCTGCTCGAACAAGATGAACTGGCTCATGGCAAGGGCCGGTAGCGCCGGGCCATGCCCGGCGGCCACGCAACGCGATCAATAGGCAAACTCGCGGAACACCGGGTCCACGTCGCCATGCCAGCGGCCATGGAACAGCGCCAGCTTGCGCTCGGCCGGGGTCAGGCCCGACTCGACGATTTCCTGCAGCACGTCCAGGAACTTGCTTTCGTCCTGGCCATCGGCATTGCGCGCGGCGCGGCGCTTGAGGCCTTCCACGGAAATCTTCACCGCTTCACGGGCCAGGTCGCGCACGGTGCCGTTGCGGAACGGCAGGCCCATGGCATGCTTCGGCACACCGTCGCGCAGCGCGTGGCGCTCGGCCAGGCTGAAATCACGCACCAGGTCCCAGGCAGCATCCAGCGCGGTGTCGTCGTACAGCAGGCCCACCCAGAACGCCGGCAGCGCACACAGCCGGCTCCACGGGCCACCGTCGGCACCGCGCATTTCCAGGTACTTCTTCAGGCGCACTTCCGGGAAGGCGGTGGTCATGTGGTCCGACCAGTCGCGCAGCGTCGGCAGCGCACCGGGCAGCACCGGCAGCTTGCCCTGCATGAAATCACGGAAGCTCTGCCCGCTGGCGTCGTGGTAGATGCCATCGCGGTAGGAGAAGTACATCGGCACGTCGAGCAGGTAATCGACATAGCGCTCGTAGCCAAAGCCATCCTCGAACACGAAGTCGAGCATGCCGGTGCGGTCGGCGTCGGTGTCGGTCCAGATGTGCGAGCGGTAGCTCAGGTAGCCGTTCGGCTTGCCTTCGGTGAACGGCGAATCGGCGAACAGCGCGGTGGCGATCGGCTGCAGCGCCAGCGACACGCGGAACTTCTTCACCATGTCCGCTTCGGTGGCGTAATCCAGGTTCACCTGCACAGTGGACGTGCGGGTCATCATGTCCAGGCCCAGCGAACCGACCTTGGGCATGTACGAACGCATGATCTTGTAGCGGCCCTTGGGCATCCACGGCATTTCATCGCGGCGCCACTTCGGCTGGAAGCCCATGCCGAGGAAGCCCAGCTGCAGTTCGCCGGCCACCTGTGCCACTTCATTCAAGTGGGTGCCGGTTTCCACGCAGGTCTGGTGGATGGTCTCCAGCGCCGCGCCGGACAGTTCCAGCTGGCCGGCCGGCTCCAGCGTCACCGAGGCGTTGTCACGCAGCAGTGCGATGGTGTTGCCGTTCTCCTGCACCGGCTCCCAGCCGAAGCGGGTCAGGCCGTTGAGCAGGGCTTCGATGCCACGCTCGCCTTCGAAGGTCGGCGGGCGCAGGTCGTCCAGGCGGAACCCGAACTTCTCGTGCTCGGTACCGATGCGCCACTGCGCACGGGGCTTTTCGCCGGAGGCAAGCACCTCGACCAGCTCCGAGCGGTCGGTAATGGGCGTATCGGCGACGTGGCTGGGGCTCGACAAGGGGAGGACTCGCTGGACAGTGGCAGGGGATGTGGGGCTGGGGGCCTTCCATCGCAAGGGCGCACTATAGCGTGGTGGCCCTTCGCAGCATGCGACGGTGACGGGTTTCAGCATCCTACCGACGACCTCTTGACCCCCGTACACTCAGGCCATGAGCCGCCATTCACGACACCCGGAACTGCACCGCGCCGATCGCGTGGGCTGGCTGCGCGCGGCCGTACTGGGAGCCAATGACGGCATCGTCTCGGTGGCCGGCCTGGTGGTGGGCGTGGCCGCCAGCGGTGCCTCGGCCAGCACGATCCTGGCCACCGGCGTGGCCGGCACCGTTGCCGGTGCCATGTCGATGGCCGCCGGCGAATACGTGTCGGTGCAGACCCAGGCCGACACCGAAGCGGCCGACCTGGCCGTGGAAATGCGCGAACTGCACGAAGACCCGCACAGCGAACTGGACGAGCTGACCGCGATCTACCGCCATCGGGGCCTGGAGCCGACACTGGCCCGGCAGGTGGCCGAACAGCTGACCGCACATGACGCGCTGGGCGCGCACGCGCGCGACGAACTCGGCATTACCGACACCCTGCGCGCGCGCCCGCTGCAGGCCGCCCTCGCCTCGGCCGGTGCCTTCACCTGCGGCGCCGCGCTGCCGGTGCTGACCGCCCTGTTCTCCAGCGCGGCGCAGGTCACCGTGGCTACCACTGCCAGCACCCTGCTCGGCCTGTGCCTGACCGGCGCGATGGCCGCCCGTGCCGGTGGTGCGCCGCCGGTGCGCGGTGCCGTGCGGGTGATGTTCTGGGGCGCGCTGGCGATGGCCGCCGCCGCCGGCATTGGCAGACTGCTGGGAGCCCACCTGTCATGACCGCGATGCTGCCACCGGCCGTCGCCCTGCTGGCGGAGATGGCCAGCCTGGCCGGCTGCGACCGCGCCGAAGGCTATGCCTGCATCACCGCGCGCCGCGAACACGGCGCCAGCTCGGTGGACATTCCGCAACCGCATTTCGTCATCCTGCTGGAAGGCAGCAAGCAGGTACGCACGGCGCACCAGTCGCTGACCGCACACGCCGGCGACATGCTGTTGTTCACCCAGCGCTGCCGGATCGATGTGGTCAACACGCCCGATGCGGGCACCGGCCGTTACCTCAGTGCCATCGTGCCGTTGTGTGCGGAAGTGCTGGGCGCGGCGCGCACGTTGTGGAGCGAAGCGTTGCCGGCCGCTGGCGATGCGATCGCGCAGCCACGCCTGGACGACCACGGCACGGTGCTGCGGCGCTGGCGCCAGGCGCTGCAGGATGGGCACTACAGCGACGCACGGCTGGCCCTGGCCGAGCTGGTACTGGCGTGGTGCCGGCAGGGCCACGGCAACCTGCTGCTGCCGCAGGCACCGAGCCTGGGCGAACAGATCCGCGACCGCATCGCGGCCGAGCCAGCGCGGGACTGGCAGTCGCGCGACGTTGAAGACCAGTTCGCGCTGAGCGGCGCGACCCTGCGCCGTCGCCTGGCGGCCGAGCGCACCAGCCTGCGGCAGTTGCTGACCGAAGCGCGGCTGGCACATGGCATGACGCTGCTGTACACGACGGACCTGCCACTGAAGACGGTGGCCGCACGCGCGGGGTATCGATCGGCGGCGAGTTTCAGCAAGCGCTTCGCCGAGCGGTACGGGTTGGCTCCGACAGACATCTAGGGTGGGGTTGTCTGGCAGGGCTTGCAGCCCTGCACCTGCTACAGGCCAAAGCAACGTCAACGTCAAAAGCCGGAGCGGCATTCCGTGGGATGGCGGGGCGGTGTGGGTGGTCAGGACACGCCGTAAACCCATCCATGGCGCCAACGGTCCTGCCCACCCACACCGCCCCACCTCTGACAGTTTCCGCGCGCTGTTGGTGGGTGCCGACCGTTGGTCGGCACATCTGTCAGATATCGAATGAATCATCCACGCATGGCGTGGATCTACTGCCACAGGCGGTTGGTAGGTGTCGACCTTGGTCGAAACATCTGTCAGACATCGAATGAATCA
>NZ_JASGBW010000016.1:0-100599 GCF_030053215.1 Stenotrophomonas sp. PFBMAA-4 | reverse complement strand
TGATTCATTCGATATCTGACAGATGTGCCGACCAACGGTCGGCACCCACCAACAGCCGCCGTTGCCAGTAGATCCACGCCATGCGTGGATGATTCATTCGATATCTGACAGATGTGCCGACCAACGGTCGGCACCCACCAACAGCCGCCGTTGCCAGTAGATCCACGCCATGCGTGGATGATTCATTCGATATCTGACAGATGTGCCGACCAACGGTCGGCACCCACCAACAGCCACCGTTGCCAGTAGATCCACGCCATGCGTGGATGATTCATTCGACATCTGACAGATGTGCCGACCAACG
This sequence comes from Stenotrophomonas sp. PFBMAA-4, assembly GCF_030053215.1. Taxonomy (NCBI): domain Bacteria; kingdom Pseudomonadati; phylum Pseudomonadota; class Gammaproteobacteria; order Lysobacterales; family Lysobacteraceae; genus Stenotrophomonas; species Stenotrophomonas sp. PFBMAA-4. The sequence goes on along the minus strand of NZ_JASGBW010000016.1, from coordinate 100,295 downwards.
GTCGGCACCCACCAACAGCCACCGCCCCGCCATCCCACGGAATGCAGGCATTTGACGTTGACGTTGATTCGGCAGGTGCAGGGCTGCAAGCCCTGCAAAAAAACACTCCCCCCTTACAACATCGGCTGCCGCGTCAGTCCCACCGGCCGTGCGTTGTCATCCATGTGCAGCGTCACCGCCTTCGCATGCATCAGCTGCTCGGCCAGCGCATCGCTCGCACCCAGTGCGCGGGCGATGTCCTGGCGGCTGGAATCCTCGCGCGGCGCACGCCGCTCCTTGCCACCAAACCGGAAACGGTTGTACTCGGCCCAGGCGATCAGCAACAGCGAGCAGCAGACCAGGATCACCGGCAGCGCGATCATCACGAACGGATCCACGTGCTGGCTGTGCTGGTACAGCTGCACGTAGGCCAGATGCCCGCCCAGCAGCCATGAAACCAGGGTCACCAGCGGTGCCCACAGGTAGAAATAGAAACCCCAGAACGCCAGGGTCACGAAGCCCCAGGCCGTGCGCTGCAGGCGCGGCTGCTGGCGCGACTTCTGGATCAACCGCGAATCGAAGCGGTTGGACGATTTTGTCTTGGTGGTGCCGCGGACGGTGCTCATCGGATCCCCCGGTCAGGGCTGACCCAGGTGGCACGCTTGCCGCGGCGCTTGAACAACGTCTTCGGCAACGCCACCAGGGTGGTGAAGAGGCTGATCAGCCAGTACGCCATGGGGTACCAGATGACCCAGAAGTAGTTGCGTCCAATGTGTGTTTCGTAACGACGATCGATGATCAGGCTGCTGGCGAACTGCAGCAGGCAGACCAGCGCCAGGATCACGCCGTGCCATTGCGGCAGCAGCGTGTCGATGTACAGCGGGGCCGGCAGCGGGATGAACTTGCCCAGCGCCCACAGCACCACGATCAGCAGCATGGTGTACGCCCAGAACACGCTGAGGATGTACTCCAGCAGCACGCCCCACATGCGCCGCTTGCGCCAGCTGAACAACGATGCGCCATGCCGCAGCAGCACTTCCACGCCGCCCTGCGCCCAGCGCAGGCGCTGCCGCCACAGGCCCTTCAGCGTCTCCGGCATCAGGATGAAGCACAGTGCGTTGGGTTCGTAGCGGATGTCCCAGTGGTCCAGCTGCAGGCGCCAGCTGATGTCGATGTCCTCGGTCACCATGTCGTCGGCCCAGTAGCCGATGCGGTGCAGTGCCGTGCGACGGAACGCGGCAATCACCCCGGACACAGTGAAGATGCGACCGTATACGCGCTGCGCGCGCTTGATCATGCCGATGATCGAGGAGAACTCGGCCACCTGCAGGCGGCCCAGCAGGGTCGAGCGGTTGCGGATGCGCGGGTTGCCGGTCACCGCGCCCACGCGCGGGCCGCTGGTCAGGTGCCAGACCATCCAGTGCATGGCGTACTCTTCCAGCATCGCATCGCCGTCGATGCACACCAGGTACTCCGAGCGCGAGGCCAGGGCGCCCATGCGCAGCGCATTGGCCTTGCCCAGGTTGCGGTCCAGGTGCACCACCCGCAGGCGCGGGTGCAGGGCGGCCAGTGCGTCCAGGCGCGCGCCGGTATCGTCGCTGCTGCCATCGTTGATGGCGATCAATTCGAAATCCGGATAGCGCTGCGCCAGCGCCGCGCCAATGGTGTCGTCCAGGTTGTCCGATTCGTTGTGGCAGGGAATCAGCAGCGTGGCGAACGGGTAGCTGTCCATCGGCGGCGGATCATTGCGCGGTCGCGACTTCCGCTCGCGCCGGAAGAAGTAGTAAAGGCCGCCTGACATCCAGAAGAACGCCATCACCATCGGGTAGAAGAAGGCGAACTGGAACAGGGCATACAGCCAGGGGCTCATGTCCATGTCACTTCTCCGGGTACGGGAAGTTGCGCGCGGACATCGCGGCGCGCGCGTCCGTGGTCGACGGCTTGTCGGCGATGAAATCGTCCGGGTACCACGCGAAATGGCGCACGCCCTGCGCCTGCAGGCGGCGTACCTGCGCGCGCAGGCGCTGGCCGCTGATCGGCGTCTGCGTGCGCCAGTCCACGGTCTGCAGCTCGAACAGCGTGTGCTTCAGCTCGGGGTCGTGCGCGCGCACGGCGGTGACCAGGCGGTCCAGCCAGCGCTCGGGGTGCTTGCTGCCTTCCATCCACGGCATCGCCATCAGCGCGGTACGGTCATAGGCGTGGTTGAACAGGTCCAGGCGCTGGGCGAACCAGCTGGCGCTCTGCGGTTCCAGTACCGGCTGCGCGTACAGGTTGCGCACGGTGCCCAGCTTCGGCCGCCAGCGCTGGGCGGTATCGCGCAGCTCCAGGGTGAAGTCGATCAGCGCCTGGGTGCGGCCGCCATCGGTGCCTTCCTGCGGCAGCTGCGCCAGTTCGGTGTCGCGCACATAGGCATCGTCATGGAACAGCAGGCCTTCGAAGTACGAGTTGATCGCCAGGTCTTCGTAGATGTCCTTGATGATCTGCCGCGCCTGCGGCTTGGTGAAGTCCAGGCGGTACATGCCGTCGCGTTCCGGGCTGGCGATGCCCAGCGCGGTGCGCTGTGCCGCATCGGGCAGCTCGTAGCCCAGCACTGGCAGCCAGGCGTAGACCTTCACCCCGGCGCGGGTCTTCAGCTGCCACGCCACGCGGTTGAACAGGTCCGCGCGCATCGGCATGTGGCGGTTGGGGAAGTACAGCGCGTCGGCGGTGTTGTTGCCATCGGGGTCGGCAAAGGCCTGCAGGTAGACGTGGGTCGGGCCCACCGTCTTGACGCGGTCGATCAGCTTGTCGAGGTTGCGTGCCAGCTGTGCCGGGTCCGGGTCGTAGACCGCATCCAGGTCGATCTGCAGGGCACGGGTACCATCCAGGCTGACATTGCGGCGCAGTTCGAAGGCGAGCGAGCTGACGTTCGGGTTGTTGGTCACCAGCAGGCGGGCCAGGCCATGCAGGTCGGAAGTGACCGGGGTGCTGCGGCCCTCCAGGTCGAACGACACCGGCATGCCCAGTTGTTCGGCGATATCGTTGCTCAGCTGGTTGTAGGCCGCATACGGCCACACGATGGCCTTCGGGGTGACGCCCAGTTCCTTCTGGATGCGCTTGACGCTCAGCGCGAGATCGTCGCGCAGGCGCTTTTCATACTGCTGCGTGGTCTCGTAGCGCTGCGTCTGCGGGTCGTAGGTGCGGGTGATCACCGCCGGGGTCTGGTTGCCCTGCGGGTTGGACTGCACGCCGTGGTGCTGGTTGTCGGTGTGGCTGGCCAGTTCGATCAGGCCACTGGCCTGCATTTCCCGCAGCTGGTCCCAGGTCAGGAAATCATCGTGGCCGAACGGGCGGTAGCCGTAGTCGATGGTGCGGCCCGGGGCCATGTCGACGTAGTCGGTGATCACCGCCACCAGCGCCGGGTAGTTGTAGGCGCGCAGCAGCGGGTAGACGCGGCTGTAGACGCTGCGCAGGCCATCATCGAAGGTCAGCAGGACCGGCCGCGGCGGCAGTTGGGCTTCGCCGCGCGAGGCCTTGATCAGCTGCGACAGCGAGATCGGGTGGTAGCCGTGCGCGCTGAGCCAGTCCAGGTGCGCAGCGAAGTTCTGCGTGCTGACCGCATAGGCATCGGCATCACCCTTCTCACGCACATCGTCGCGGATGTCGTGGTAGCTCAGCACCAGCAGGCCGTTGTCGGCCGAATCCAGCTCGCGCTCCTGGGCAGCGGCCGGCAGGGCCAGCAGCACCAGCCCCAGCAGCAGCACGGTCATCAGGTTTCGAAGCATCCGTTCCATCTCACTCTCCCCAGCGCAGCGCGGCATCGAAGCCGATGTGACGTTCACGTTGGCCGTCGTAGACCGGCCGCGACCAGCTCACGCCGTACTCCAGGATCCTGCCCTGGCCGAACTGCCACTCGTGGCGATAGGCCACCGTGGGGATGAGCGAACTGCCGAACCCTTCCTGCCAGTAGTCGCCCAGGGACACTGTCAGGCGGTGCCGGAAGTGGCGCTCGTAGTGGCGCCACAGCTGCTGGTCGATGCGCAGGCCGATTTCCACCGAGCGGTCACGCGAGGGGTTGAAGTAGGGCGCATCGTCGAGCGAACCGCGGCTGGTGTAGAGGCTGCCGAGGCCGTCGACCACCACGCGCGGGCGGGTCAGCAGGCGCTGTTCGATCGCGGTGTTCAGGGTCTCGCGGCGGTTGCCGTCGTCGTAGCGGAACTGGCTGCCACCCAGGCTCCAGTGCGTGCGCTCGTTGCGGGTGTAATCCACCGCCACCGCCACGCTGTCGGCGGTGATGCCCGACACGCGCGCCTGCATCGAGGCTTCCGGATCGTTGCGCGCGGCGGTCACGCCAGCGTGCCACTGGTCGTTGAACTGCCAGCCGAAGGCGCCGCGCAGGCCGGTGTCGCCGATGCTGTCGTTGGGTCGCAGCACGGCGGCCTCGGCATCGACGCGGCCGAAGCGGTAGCGTGCACCGGCGCCCATCCACAGCGGGTTGATCTTCTGGTCCTGGAAGGTCACCGAACGACGGTCAGCGAAGGCGAACAGGCGCCAGCGGTCGTCGAGGATCGGCGAGGCGACTTCGGTGCCGTAATGCAGGTCGTCGTTGCCCAGCGGCGAACTGCCGCCGCCGCCGGAACTGCGGCCGCCTTCCACCGTGGCCTGCAGCTGCCAGCCGCGGTGCGCGCGCCAGTCGCGGTCCATGCGCTGCACCGAGGGCTGGTTGGGGTAACGCTCGAGCAGATCGTCATGCAGCGGCCGGGCGAGGTCGTCGCGCTGCAGCTGCACGTAGGATTCGTACATGCCGATCCGCGGCGACACGTCGCGCGGGTCGAGGGTGTAGGCCATCTGGTGGCGCTCCAGCGCGCGGCGTGGCCAGCCGCGCATCTGGTAGACGCTGCCCAGTGCGGTCTGCAGGCCACCGTTGCCGGGCCCGACATCGACCAGGGCTTCCAGCTCGCGCTGTGCGGTGGGCAGATCGCCGCTGTAGGCGCGGATCATCGACAGGTTGAGGTCGGCCTCGTAGCGCGCCCAGTTGGCATAGGGGCTCTTGCCGCCGCCCCAGCGCCATCCCGGCTCATCCTTCTGCCATGCCCCCAGGTAGCCGATGGCCTTCTCGGCCTGCTCGGTCTCGAGGTAGGCATAGGCCAGTTCGGAACGCGACTGGAAACGCGAGGGATCGTTCTTCACTGCCGCTTCCAGCAGCGGAATCGCCTCGTCCGGGTGCTGGGTGGCCATCATCGAATCGCCCACTGCCGGCAGCACGTAGTCGGGCAGGGCATGGCCTTCCTGCTGCAGGGCCCGCGCTTCGTCGCGCACCTGGGCATGGCGTGACAGGCGGTTGAGCAGGATCAGGCGGTCCATGCGGATGCGCAGGGGCGCCTGCGCCAGCGGCTTGCCATCGCGCTGCACGTACTGCTCCATTTCCGCCAGCGATGCTTCGGCTTCGTCCAGGCGGCTGTCCTCGCTCTGGCCGTAGGCCAGGCTCCAGTTCACCCGCTTGGCGATGTAGTTCGCTTCCAGTCGTGCCTTCTGGTCGGCATCGAACAGGTCGGGCCGCGCCTGGTACAGGCGCCAGGCGCGGTCGGCGTTGCCGATATCGCCCAGGGTCAGAACCTGCAGCTTGTACAGCAGCGGATCGTTGGGCTCCTGCAGCTGCGAGCGCTCGATGGCGGCCAAGGCATCGACCCAGCGGGCCTGGTCACGGTAGTGGCCGATTTCGGCCAGCCGGTCAGCGCGGCTGGCGGCGGGTGGCGGCGAAGCGGCATGGGCCCCGAACGCCAGCGCGGCGCAGGCCAGGCCGACGCAGAGCGCCAGCGGACGGTGGACAATCATGAACCCCCCTTAGCATCCCTTCATCGATGTGCTGAAAGTGTGACGCACATCACATGCCAACTGTGCCTGGCCGTCTCCCAAGGTGGCCAGAGCCTGCCTTTACCGCTAAGACGCAATAGTCCCGCCAGACCGGTCAAGCTCATCGCAACTCCCTGACAACCAAACACTTTTTCAGGTCTATCAGCGGCGCCCAAGGCGTCCGCCGGGCGCCGCCGCGCCCTGACCCGGGGTCTGGAGCCGCCCAGAACGGCAGCCCCTCCGCGTCATGATTGGACACCCTACGTCAGCAGATGCCGAAGCGATGTGTAGAGTCGAGCTTGCTCGACTGCGTTTTGCCGGAACAGTCGAGCAAGCTCGACTTTACCCCGGCGGTGGTCTACCAGAGGTCTTCCAGCTTGCGCGGCTTGCACGCCACCCACGACGCGCCCAGCATCAGCGCCGCGCAGCCGAACAGGAAGCCGAACGGCAGTCCCCAGCCATTGCTGACCGTATGCAGCCAGCCCACCAGGAACGGCCCCAGGCAGCTGAAGCTGTAGCCCACGCCCTGCATGAAGCCGGACAGCGCCGCCGACCCGGTGGGGGTGCGCGTGCGCAGGTTGATCAGGGTCAGGGCCAGCGGGAAGGTGGACGGGCCCACGCCCAGCAGCGCCGCCCACAGCAGCGGCGCCTTCAGCGGTGCCAGCAGCAGGCCGGTGAACGCGATGACGAACGCGAAGAAGCCGATCAGCACCAGCGGGAACGGGTTCGGCAGGCGCACCGCCAGCGAGGGGATGACCAGCGACGGCAGCAGGCCCAACGCCGAAAACACCGCCACCATCACGCCACCGAACGCAGGCGTGGCACCGGCCTCGACCACGATGCGCGGCAGCCAGGTGAACATCGAATAGGTCATCAGCGAGGTCATGCCGAACATCAGCGTCATGCTCCAGCCCAGCGACGTGCGCCAGACCTTGCCGTGCGGCTGTGCGCTGGGGTCGCTGCTGTCCTGCACCGGCCGGGGCGCACGCTTGGCCAGCAGCAACCAGGGCAGGGCGGCGGCCAGGGCCAGCAGCGCCCACATGCCCAGCGACACGCGCCAGCCAGCGGCATTGGCCACCGGCACCGCCAGCAGCGCCGGGGTCATCGTGCCCAGCTGCAGCACGCTGATGTACAGCGTGCTCATCGTGCCCACCTTGTTGGCGAAGTAGCGCTTCACCAGCGGGGGCACCACCACGTTGCCGATGCCCATGCCGGCCAGCGCGATCACCGAACCGAGCAGCAGGGTGCCGACGTTGCCCGCACTGGAGCGCAGCAGCAGGCCGGCCATGGCCAGGGTCATCGCCAGCAGCGTGGTGCGCTCCAGGCCCAGGCGCCGGGCCACGGCCGGGGTCGTCACGCCGAACAGTGCGAACGAGGCCGTGGGTAGCATGCCCAGCACGCCGGTCATGGTGGTGCCGAAGCCGAACTGCTGGCCCAGCACGTCCAGCAGCGGGGTGATGGAGGTGACCGCCGTACGCAGGTTGACCGCCGCCAGCAGGATGGCAACGAAGGCCAGCAGGCGGCCATGCAGCAGCGAGGGTGAGGGCGAAGTGGGGGACGTCATGCGGGGGTCCTTGCAGGTGGCGCACGCCGCAACGTGGGCGTGCAGCGCCGCACCGGACAGTGCCGGTGAGGTGGGTGGGGGAAAGGTGGCCATTGTACGTGGCGCGATGCGCCCGGTCCTGCCGGCGCTGACTGTCGCGATCCGCACATCCTGATGTCCGTTGTCGCAGCACCCCGGAAATCCGCTCTGGTCCAGCGAATCCGTTGTGTTTCCAGCGTTTGCCTGGCGCACGCCCAGCCAACGGCAGGGCACGCTTCGCTGCGCTCCAGTGCAGGCTGTTTGCGCCATTGCTAGGTTCGGGCCGAATCCAGTACGGAAGGATGGTGGGGTGGCAAGGACGTTGATTGTGGTGGGGGATGCGACCAGCGGCGGGGGCCGGGTGATTACCGGTTCGCCTGCGACCGACATCGAGGGCAAGCCTGTGGCGCGGGTAGGTGACAAAGCCACCTGCCCCAAACATCAGGTCGTGGCCTCCATCGTCAGTGGTGATTCCACCCTGGTATTTGAGGGCCAGCCGGTGGCGCGTGACGGCGACAAGCTGTCGTGTGGGTGCTCGCTCATCGCCGGGCAGCAGTCCCTGGTGTTCGTGGATGCGGGCGGTGGCGGCGGCGCAGGCAGCGGGCCGGCGGCGCAGCCCACGCAGGCGGCGGGTGCGGTTTCACCCGCAGCGCTTGCGCCTGCCGCGCCGACGGCTGAAAAGGCGCCGGTGTGCGAGGCCTGCCTGTTGGCCGGTGCCCAATCCGGCGCAACCTTCCTGGGGCGCTGATGAACCGATACGCCATTGTCGATGCCGCAGCCTATGCCGATACGCCGAAAGCGCTGGCCTGGTACGCGCAGGACCTGCCACACCGCGCACTGCTTGCGCGCCAGCCCGAGGCCGCCCACGCATCCGCCGGCCCGTGGCTGCTGCAGTTGCCCGCACAGGCCCACACCCAGGTGGATGGATGGCTTCGCGCGCTGGAACGGGACAGGCCCGTAGTGGCCTGGCTGCGCAGCGACGCCGGCTTTGAGGCGGTGTACCAGCACCTGGAAACCTGCCTGGACCTGCGCCGCCCCAACGGCACGCTGGCACTGCTGCGCTACTGGGATGGCCGCGTGTTCCTGCGCCTGCAGGCCGCCTTCACCCTGCAGCAGCGCAGGCAGTTGATGGGCCCGCTGCGGCAATGGCGTTTCCAGATGCTGGGCGAGCGCTACACCCTGGATCGCGAAGCGCTGCATGCAACGGAGGCCGGCTGATGTTTGAGATTACAAAGGAACAGGAAGCCCTGCTGCGCCTGCCTGATCCCTCCACGTTCTTCCCGCTGTTGTGCCGGGAGATCCGCGCGGAGTACCCCCGCCAGGTCGGCCATCTGAGCGATGCGGCGCTGATGGACGACGTTGTGAAGAGCCATGACCACGCGGCCTATGTGCTGCGTATTACCCACCTGCCGGTGCTGGTGCGCTGGGTGAAGGCGGACGTGGCATGGGCGCGCGGTCTGCGGGCTGTCCCAGCAGCGGATATCTGGATGCGCAGCGCAAAGAACCCGAATCTGGCAGCGGCGGATCTGCTGTCGAATCTGGCAGGACACTAGGAGCAACGATGGGCACCAGAATCATCGGCCTGCGGCCTTGGCTTGGGCCCGGCATGGGAGGCGGTAACGGCAGCGTGGATGAAGACGGCAACCCGGTGGATCCCTATGGCGGGCCAACCACCGGTGACGTGGCCGACGGCATCCGCGATGTAGTGGGCGGTATCCAGCGGCGGGTGCGCGGTGAAGCCAAACCGGATGCGCGCGCTGAGCCGACGGCCAAGGCGCGGGAGGTGGACTGCTCGCAGATGCCCGACGAGACCGCGTGCAACGAGTGCCTGCTGAAGGAGGGGTTCATTGGTCCACCGATCACCCCGCGCTTCGTTACCCAAGACAATCTGATCAACTACGAGTACCAGCTGTACATTGCCAACCTGCGCTCGGCGCCGCTGCGATTTGGATTCATGGTGGCGGACAAGGCCGATCCAGATCGGCGGTTGTTCTCGGTGGATACACTGTTTGACTACCTTGAGCGCGACGGGTTCTCCCGTACCGTGCAGGAGTGGCACTTCAACGCCTGTGAGTTTGATGGCTTCTGGTTGAAGGACTGCACGGTGGTGGAGGCGAAGGGGAGGTATGAGCAGTTTCTGGATGAGAAAGGGAGGCCAAAGTACAACTTTGTGGAGGATGGTGTTTTTGTTCCCTTTAGGGACGAGATGATGAGACAGCGCGCTGCAATTGCTATTGCCGGTCCGCAAGCGAAGCTCTTGTGGTGTTTTATGCAGGCACGGACGATGCAAGCTGCCATCGCTCTTGGCCGTGTCGACCCCGTGATCTGCAGATACGAGCCCTTCTCGGGAGGAGGTCTATGATTATCGATGCGCAAACCAACTTCTGCACAACACCGGGGTCGCGATCACCGGAGCAGGTTCTGACTATGGCTGTGAACGTTACCAAGGGCCTGGCAAGGATTTGTCCTTCGATGACAGACTGGTACGCGCTTCCTTCCAGCCGGGAGGAGAAGACGGTGTCGCTAAAGGATTCAGAGGCGATCCTGATGAAAATGGAGAAAAAGATTGAAGGCCTTCGCACTCGATTTGGTGATTATGAAGAGCTCGGTGCCTCCATCATTCTGAGTAACGTTGACAACAATCGGGACTGGCGCAAGCCTGGGGTTGTAGTTCTTTCGTTGAATCCGAGAAACGGCTCTAGCTACTTTAGGATAAGTGGGATTGAGCCTTTCGGAGAAGCCGTCTCGTCGATCATGCTCAACGCGATGATTTGCTTGGTAAAGGAGGTGAAGCCTGCGTTCGCCTGCACGGACGTCAAAGCCGAAACTCCCGATAAGGGCCTTGTGGCCTATCAATTTGACCGGCGCCTGTATCAACACCGGGAATTCTTCGGTTGGATGGGCTTCGTGCCCGCGCAGATCGCCCACGCGCAGATATGCGACGCGAATGCCGTCCACCCGATTGATGGCCTGGGTACGGTCATCGTCTCGGTTCCAGGCGTATTCGATCCCTGCGATGACGCGCAGGTAGAGCGAGTTCACCGCGTCGAAATGGATCTAGCCAGCCACCACCTGTTGCCGGTGACCGATCCTCACTCCAAGGGCTGAGCACAACCACGGCCAGTCCTGACCCTCGCGCGAAGCGTCGCCACCGCGCGCAGGGTGACGTAATCCGCACGTCCCCCATCTTGCCGCGCGGCACAACGTCGCTTGCGGCTTAACATTGCCAAGCCTTTGCGCCCCTAGGTTCTGGACGCCCGCAGACGCTGTGCAACAATGTCGCGAATCGTACGAATTGTTGCAGTGGCGCGTTTGCCCATTGGCACATCGTGCGTTGGCGTTTACACCTTCGCATGCCACCGGAAAAGGGTGGCCGGGACTGCAAAACCCGAGCTGACTTGTTGTATACGCTTGCCAGCCGGCGTCGCTTCGCGCGGCGCCGGCTGGCATTCCGTTCGCGTTCCATGGCGGGCGGTGCGTGGGGGTGTGCGCAAGCACATCCGCCCGAACGAAGTCAGCCGGGTTTTTGCAGCCACGTATCGCCCGCCGCTTTTCTGCGGCGGCTTCACTGTTTTCCTTGCATGGAGAATGCCCATGAAGACGTCTGATACTTCCTTCCCGCCCACCGGTCACGCGCCGGCCAATGCCGATGTGGCAGGCGAGCCCATCACCTTCGTCGCGCAGTTGCGTGGCATCGACAGCGGCGGCGCATCCGATGGCCGCCCCTGGCCAGAGCGGCAGCTGGCCCCAGGCCGGCGCATCGCGCTGGCCGATCTGGATTGTGCGCTGGTGGGGCTGCGCACCGTGCATGACATCCTGCTGGCGGCCGAGCGGGCGCGGCAGGATGGCGGGCCGGACCAGGATGTGGGCGAGCGCATCGTGGAGGGGCTGATGCAGGCCTGCCGGGCGCTGGCCATGTATGCCAGCCTGAACGTGCGGCCCTGCTGAAGGAACGCGGCGGGGCAGGGCGGCTCCCTTGCCCCGTTGCAGGCCCGGGCGACAGGCACAAAAAAACCCGGAGGACTGTCGTCTTCCAGGCTTCTTGGTGACCACCAAAGTGGTCGGGGAGACAGGATTCGAACCTGCGACCTCTACGTCCCGAACGTAGCGCTCTACCAGACTGAGCTACACCCCGAAGGGAGCCGCCTATTCTATCCATTCACCCCGATGGCGGCAAGGGGTAAATGGTGTTTCTTCACACTGCCGAAGCAATGGAACCCTTCAGGGAACAAAAAAGCCTGGAAGACTTCACCAGGCTTCAATGCGACCACCGAAGTGGTCGGGGAGACAGGATTCGAACCTGCGACCTCTACGTCCCGAACGTAGCGCTCTACCAGACTGAGCTACACCCCGAAGGAGCCGCCTAAGATACCGTGTGAAGGCCAAGGCGGCAAGGCTTTTTTACAGCTCAGCGACTGTTTTCTTTCTCGAGGCGGTTCCGCTCGCGCGATTCGAACCACATGCCGTTGAGGATGGCCACGGTGGAGGCCAGGCCAGTGCCGAGGATCCAGGCGAAATACCACATGCTCGTATCTCCTTCGTTCGGGGCATGTGCCGGCCGTGGCCGGCACAGAGTGCTCATGGTGGGTGCCGACCGTTGGTCGGCACGAATGCAATCCATCAATACGCGTTCGGGTTGTCGCCCATCTCTTCAACCGTCGTCTTGCCCTTCAGCACGCGGTACACCCAGGTGGTGTAGGCGAGGATGATCGGCAGGAAGATGGCCGTGGCCAGCAGCATGATCCACAGCGTGAGGTGGCTGGACGAGCTGTCCCAGACGGTCAGGCTGGAGGTGGGCTGGCTGGAGGACGGCAGCAGGAAGGGGAAGATGGCGAAGCCGACGGTGAGGATGATGCCGGCGATGGAGGCGCCCGAGGCGATGAAGGCCAGGCCGCCGCGGCGTGCACGCAGCAGCACCGCACTGGCCAGCGCCCCCAGCAGGCCCAGCACCGGGAACACGATCGTGGCCGGAATGCTGCTGTAGTTGCGCAGCCAGCCACCGGCAGCGGTGCCGATCGCTGCGGTCTTCAGCAGCGGGTTGGTCGGGCCATCGGTCACCACCTGCGAGGTGATCTGGTAGCCGGGCAGGCCGAAGGCCACCCAGACGCCCGCCACGGCGAACAGCACGAAGCTGATGAGCGCGGCGATGCTGCCGTAGCGCGCGGCACGTTCGGCCACCGGGCCGTCGGTCTTGATGACCAGCATGGCCGCACCGTGCGACACCAGCATGGCCACGCTGACGAGGCCGGCGATGAGCGCGAACGGCGTGAGCAGGCCGAAGAACGAACCGGTGTAGGTCACGCGCAGGGTGTCATCGAAGTGGAACGGCACGCCCAGCAGCACGTTGCCCACCGCCACGCCCGCAATCAGGCCCGGCAGCAGGCCACCCACGAACAGCACGCGGTCCCAGTTGTCGCGCCAGCGCTTGGACGGCATCTTGCTGCGGTACTTGAAGCCGACCGGCCGCAGGATCAGGCCGAACAGCATGGCAAACACCGCCAGGTAGAAGCCGGAGAAGCTGACCGCATACAGCGGCGGCCACGCGGCGAAGATCGCGCCGCCCCCCAGCACCAGCCAGACCTGGTTGCCTTCCCAGACCGGGCCGACGGTGTTGATCACCAGCCGGCGTTCTTCATCGGTTTTCGCCACGAACGGCAGCAGGGTGCCAACGCCGAGGTCGAAGCCGTCCATCACCGCCCAGCCGATCAGCAGGATGCCGAGCAGCAGCCACCAGATCACGCGGAGCGTGGTGTAATCAAGTGCAATGAATTCCATCTGGATTCTCCTGCCTCAGGCCTGTCCGGCAGCGGCTGCAGTGGGGGAAACAGGCCGGATGTCAGCCTGCAGCGTCGGCAGGATGTCGTCCGGGCCGGTGCGGATCGCCTTCAGCATCAGCTTGATCTCGATGATCAGCAGCACCGTATAGAGCGCGGTGAACACCGCCAGCGTGGTCAGGATTTCATGCAGGGCCAGGCCCGATGCCGCGTAGAAGGTGGGCAGCACGCCATCCACCGCCCACGGCTGGCGGCCGTACTCGGCCACGAACCAGCCGCATTCGATCGCGATCCACGGCGCCGGCAGGCTCCACACGGCCAGCCTCAGGAACCAGCGCTTGTCCTGGAAGTTGTTGCGGCAGGAGTAGTAGAACGCCAGGGCGAAGAAGGCGATGAGGTAGAAGCCCAGGCCCGCCATGATGCGGAAGGTCCAGAACAGCGGTGCCACGCGCGGCACGGTATCCATCGCCGCCTTGGAGATTTCCTCCGGGGTGGCGTTGAGGATGTCCTCGCGGTAGCGCTTGAGCAGCAGGCCGTGGCCCAGGTCCTGCCAGTGGCGGTCGAACATCTCGCGCGCCTGCAGGTCGGTCTTGTCCTTCTTGATCCGCTCCAGCGCGCCATAGGCGATCTGGCCACCGCGGATGCGGTGCTCGGCGCGCTCCACCAGTTCCAGGATGCCGGGAATCGGCTGGTCCAGCGAACGGGTGGCGATCAGGCCCATCAGGTACGGGATCTTGATCGCGTAATCGTTCTGGTGGGTGGCCTGGTTGGGAATGCCGAAGGCGGTGAAGTCGGCCGGCGCACGCTCGGTTTCCCACATTGCTTCGATCGCGGCCAGCTTCATCTTCTGGTGCTCGCTGGCGGCATAGCCGCTCTCGTCACCCAGCACCACCACCGACAGCGAGGACAGCAGGCCGAAGGCGGCGGCCACCGCGAACGAACGGCGGGCCATGTCCTTGTGCTTGTTGCGCAGCAGGTACAGGGCGCTGATGGACATCACGAAGATGGCGCCGGTCACGTAGCCGGCACTGACGGTGTGCACGAACTTGGCCTGTGCCACCGGATTGAGCAGCACGGCGGCGAAATCCACCACTTCCATGCGCATCGTGTCCGGGTTGAACACCGCACCGGTCGGGTTCTGCATCCAGCCGTTGGCGATCAGGATCCACACCGCCGACAGGTTGGTGCCCAGCGCCATCAGCCAGGTGACGGTGAGGTGCTTGACCGGGCTCAGGCGCTTCCAGCCAAAGAAGAACAGGCCGATGAAGGTAGCTTCCAGGAAGAACGCCATCAGGCCTTCGATGGCCAGCGGCGCACCGAAGATGTCACCCACGTAGTGGCTGTAGTACGACCAGTTCATGCCGAACTGGAATTCCATCACCAGGCCGGTGGCCACGCCGATGGCGAAGTTGATGCCGAACAGCGTGCCCCAGAACAGGGTCATCTGCCGCCAGACCTGCTTGCGGGTCATGACGTACACGCTCTCCATGATGGCCACCAGGAAGGACAGGCCAAGCGTGAGCGGGACGAATAGGAAGTGGTACATCGCGGTCAGAGCGAATTGCAGCCGCGACAGTTCTACGACTGTCTGATCAATCATGGCCTGGCTACCTCGTGGATAGTGCCGTTGCGGGTGGCGGGAAGGGTGGTCTACGGGTGAATGATGTGACCGACTACTTCAAACAGCCTTGATCCAGATCAATGTATGAATGGGAACCCAAGAGGATCGTATGCCATTCCCGTGACCACTGCGACCGCCGGCCGCAGGGGGACACTGTTGCCTGCGCCTACAATGCGGGGCATTCCCTGCCATCTGTGAAGACTTTGAGCGCTGCCAAACCCACTGCTGCCGAGCCACCTACCGCAGAAGAAGAATCGGCCCTGCAGCGGCGCGCCCGCACGGCGTGGCTGGCCGGCCTGGCCCATGCCGCGCGTGGCCGGCAGCGCCTGGCCGCCCTGTGCATCAGCCTCTCCGGCGCCCTGCTGGTCGGCCAGGCCGCGGCGATCGCCTGGCTGGTGCAGACCGTGCTGGTGGAGCGCGCGCCGTTGGCCAGCGGCCTGCCGGTCCTGGCCGCGCTGGCCGTCATCCTGGTGCTGCGCACGCTGCTGGGCAGCGCCACCCAGGCCGCCGCCGGTGATGTGGCCGATGCCGCCCGGCTGGCCCTGCGTGAGCGTGTGTTCGCGCGCCTGCTCGGCCACGGCCCGCTGTGGCTGCGGCAGCGCCGCACCGGTGAGCTGGGCGAGCTGATGCTGCACCACGGCGATGCCATCGAAAGCTATTACAGCGGCTTCCTGCCGGTGCGTACCGAAGTAGTGGTGGTGCCGCTGCTGATCCTGGCCGCGGTGGCCTGGGTCGACTGGGTGGTGGCGCTGATCCTGCTGTTCACCGCGCCGCTGGTGCCGTTCTTCATGATGCTGGTGGGCTGGGGCGCCGAAGCGGCCGGGCGCGCACAGCTGGGTGAACTGGCACGCATGAGCGGCCACTTCGCCGATCGCATCAAGGGCCTGGGCTTGCTGCGCCTGTATGGGCGTGGCGAGGCGGAACTGGCCGGTATCGAGGACGCCGCCGAAGGGGTGCGCGTGCGTACGATGAAGGTGCTGCGCATCGCGTTCCTGTCATCCACCGTGTTGGAATTCTTTGCCTCGGTGAGCGTGGCGATGGTCGCGCTCTACCTGGGCCTGAGCTACCTGGGCCTGATGTCGCTGCATGCTGCGGTGCCGACGCTGGGCGCGGGCCTGTTCTGCCTGCTGCTGGCCCCGGAGTTCTACGCGCCGCTGCGGCGGCTGGCCGCGCATTACCACGACCGCGCCAACGCGCTGGCCGCAGCGGCCGAGGTGGAGCGCCTGCTGCTTTCGCTGCCGGACGAGCCGGTGATGGCCGAGGTGCCGGTCGCACCGCTGGCGGTGGAGCCGGCCGAGGCGGCCTTGCCGCCGGTGCTGGCACAGGGGCTGGTGCTGCGCCCCTTGGGTGCCCCGCACGATGTGCTGCAGGGCGTGGACCTGCGGCTGGAGCCCGGGCAGCGGCTGGCGCTTGTCGGCCCCAGTGGCTCGGGCAAGAGCACGCTGCTGGAAGCGCTGGCCGGGTGGCTGCCGCCGCGTGCGGGACGGGTACAGCTGCGCCCTGGCGTGCAGGTGGCCTATGCCAGCCAGCGTCCCTATCTGTTCCATGGCTCGATTGCCGACAACCTGCGCCTGGCCGACCCCGCGGCCAGCGATGCACGCCTGCGCGCGGTGGCCGAGGCGGCGCAGGTGCTGCAGTTCGCCCAGCGCCTGCCCGATGGGCTGGACACCGTGATCGGTGAGCGCGGCTTCGGCCTGTCCGGCGGCGAAGCCCGGCGCATCGGCCTGGCCCGGCTGCTGCTGCGCGACCCGCAGGTGCTGCTGCTGGACGAGCCCACGGCCTTCCTCGATGCCGATACCGAAGCCGCGTTGTTGAGCAGCCTGGCCGCCTACGCGCGCGGCCGCAGCGTGGTGGTGGCCACCCACAGCCCGGTGGTGATCGCCTGGGCCGACCGTTGCCTGCTGCTGCCCGAAGGACGCCTGGTCGACCCGGCCCAGGCGGTGAGCGCATGAGCCGTTCGCCCGATTCGCTGCGCGCGGTGTTCCTGCGCCACCGGCCGCGCCTGCTGCTGACGGTGCTGCTGTTGTGGATCACCATGCTGGCCGGCACCGCGCTGCTGGGCCTGTCCGGTGGTTTCCTCACCGCCGCCGCGTTGGCCGGTGCGGCAGGGCTGGCGCAGGGTTTCAATTTCTTCTCGCCTTCGGCCGGCATCCGCGGGCTGACCATGGCGCGCATCGTGTCGCGCTATTTCGAAAAGCTGGTCGGCCACGATGCCACCCTGCGCATCGCCCGCGACCTGCGCGTGTGGTTCTTCCGGCGCGCGCTGCCGCTGGCACCGGCGCGGCTGGGGGCCACGCGCACCGGTGAACTGCTGGCCCGCCTGCTGGGCGATATCGGCGAGGTCGATGGCCTGCTGGTGCGCGCCATCGGGCCGCTGGTGGCGCTGGGTGCGCTGTCGCTGGTGGCGGTGGGTGCGGCGGCGATGATCCTGCCCTCGGCCGCCGTGCTGCTGGCCGTGCTGGCGCTGCTGATCGGCTTCGGCGTGCCGTGGCTGGGCGTGCGCGGCCATGACCATGAAGAAGCCGATCGTGCCGCGCATCGCGCTGCGCTGCGGACGGCTGCATTCGAAGGGCTGGAGGGTGCGGGCGACCTGACCGCGCTGCATGCCGATGCCGCGTGGCAGTTGAAGGTGCGCGTGGCGGCCAAGCAGCTGGCCTCGCGCGACCGGCGCCGGCGCTGGCGGCTGATCGCGGCGTCCACCCTGCATGGCCTGGTGGCCGGGCTGGGCCTGGTGGCGATGCTGGCGCTGGCCCTGCATGCGGCAGAACAGCAGCGCATTCCTGCGGAGATGGCCGCCGGGCTGGTGTTCCTGACCGTGGCGATGATCGAGTTGTGGGCGGGCATGGGCCTGGCGTGGCAGTCGCTGCAGTCCGGCCGCATCGCTGCGGACCGCCTGCAGTCCATCGTCGAGCAGGCGCCGGCGGTGGAAGATCCGTCGCTGCCGCAGGCGGTGCCGCAGGCCGCCACCGTGCAGTGGGAAGACGTGCATTTCCGCTGGCCGGGCGCGGCGCGGCCGGTGTTGTCGGGCCTGCAGTTATCCCTGGCACCCGGTGAGCGCATCGCCATCCGCGGCGACAGCGGCAGTGGCAAGACCACGCTGTCCAGCCTGCTGCTGCGCCTGTGGGATCCGCAGCAAGGGCGGTTGAGCTACGGCGGGCACGATCTGCGCGGGTTCGCCCAGGCCGATTGGCATCGGCAGCTGGCGTGGTTGCCGCAGAACGCGCCGGTATTTGCCGGCACCGTGGCCGAGAACCTGCGGCTGGGTGACCCCGACGCCGGCGATGACGCCCTGTGGGCGGTGCTGCGCCGCGTGCGCCTGGGTGAGTGGGCCGAGCGCAATGGCGGCCTGCAGGCGTGGGTAGGCGAGAACGGCGCGACGATGTCGGCCGGGCAGGCGCGGCGCCTGGCATTGGCGCGGGCGCTGCTGCGCAACGCGCCGATCCTGCTGCTGGACGAACCGACCGAAGGCCTGGATGTGGATACCGCGCGCGCGCTGTTGCAGGATCTGGCTGGCCTGCTGGAGGGGCGCAGCCTGTTGATGATCACCCACGACGACCTGCCCGACGGCGTGGTGGATGCGCAGTACCGGTTGCGTGATGGCGTGCTGGAGCGGGAATCCACGCATGGCGTGGATCTACTGTAGAGCCGAGCCCATGCTCGGCTCCGCGCAGAAAGCAGCCGAGCATGGGCTCGGCTCTACAGGTGTCGCGTGCCGCCTGGTAGTGCCGGTCGCTGGCCGGCAATCACGCATCCACGTCGTTCGAACGATTACCGCGAGAACTCGCGCAGCATCACTGCGATCGATGCCACGTTCGCTACCACGCACAGCCAGAACACCCACTGGAATTCCGCCTTGCGGTGCTTGTGGCGGAACAGCGCCTGGCCCAGGAGCGCCCCCGGCCAGCCACCGGCGAACGCCAGCAGCTGCAGCGTGCGCTCGGGAATGCGCCACTGCCTGCGCTGTGCCGCGCGCTTGTCATGCCCGTACAGCCCGAACGACACCGCGCTGGCCAGCAGGCACCAGCCGCCCAGCCACAGCGGCAGCACCGCGCAGAGCGTCAGCGCGACCAGCGCGCCGAACGCGGCCAACGCCAGGTTGCGCCGCCAGGCCACTTACAGCGCGTCGAGGAAGCCGCGCACGGCCGGGCCGAAGCGGTCGAAGTCGACCAGGAAGGCGTCGTGGCCCTGCGGTGAATCCAGGCCGATGAACTGCGCATCGGCGCCGCCGGCACGCAGGCCGTCGGCGACCTGTTGCTGCTGCTGCACCGGGAACAGGATGTCGGTGTTGGCGCCGATGGCCAGTGCCTTTTCGACACGGATCTGTGCCAGCCCCGCCAGCACGTCCCCATCGGCATACTCGGCCAGGTCGAACCAGTCCATCGAGCGGCTCAGGTACAGGTAGCAGTTCGGATCGAAGAAGCGCACGAAGCGTCGTGCATGGCCTTCGAGGTAGCTTTCCACCTGGAACTCCAGCCCGAACGGGTCATCGTCGGTCTGGTCCGAATCCAGCCGCACGCGGCCGAAGCGGCCATCCCATTCCAGCGCGGAGCGATAGGTGATCACGCCCAGCTTGCGCGCCATGCGCATGCCCGATTCGGGGTAGTCGGTTTCGGTGTAGCGCCCACCGTTCCACTGTGGGTCCAGGCGGATGGCTTCGCGCTGCAGCGAGCGGATGGCAATGGAGAACGGTAGTGCCTGTGCGCTGCCGGAAATGTTGACGTGGCTGCGGGCGATACCCGGCTGCAGCATCAGCACGGCCAGCGCGGTCATGCCGCCCATCGAATTGCCGACCACGCAGGCCAGTTGCTCGATGCCCAGGGCATGCACCACCTCGATGGCGGCGCGCGCGCCGTCTTCCACCGACAGTTCCGGGAAATCGAGGCGATAGGGTTCGCCGGTGGCCGGGTTCTGCGACGCCGGGCCGGTGGAGCCCTTGCAGCTGCCCAGCGAATTGACGCAGACCACGAACCAGCGGTCGGTATCGATGGGCTTGCCGGCGCCAACCATTGCTTCCCACCAGCCCGGGGCCGGGTTGCCGGCGTTGGCGGCGGCGTGCGCGTCCGGCGACAGGCCGGTGACGATCAGGATCGCATTGCGACCGTCGGCAGCCAGGGTGCCCCAGGTTTCATAGGCCACGCGCGCGCCGTGCAGTGCGCCGCCGCGCTTGAATGGGAAGGGCGAGGGCAGGGCATGGAAGCGGGTGCCGGGCGGGATGAATTCGGTCATGTGGGCATTCTAGCGGGGCCGCCTGTGCAGCTGGCGACACGCTGGTTTCCATTGGGGCCGGTATCCACGCATGGCGTGGATCTACTGTAGAGCCGAGCCCATGCTCGGCCGCAGGTCACGGGAACCGCAACTCGACCACGCTGTCATGCGGCAGCTTCACCCGCACCACGTCGCTCTGCAGGTCGCCTTCGCTGCGGTTGGCGCTGCCGCTGCGCGAAATGCGTGCCAGCACCTCCACTTCGGCGTGCGCCGACAAGGGGGCGGTCGGCATCGGGCTGTCATCGTCACCCAGCCCGACCGTGGCCGGGAAATCCGCCAGCGGCAGCTTGCGTGCGGCCACCGGCATCGGCGGGCCGCCGACGGCGCGGGCCAGCACGAATACCTGGGTGCTGGCCGGCCAGTCGCCCTGCGCCAGCGACGCGGGCAGGTGTACGCGAACCTGCAGCAGCGCGGGCGCATCCGTGGCCTGCCCCGCGGCCTCGCGGGCGATGGCGATCTGCGCCTGCAAGGCCTGTGCAGCACCGGGCTCCAGGCGCGGCAGCAGGCTGCTCCAGACATCGGCGGCCTCGGCGTTCTTTCCGCGCTGGCGCAGGGCGATGCCGAGCAGCCAGCTGGCGCGCTCCGCGTCCGGTGCCAGGCGACGCGCCTGTTGCAGCCAGTCCATCGCGGTGTCATCGAACTGCTTGCCGGCATCGGCCTGGGCGCGCGCCTGTGCGGCTTCCACCAGCACACCGGCATCATCCGGGGCGAGGGCCACGGCGCGGGCGAACGCCTCGGCGGCGGCTGCGGTGTTGCCCAGCTCACTCTGCGAACGGCCGAGCAGTGCCCAGCCATCGGCACGCTGCGGATCGCGCTCAAGTGCCTGCTGCAGTGCGCTCACGCCATCACGCAGGGTGGCCACCGATGGTGCCGGCTGCATGCGTGCGGCGCGCGGGTCGCCCACCAGCACGTACAGGCAGGCGCCGACCACGCCCAGTGCCAGCACGCCCAGCATGAAACCGCGACGGCCCTGCTGGCGCAGCGGCCACAGCACCAGTGCGGCCATCAGCGCAGCCACCAGGCCAGCCAACACCGGCAATGCGTTGCTCACCAGCCATCTCCTTCGTCGGTGTTGCCGGCCGGTGCAGGCGCCACGTTGCGGCCACGGCGGCGGACGATGCCCAGCACCACCAGGCCGCCGGCGCCCAGCAGCAGCAACGGGCCACCCCACAGCAGCCAGGTGCCCGGCTGCAGCGGCGGCTGGTACAGCACGAATTCGCCGTAACGGGCCACCAGGAACTGCTTGATCTGCGCGTCGTCGTGGCCCTGCTGCATCAGCTGCAGCACCTCGCGGCGCAGGTCCTGGGCGATCTGTGCGTTGGAATCGGCCAGCGACTGGTTCTGGCACTGCACGCAGCGCAGCTGCGCGGCCAGGTCGTGGAAGCGCGATTCTTCGGCAGCGTCGCGGAAGGCGAGAGGGCGCGGATCGTGCAGCGGCTGCTGGGCCAGCGCCGGCAGCGCTGCGGCCATCAGCAGCGCAAGCAGCAGCCCGCGGCCGCGCTTATGGATTGCCGTGCAGGCCGGCATCGGCATTGCCCTGTGCCTTCTCGATCTTCTGCAGCGCCGGGATCAGCTTTTCGTCCACCACCTGCTGGGTCATCGCGCCGCTGTACTTCCAGCGCACGATGCCACTGCCGTCGACCAGGAAGGTTTCCGGCGCGGCGGTCACGCCCCAGTCGATGGCGGTGCGGCCTTCAACATCGCTCAGCACGACCATGAACGGGTTGCCCAGCGTTTCCAGCCAGTGCAGCGCGTCGGTCGGTTCATCCTTCCAGTTGTAGCCGATCACGCGCACGCGCTTGCTTTCGGCGAAGCGGGTCAGCACCGGGTGTTCCTCGCGGCAGGCCGCGCACCAGCTGCCCCACACGTTCAGCAGGTAGGGCGCGCCGCGCAGCTCTTCGCTGCGCACGGTCATGCTGGGGTCGTGCAGCACCGGCAGCGCAAAGGCCGGCGCCGGCTTGTCGATCAGCGCCGACGGCAGCACGTCGCGCTGCGGGTCGCCCGATTTCATCACCCCATAGATCATCAGCCCCAGCAGGCCGAAGAAGAACAGCACGCCGATCACGATGGCTACCGGCGGCAGCGGGCGGGAAGGACGCGGGGCGGGGGACTCGGACATGGAAACTCCTACGGACGGCGGAAACGGCGGTCGGCGGCGGTGATGAATCCGCCCAGGGCCATCAGCAGCGCGCCCAGCCAGATCCAGCGCACGAACGGCTTGATGTGGACCCGTACCGCCCATGCATTGTTGCCCAGCGGCTCGCCCAATGCCACGTAGACATCACCGCTCAGGCGTGCATCGATGCCGGCTTCGGTCATTACCTGGCCACCGCTGGCGTACTGGCGTTTTTCCGGGTGCAGCAGGGCCAGCTCGCGACCGTTGCGGAACACCCGCAGGTGGCCGCGATCGGCGGTGAAGTTGGGGCCCTCGCGATGGTCCACGCCCTCGAAGCGCACTTCGTTGCGGCCGACCACCACCTGCTGGCCCGGCGCCAGCGCGACTTCGCGCTGCACGTTCAGCGCTTCCACCAGCAGCGCACCGGCCAGGAAGACCGCGATGCCGGCGTGGGCGACGATCATGCCGAGCATCTCGGCCGTGAAGCGGCCATTGCCGCGCAGGCGCTGCCAGACGAAGCGCGCGGTACCCAGCCCGACCCAGGCGGCAGCGGCCACGCCGAGGCCGGCCTTCCAGCCGTTCTGCGGTGCCTGCCACCAGGCCAGCGCGCCCAGCAGCACGGCCAGGCCCAGCCATGGGGCAAGCAGTGCGAATGCACGCGATGGCTGGTCGCGCTGCCACTTCACCAGCGGGCCGAACGGCAGCAGCAGCACCATCGGTGCCATCAGCAGCAGGAACAGGCTGCCGAAGTAGGGCGGGCCGACCGAGATCTTGCCCAGCGACAGCGCGTCGGCCAGCAGCGGGTACAGCGTGCCCAGCAGCACCATCGCGCAGGCCGTGGCCAGCAGCAGGTTGTTGGCCAGCAGCAGGGTTTCGCGCGAGGTGGCGGTAAAGCCGCGGCGCGGATCACCGGCGTCCACGCTGAGGCCGCTGGCGCGCAGCACGTACAGCAGCAGGCTGCCGCCGACCAGCAGCGAGAGGAAGACGAGGATGAACAGGCCGCGCGAGGGATCGGCGGCGAACGAGTGCACGCTGGTCAGCACGCCCGAGCGCACCAGGAAGGTACCGAGCAGGGACAGCGCGAAGGCGGCGATGGCCAGCAGCAGGGTCCAGCTGCCGAACGTGCCGCGCTTTTCAGTGACGGCCTGCGAGTGGATCAGCGCGGCGCCGACCAGCCACGGCATGAAGCTGGCATTTTCCACCGGGTCCCAGAACCACCAGCCGCCCCAGCCCAGCTCGTAGTACGCCCACCAGCTGCCCAGCGCGATGCCCAGGGTCAGGAAGCCCCAGGCCACGTTGGTCCACGGCCGCGTCCAGCGCAGCCAGCGCGCATCCACGCGGCCTTCCAGCAGGGCGGCCACGGCGAAGGCGAACGGCACCGCAAAGCCCACGTAGCCCAGGTACAGCATCGGCGGGTGGATGATCAGTCCCGGGTCCTGCAGCAGCGGGTTGAGGTCGCGGCCCTCCAGCGGCGCCGGATTCAGGCGCAGGAACGGGTTGGAGGTAAAGATGAGGAAGGCGAGGAAGCCGACGCTGACCACGCCCATCACCGCCAGCACGCGCGCCTGCACCGGGGCGGGCAGGTGCCGCGAGAACAACGCAACAGCACCGGTCCACAGCGCCAGCACCAGCGCCCACATCAGCAGCGAACCTTCGTGCGCGCCCCAGACCGCCGAGTAGCGGTAGATCATCGGCAGCAGCGAATTGGAGTTCTCGGCCACGTAGCGCACCGAGAAGTCCTGCTGCACGAAGGCGGCGGTCAGTACCGCGAACGCCCCAGCCACCAGCAGCAGCTGGGCGAAGGCGGCCGGGCGCGCCACCGCCATCCACGCCGCATTGCCGCGCTGCGCACCCACCAGCGGCAGGCCGGCCTGCAGCAGCGAGGCCAGCAACGCACACAGCAGCAGGATCTGGCCCAGCTCTGGCAGCACTCAGCGCACCTCGGTGGCCGGTACCGGCACGTCGTGCTTGCGATGGGCATCGCCCATCTTGTCGGCCACTTCCTTCGGCACGTACTTCTCATCGTGCTTGGCCAGCACTTCATCGGCCACGAACACGCCGTCCTGCAGGCGACCGCTGGCGACCACGGCGGTGCCCTCGGCAAACATGTCCGGCAGGATGCGCGAAGTGAGCACGGCCAGCTGGGCGTCGCCGTCGGTGACCTCGAAACGCGCATCGAGCGAACCGACCGGGCGGTTGAACGAGCCCTTCACCACCATGCCGCCGAGACGGAAGCGGGTCTGCGCATCGACGTCGCCACGCAGTACTTCCGACGGGGTGTAGAGGTAGGCGATGTTGCGTTCCAGTGCCATCGCCACCAGCGCGGTCGCCAGGCCGGAGGCGAGCAGGGCCAGCAGCACCCAGGCCAGGCGGCGGCGCTGTACCGGGGTCATCGTTCCAGCTCCGCCGACAGGGTCGGCGCGGCCTGCTGGGCGGTCTGCCGCGCCTGCTGCCGCTGCTGGCGCGACTGTGCCTGGCGGCGGGCGGCGCGCAGGCGCAGCCACGAGCCGATGGCATCGGCCAGCAACACCAGCACGAACACCGCATAGGCGCCGATCACGAAGGGCAGGTGGGTCATTGCCGGGTCTCCTCCACGCGCTGGCCGACCCAGGCCTTGCCGGCCTCGCGGTCGAGGTTGTCGGCGCGTGCCTTGGCCAGCACCGAGCCGGCGAACCAGAATTTGGTGCCGATCACCATCCACCACAGCGGCGCGATCATCGCGCTGCTGATGGCCGAGTCACCGAAGACGCTGATCGACTGGCGCTGGTGCAGGCCGCCCCACCAGTCCACCGAATAGCGGATGACCGGCAGCAGGCTGACGCCGACGATCGCCAGCAAGCCAGCCGCGCGCGCGGCGCTGCGGCGGTCCTCGATGGCGTGGTACAGGCCGATGACGCCCAAATAGAGGAACAGCAGGACCAGTTCGCTGGTCATGCGCGGGTCCCAGTCCCACCAGGTGCCCCAGGTGCCCTTGCCCCAGATGCTGCCGGTGAGCAGGGTGATGAGGGTGAAGCCGGCGCCCATCGGCGCGCAGGCCATCGCCAGGATCTCGCAGATCTTGATGCGCCAGATCAGCGCGATGGCGGCATACAGCGCCATCAGCGCGAACACGAACAGGCTCATCCAGGCACTGGGCACGTGGATGTAGAGGATGCGGAAGCTGTCCAGCTGGCGTGCCTCCGGCGGCACCACCAGCAGCGCCTGCCACAGGCCCACCAGCAGCACCGGCAGCGCGGCGATGTAGAACACACGCGACCAGCGGGCAGCGAAACGATCGAACGTGGGCGGCGAACCGAGTTGATGGAACCAGCGGACGATCGGATTCATGCGTGACGGCTATCCAGCAAGGGTGGATTGGCTCTCTGCCCGTTCAACTCAGGGAAATACGGATGGCCGCAGCCGTCGCCAGCGGTGCCAGCAGCAACGCGACCACCAGTCCTGCGCCCAGCATCAGCAGCGCACCCACCGGATCCTGCCCGCGACTGGCCGCCGCCAGGCTGCCCGCACCAAACACCAGCACCGGTACGTACAGCGGCAACGACAGCAACGCCACGAGAATACCAGAGCGCCGGATGCCTACGGTCAGCGCGGCGACCACGCCACCGATCAGGCTCAGCACCGGTGTTCCCAGCAGCAACGATGCCAGCAACATCGGCAGTTGGTCATGTGGCAGATGCAGCATTTCCGCCAGCAGCGGGCTGACCACGATCAGCGGCAGCGCGGTGGTGGCCCAGTGCAGCAGCACGCGCACCAGCACCAGCCAGGCCAGCGGCACCGGTGCCAGCAGCCATTGTTCCAGCGATCCATCCTCGGCATCGGAACGGAACAGCGAATCCAGCGCCAGCTGCCCGGCCAGCAGCACCGCCAGCCACAGCACCGCACCGGCAGTGGCGGCCAGCGGTTGCGGGTCACGGCCCTGTGCCAGGGCGAACAGCACCACCACCAGCAGGGCGAACAGCACCGGCTGCAGCGCATCGCCACGACGGCGCCACAGCAGGCGCAGGTCGCGCGAAAGCAGGGCGCGGGCGGTCTGCCACAGGCCCGGTTCGGTACCCGGGGCGATCATGCCGCAGCTCCCTGCGTGGTGGCGGGCGGCTGCCCGGGCGCACGCAGTTCCAGCAGGCGCGTGCGGACCGGCGGCGCAGCATAGGCGCCGTGGGTGGTGACCAGCGCGGCACCGCCGCCGCGCAGATGGGCCGAAATCATCCGGTTGACCAGGTTGATGCCATCCAGATCGAGGTTGGCGTAGGGTTCGTCGAGCAGCCACAGCGGCGCCGGTGACAGCCAGATGCGGGCCAGCGCCAGGCGGCGTTTCTGGCCGGCCGACAAGTGCCGCACCAAGGTGTCCTCGTAGCCGGCCAGGCCGACGATGGCCAGCGCGCTACCGGGCATCTGCTTGGCCCGGCGGCCATGCAGGCCACAGAGGAAATGCAGGTTCTCCAGCGTGTCCAGGTCCGGCTTCAGCGCCGGCAGGTGGCTGAGGTAGGCGACATAGCGGGCACGCTCGGCATTGCTGGCCTGCTTGCCGTCAATGCGGACCTGGCCGGCGCCCGGCCGGGCCAATCCCGCCAAAACGCGCAGCAAGGTCGTCTTGCCGGCGCCATTGCCGCCCTGCACCAGCAGCGCCTCGCCGGCGTCCACGTGGAAATCCAGCGGGCCGAACACGGGTTCGTCATTGCGGGAGAAGCTCAGGCCGCTGGCGGCCAGCAATGCTGGGGTGTTCAAGGGGCAGGGGTCTTCGTGCCGGAGTGCGGCGGCAATTGTAGCGATGAATGCCCGTGGTAGTGCCGGCCGCTGGCCGGCAATTCCCCCGGCGCCGGTTGTCTGGCCGCTGTTGCCGGCCAGCGGCCGGCACTACCGAAGCAGGGATTGCGTAAACTCAGGGGTCTGTCTCCCCATTCCCCCAGGCCGATGCAACCCACCACCAAGCTGCCCAAGGTCGGTACCACGATCTTCACCGTGATGTCCCAGCTCGCCGCCGAACACGGCGCGGTCAACCTGGGCCAGGGTTTCCCGGATTTCTCCGCGCCGCAGCGCCTGATCGACGAAACCACCAGGGCGATGGCCGCCGGCCTGAACCAGTACCCGCCGATGACCGGCGTGGCACCGCTGCGCCAGGCCATCGCGCAGAAGTCGCTGGACCTGTACGGCGCGACGATCGACCCGGACACCGAGATCACCGTCACCAGCGGTGCCACCGAGGCGATCTTCAACGCCATCCACGCCGTGGTGCGTGCCGGCGAGGAAGTGATCGTGCTGGACCCGGCCTACGACTGCTATGAACCGGCCATCGAACTGGCCGGCGCCATCGCCGTGCACGTGCCGCTGGATCCGCAGACCTTCGCCGTGGACTGGGACCGCGTGCGCGCGGCGATCACCCCGCGTACCCGCATGCTGATGGTCAACACGCCGCACAACCCGTCGGGTGCGATGCTGGACCAGGCCGACATGCAGGCGCTGGCCGACCTGCTGCGGGGCACGCAGATCTACCTGATCTCCGATGAAGTGTACGAACACATCATCTACGACGGCCGCCGCCACGAATCGGCGCTGCGCTATCCCGAACTGCGCGAGCGCACCTTCGTCATCTCCAGCTTCGGCAAGACCTACCACTGCACCGGCTGGAAGATCGGCTACGCCGTGGCGCCGCCGCTGCTGACCGCTGAATTCCGCAAGGTGCACCAGTACAACACCTTCACCAGCTTCGGCCCGGCGCAGTATGGTTTCGCCGCGATGATCCGCGACGAGCCCGAGCACCACCTGGAGCTGGGTGCGTTCTACCAGGCCAAGCGCGATCGTTTCCGCGAGCAGCTGGCCAGCACGCGCCTGAAGCCGCTGCCGGTGCCGGGTGGCTATTTCCAGCTGGTCGACTACTCGGCCATCAGCGATCTGCCTGACCACGAATTCGTGAAGTGGCTGACCATCGAGAAGGGCGTCACTGCCATCCCGCTGTCGCCGTTCTACGAAACCGCGCCGGTCGGCCAGCGCCTGGTACGCCTGTGCTTTGCCAAGAACGAAGCGACCCTGGACGCGGCGATCGAACGCCTGCGTCTACTGTGAGGAACTGACGACCATGCAGGACCTGCGCATTTCCCTCGTCCAGGGCGACACCCGCTGGCATGACCCGGCGGGCAACCGTGATTACTACGGCGCGTTGCTGACGCCGCTGGCCGGCAGCACCGACCTGGTGATCCTGCCGGAGACCTTCACCAGCGGCTTCTCCAACGAGGCCATCGCCCAGGCCGAAGGCATGGACGGCCCGACGGTGGCCTGGGTGCGCGAACAGGCGAAGGCGCTGGGCGCGGCGGTGATCGGCAGCGTGCAGCTGCGCGATGGCGAAGGCGTCTACAACCGCCTGCTGTTCGCCACGCCCGATGGTGGGCTGCAGTACTACGACAAGCGCCACCTGTTCCGTTACGGCGGCGAGCACGAGCGCTATGCCGCCGGGCGCGACCGCCTGAGCGTGGAATGGAAGGGCTGGCGGATCAATCCGCAGGTCTGCTACGACCTGCGTTTCCCGGTGTTCTGCCGCAACCGCTACAACGTGGAGCGGGCAGGGCAGATGGATTTCGACCTGCAGATCTTCGTGGCCAACTGGCCCTCGGCGCGCGCCTATGCGTGGACGACCCTGCTGCGCGCGCGGGCGATCGAAAACCTGTGCTTCGTGGCCGCGGTCAACCGCATCGGCGTGGACGGCAACCAGCTGCACTACGCCGGCGACAGCGCAGTGATCGACTTCCTCGGCCAGCCGCAGGTGGAGATCCGCGAGCGCGAACAGGTGGTCACCACCACCATCTCGGCCGAGGCCCTGGCCGCGCACCGCGCACGCTTCCCGGCGATGCTCGATGCCGATGCGTTCCATCTGGACGAGCGCGCCTGAGCGGGCGCTCGACCGGCGGCTGAACGCTTGCCGCACCGGCGCGCGTGCCTGCATCCACCGTGCACGCGCGCGCTGCTAGATTCGCCGGCAGTCCGACCTGAAGTGGAAGTCCTGCCGATGAACAAGCCCCTTGTCCTGCTGCTGGCGCTGGCCGCAGCCTCGCTGGCCCCGGCCGCCCATGCCGGTGGCAACCTCGATTGCCAGCTGCGCTACAACCTGTCCGGCTGGTCGCTGATCTACAAGACCGCCTCGGGCAACGGCACCATCCAGTGCAGCAACGGCGCCAGCATGCCGGTGCACATCCAGCTCAAGGGCGGCGGCCTGACCGTGGGCAAGTCGAAGATCAGCAACGGCCGCGGCAGCTTCACCGGCGCGGTGGGCATCAACGAGCTGCTGGGCACCTACGCTTCGGTGGGCGCACACGCGGGCGCGGTGAAATCCAGCAACGCGCAGGTGATGACCAAGGGCGACGTTTCGCTGGCCCTGTCCGGCACCGGCAAGGGCTGGGACCTGGGCGTGGACGGCACCGCGTTCACCATCAGCCGTCGCTGATCCCGGTCCATCCACGCATGGCGTGGATCTACCAGGGATTCGTTCCACCCGATAAAGAAAAACCCCGGCCGGAGCCGGGGTTTTTCATTTCAGCATGGCGTGCGATCAGCCGCCGCGCGGGCCGCTGCGACGCGGGCCGCCCGGACCACGGTTGCCGCCGGGGCCGCCCGGGCCACGGTTGCCACCGGGACCACCCGGGCCACGGTTGCCGCCCGGACCGCGATTGCCGCCCGGACGTGCATTGGCGTTGCCGCCCGGACGACCGTTGCCTGCCGGACGCGTGCTGCCGTACGGGCTGAAGCCCGGATTGGCGTGGTCGGAGGGGAAGCTCGGGGCGTTGCCCGGATGGCCGTAGGGGTGCTTGTTGCCCTGGCCCTGCGAGCGGTTGCCCGCACCGGCCGGACGACCCTGGCCACCACCGGCGCCACCACGGCCTTCACCGCCGAAGCCGCCGCGACCCTGGCCGCCACCTGCACCGGCGCCCGGACCCTTCGGCTTGCCGTACGGACGGCCCTGGCCACCCGCGCCAGCGCCCGGACCACGGGCACCCGGGCCACGTGCGCCCGGACCGGCGTTGCGGTGGCCGCTCGGGCCGGTGCTGACACCGTCCGGCACGTACCAGGTACGGAACGCGGCCGGGTTGCCTTCCGGCAGCGAACGGTCGTTCTTCGGCGCGCGCTGCTTGAACGGCTTCTGCGACTGCTTGGCGGCTGCTTCGCCGCTGACGGTCAGGCCACCCTTGAAGCCGCCACCCTTGCCACCGCGACCACGGCCGCGGTCTTCGCGCACGTTGTCGAAGCGGCGCAGTTCGCGACCTTCATCGGCGGTGCTGTGGCCGTTGACGTAGGCATTGCCACGACCGCCTTCGCGCACGCGCACGGTGGTCTTGGCAGCACGACGCTGGCCGATCACCGGCTGCAGGGTCAGCGCCGACGGCGCGCCTTCTTCCAGCTTCAGCTGCGCGCGCAGGGCTTCAACCTGGGCGGTCGGCAGTTCCACCGAATGGCCACGGACCAGTTCGCGCGGCAGGCTGACCTTGCCGTAGCGGGTGCGCTTGAGGCGGCTGACCTGGCAGCCCTGCGATTCCCACAGGCGGCGCACTTCGCGGTTGCGGCCTTCCTTCACCACGACGCGGAACCAGTCGTGCGAGTCGGTGCCGCCGATGCGCTCGACCTCGTCGAACTTGGCCGGGCCGTCTTCCAGCGCGACGCCACGGGCGAGGCGGTCGACAATGGCGTCGGAGACCTTTTCCTCGCCTTCCGGGGCACGCACGCGCACCACGTACTCGCGCTCGACCTCGAACGACGGGTGCATCATGGCATTGGCCAGTTCACCGTCGGTGGTGGCCAGCAGCAGGCCGGTGGTGTTGATGTCCAGGCGGCCGATGGCGATCCAGCGCGCGCCCTTCAGCGGCGGCAGGGATTCGAACACGGTCGGGCGGCCTTCGGGATCTTCGCGGGTGGTCACTTCGCCTTCCGGCTTGTTGTAGACCAGCACGCGCGACGGCTCGGCCAGGGCGGTGGCGACGAAGCCACGGCCATCCAGCTCGATCTTGTCGCCGCTCTTGACCGACATGCCGGTCTGCGCGACTTCGCCGTTGACCTTGACCAGGCCTTCGGCGATGCGCTGTTCCAGCGCGCGGCGCGAGCCGAGGCCGGCCTGGGCCAGCACCTTGTGCAGGCGCTCTTCCAGCTTGAACTGTTCGGAGGTGGCTTCGCGCTTCAGCGAGAGCTTGTTACGGGGGGTGTCACTCATCAGTTTTGCTCCGGCCGACGGTTTCGAGGTCGGCCTCTGGTTCGGAATCGGCTTGGTCAACAGCCACGGTCGTCGTCGCGACGGCGTTGTCTTCGCGTTCGTTCACTGGCACCGCGCGCTCGCCCGGCGCGGAATCGGGGTGCCCATCATCGAGGGGCGAAGGTGCTTGCTCATCGGTGGCCGGCGCAGCAGCTGCGTCGGCGGAATCGGGGGTGTTGCCATCGCCGCCCTGCAGGCCGGCGTCATCATTGGCGGCCGCGTCGGGGTCGGCGCTGATGTCCGGGCCGGCGGCACCGGCAACGGCGGGACCATCGCGGTCCAGCGCCAGCTGCGGTTCCAGCTCGCCCAGGTCTTTCAGTTCCGACAGCGGCGGCAGTTCGTCCAGGCGCTTCAGGCCGAAATAGTCCAGGAAGCCCTTGGTGGTGCCAAACAGCGCCGGCTTGCCGGGCACGTCGCGGTGGCCGACCACGCGGACCCATTCGCGCTCTTCCAGTGCCTGGATGATGTTGCTGCTGACCGCCACGCCGCGCACCTGCTCGATCTCGCCGCGGGTGATCGGCTGCCGGTAGGCGATCAGCGCCAGGGTTTCCAGGGTGGCGCGGGTGTAGCGGGTCTTGCGTTCGGTCCACAGCCGGCTGATCCAGCCGTGCACTTCGCCGGTCACCTGGTAGCGGAAGCCGGAGGCGACCTCGACCAGTTCCACGCCGCGGCCTTCGCAGCCCTCGCGCAGGCGCTCCAGCGCACGTTCGATGCTGCCCGGCGGTGCCGGTTCCTCTTCCGGGAACAGGTCTTTCAGCTGGGCCAGGGTGAGCGGCTGGCTGGAGGCCAGCAGGGCACCTTCGACAATGCGGTTGATCAGCGTCTGGTCCATCGGCAGTCAGCGCTCACTCGTTTTCATTGGCGGCGTCGTTGTCGTCGAACTCGCTGCTGAACTGCAGCGGGGCGTTGGTGTTGCCGGCGGCCAGGGACTTCACGTAGATCGGCGCCAGCGGTTCTTCCTGGACCAGGTCCAGCAGCTGCTCCTTGGCCAGTTCCAGCACGGCCAGGAACGTGACCAGCACGCCCAGCTTGCCTTCTTCGGCGGTGAACAGCCCTTCAAAGCGGTAGAACCTGCCGTCTTCAAGCCGGCCGAGCACTTCGCCCATGCGCTGCCGCACGCTCAGTGCCTCGCGCTTGATGGCGTGGCCGCTGAACAGCTCGGCGCGCTTGAGCACGTCGTGCAGGGCCAGCAGCATCTCCTTCAGGTCCACCGGCGGCGGCAGCTTCACCGTCGCCCGCTCGGGCATGAAGGCGTGCGCCACCGTGGTGTCGCGGTCCTGGCGGGGCAGGGCGTCGATATCCTCGGCAGCCTGCTTGAAACGTTCGTACTCCTGCAGCCGGCGCACCAGCTCGGCGCGCGGGTCGGCTTCGTCGCCTTCCTCGCTGACCGGGCGCGGCAGCAGCATGCGCGACTTCACCTCGGCCAGGATCGCGGCCATCACCAGGTACTCGGCGGCCAGTTCGAAGCGCAGCTCGCGCATCACGGTGATGTATTCCACGTACTGCCGGGTGATCTCGGCCACGGGAATGTCCAGCACGTCCAGGTTCTGCCGGCGGATCAGGTACAGCAGCAGGTCCAGCGGGCCTTCAAAGGCATCCAGGATGACTTCCAGCGCATCCGGCGGGATGTACAGGTCCTGCGGGATCTGCAGGACCGGTTGCCCATGCACCACGGCCAGCGGCATTTCCTGCTGCTGGGGGGCGGGCGGCCGGGTTGGCGGGTTCGCGTCGAGCGCGAGTTCGGAAGTCATCTAATGGACAATAGGATTGCAACGGACCAGTCGCGGTACCGGACCTGCCGGACCTGCGCCACGGCGCCCCAGGCACCAGTCACGCCGGGATCGGCGCGATTCCACACATATCAAACAGCAGGACGCGCCGCAGGAAACGGCGGCGACGGAACTACGGGGAGGTCGTCTACGTGGCCCGGCCGGTTGGCCCGGTTCGAAGCAGCGGTACGGTCGTCGGGGGCTGCGTTGGCCGCAAAACCCGACGGGCTGCTGCATCAAGCCACGTGCAATGGTGCCTAGGGTACGGCTTTGCCGGGCCAGTGTCCAGCCGGGCCGGTGGCGGTGGCCCATTGGCTAGAATCGACGCACCGCAACATGAACGAGGAATGCCCGTGTTCTATGTGATTGAAGGTTACGACGGCCAGGATGTCCTGGCGCAGCGGCTGCAGGCCCGGCCCGAACACCTGGCGCGGCTGCACGCGCTGCGCGACGAAGGCCGCCTGCTGCTGGCCGGGCCGTGCCCGGCGATCGACAGCGAGGATCCGGGTCCGGCCGGCTTCAGCGGATCGGTGGTGATTGCCGCGTTCGACTCGCTGGCGCAGGCCCGGGAGTGGGCCGATGCCGACCCCTACGTGGCTGCCGGCGTCTACACCCGCATCGACGTGCGGCCGTTCCGCAAGGTGCTGCCATGAGTGCGCAGCGCATCGATCTGATCCGTGCTGCGCTGCAACAGGCATTGGCGCCGAGCACGCTTGAGATCGAAGACGACAGCCACCGCCATGCCGGCCACGCCGGTGCACGTGACGGGCGGGGCCATTTCAACGTGCTGGTGGTCAGCGAGCAGTTCGCCGGCATGGCTCCGCTGGCGCGCCATCGCGCGGTGTATGCCGCGCTGGGCGGGCTGATGGAGACCGATATCCATGCGCTGTCCATCCGCGCATGCACCCTGTCCGAGCAGGGCTGATGGCCTGTCCCGCAAAGTCCTGCCAGGTCCAGGAACAGACCTGTCCACGTCAGATTTCTGTGTCCATCCGGGGACATTCGTCTAACGGAGTGTTTACAAGCGCAGATGGAAACGCTTACATTCCGCGCCAAGCTGGTAGGTCCAAGCCGTGGAGGGCGGCTTCGTGAACAAGGCAGCCATAACAATCAAAGACGTCGCACGAGAAGCCCGGGTCTCCGTGGCCACGGTTTCCCGCGCGCTGAACGGGCATGAGAATGTCGCCGAACCGGTCCGCCAGCTTGTGCTGGAGGTCGCCGCGAGGCTGCGTTACACCCCGCACGCCGCCGCACGCAGCCTGAGCAGCCGCCGTACCAATACGGTGGGCGTGGTGCTGCCCGATCTGTACGGCGAATTCTTCTCCGAGCTGATGCGCGGCATCGACAACGTTGCCCGCAACCGTCGCCAGCACCTGCTGGTGTCCAGCTACCACGGCGACCAGGTACAGCAGGGCGCCGCCCTGCGTGCCATGCGCGGCCGCGTCGATGGCCTGCTGGTGCTCTCGCCCTATGCCGAGAGCCCCGGCTTCCTCACCGACAACCTGCCGCAGTCGCTGCCCACGGTCCTGATCAATACCTATCTGCCGGGGCAGGATCACCCGGTCCTGAGCATCGACGATCACGCCGGTGCGATGGCCATGACCCGCCACCTGCTCGATGCCGGCCACCGCCGCATCGCGTTCATTTCTGGCCCGGATCTCAACTTCGACGCGCGTGAGCGCCTGCGCGGCTTCCGTGACGCGCTGGCGGCTTTTGGCAACGGCGCCGAAGGCATCGAGTTGCCCGGTGATTTCGACGAAGCTTCCGGCCATCGCGCCGGTCAGGAGATGCTGGCAGCCGGCGCGCTGCCCGATGCCGTGTTCGCCGCCAACGACATGATGGCCCTGGGTTGCCTCTACGCATTCGCGCAGGCAGGCATCCATGTGCCCACCGATGTCGCCCTGGCGGGTTTCGATGACATTCCACTGGCGCGGTTTGTACACCCCTCGTTGACCACCATGCAGGTCAGTATCGCCGAGTTGGGCGATAGGGCGATGACGCGTCTGATGCAGTTGATGGACGGCAACACCCCCGATGGGGCAGGTGACAAGCAGACGCTCGTTCCCCGCCTCATCGTTCGCGATTCCACCACTCCGCCATCGGGCCATTGAAGCCAGAGGCGTTTCTTCTTTCTTGATTGATCGCAGGTACCGCATTCGCGGATACCGCCACCCGGAGATTGAGTTGATGATGCATTCCACGATCCGCATGCCGGCCCGCCGGCTGCTGAGTACCGCACTGGTCAGCTGCCTGATGCTGGCCGCCGCCCCGAACGTCATGGCGCAGTCGGCCAACGCCAGCCTGCGCGGCCAGGTGGCCGGCGCCCAGGCCGGTTCGGAAGTCACCGCTACCAACGTCGCCACCGGCACCGTCCGTCGCGGCACCGTGCGCGCCGATGGCACCTATTCGCTGATGGGCCTGGACCCGGGCACCTATGACGTGGCCGCCAATGGCCAGACCCAGAAGGTCACCGTCACCGTGGCCTCGACCTCCACGCTGAACTTCAGCGAGGCCGCCGCCGGTGGTACTGCCGGTGGCAGCGCCGCGACCAACCTGGACACCGTCAACGTCGTCGCGCCGACCCTGCTGCAGGAAGTGCGTACCTCCGAAGTCGGCAAGACCGTCAGCCTGCAGCAGATCCAGACCACCCCGCAGGTGTCGCGCAACTTCCTGGAGTTCGCCGATGCCGTGCCGGGCCTGATCTTCACCCGTGATGCCAAGGGCAACACCTCGCTGCGCGGCGGTGCCACCAATTCCGACGGCACCAACGTCTACATCGACGGCGTGGGCCAGAAGAGCTACGTCAAGGGCGGCGGCGTGGCCGGCCAGTCCGGCAGTGCCGGCAACCCGTTCCCGCAGCTGGCCATCGGCGAATACAAGGTCATCAGCGGCAACTACAAGGCCGAGTACGGCCAGGTGTCGAGCGCCGCAGTGACCGCTGCCACCAAGTCCGGTACCAATGAATTCAAGGGTGAGGCGTTCTACCGCTACACCGATGAAGACATGCGCGCCAAGACCCCGGCCGAGCGCCAGGGCGGCAAGGACAAGATGGTCTCGGCCGAGAAGGAATACGGCTTCGCCCTGGGCGGCCCGATCATCCAGGACAAGGCACACTTCTTCGTGACCTACGAAGCCAAGCGCTTCGACCTGCCGGTCACCATCGCTCCGGACGGTGCCGTCACCAGTGCCGCCAGCCTGCTGCCGCCCGCGGGCGCCGCCGGCCTGGGCCCGGCCAGCCAGCCGTTCCAGCAGGACCTGATCTTCGGCAAGATCGACTTCGAGCCGACCGACAACGACCGCATCGAGCTGACCTTCCAGGACCGCGACGAAACCCAGTCGCAGTTCAGTGGCCAGACCTCGCCGGAAGCCGGCCGTGAAGTGGTCAACACCGACCGTCGTTACGCGCTGCGCTGGAACCACAGCGGCGAGCGTTTCTACAACGAAATGATGGTCACCCATGAAGATTCCTTCAACAACCCGACCCCGCTGACCCTGGCCAACGGCATCACCTACACCGCACCGGACGGCACCGAAGACCGCACCGTGGTGAAGATCGGTGGCGCCTCGGCACTGGATTCGCAGGTGAAGGGCCAGAAGGGCTGGTCGATCGAGGACAACCTGACCCTGGACGGCATCCAGTGGGCCGGCGACCACACCATCAAGATGGGCGTGAAGTACAAGGCCATCGACCTGTACGCCTCCGATGCGGCGCAGATCAACCCGACCTTCACCTACAGCCTGGGCGATCCGGACTTCCCGGATTCCATCCCGTACAAGGCGCAGTTCGTCAAGCCGGTGACCGGCGTGGACGGCGTGTCGGGTGAAGTGCGTTCGAAGTCCAAGCAGTACGGCGTGTTCATCCAGGACGACTGGCAGGTCAACGACCACCTGCAGATCAACCTCGGCCTGCGCTGGGACTACGAAGTCACCCCGTCCTACCTGGACTTCGTGACCCCGCAGGCGGTGGTCGATGCGATCTACTCGCAGGATCCGCGCGCCCCCGCCGGCCAGACCTACGCCGATTCGCTGGCGCTGGGCGGCCTGGACATCAGCAACTACATCAGCAACGGCCACAACCGCAAGGCATTCAAGGATGCCTGGCAGCCGCGCCTGGGCTTCTCGTATGACATCAACGCCGACGAGCAGCACGTGATCCACGGTGGTGCCGGCCGTTCGTACGACCGCGACCTGTTCGACAACCTGCAGCTGGAAACCACCAAGCTGGCCCTGCCGCAGCCGACCATCTACTTCCGCAACCCGGCCACCGGCACCTGCATCAACGGCCAGGCCGCCTGCTATGACTGGAAC
Organism: Stenotrophomonas sp. PFBMAA-4; assembly: GCF_030053215.1. Lineage (NCBI taxonomy): Bacteria > Pseudomonadati > Pseudomonadota > Gammaproteobacteria > Lysobacterales > Lysobacteraceae > Stenotrophomonas > Stenotrophomonas sp. PFBMAA-4. The sequence goes on along the minus strand of NZ_JASGBW010000016.1, from coordinate 62,823 downwards.
CCGAACCTGCTCAACGGCATCGGCAACCTGCAGGACCTGGTCGGCGCGACCAGCAATGCCGGCCTGGAAGTCGACCTGCTCAACAACAAGCTGAAGGCGCCGTACTCGGATCAGTTCAGCCTGGGCATGAGCAACCAGATCGGTGACTGGCTGACCGACGCCACCATCGCCCGCACCCTGAGCTACGACGGCTTCGCCTTCACCCTGGGCAACCGTTACCCGACCGGCCAGTTCTTCGATGACCCGCGCCTGTGCGGTGGCACCGAGGCGGGCCTGAGCCAGGCCTGGAGCTGCAACGTGCCGGGCTTCGGCAGCCTGATCATCGGCCAGCAGGGCATCAAGACCCGTGCGACCCAGGTCCTGCTGTCGGCGCAGAAGCCGTTCACCAAGGAAAGCGGCTGGGGCACCTCGATCGCCTACACCTGGACGACCGCGCGCCACAACCGCGACATCAACGAGAAGTACGCCTTTGACCGCGGCCTGATCGGCGACTACCCGACCATCCGTTCCAACGGTGCACCGCGCCATCGCCTGGTGATGACCGGTTCGTACGCTGGCTTCTGGGGCATCACCTTCGGTGGCAAGATCACCCTGGCCACCCCGACCGCCGTCAACGACTGGTACCCGGTGCCGCAGGCCAGCGGCTTCAACCTGCCGACCCCGCAGGCTGCCGTGCCCAATGCCAATGGCAAGTTCCTGCTGGGTGGCAAGATCTTCGGCTACCGTTCGGTCGACCTGCAGGCGACGAAGACGTTCAAGATGCCGGGCGACACCGAGATGTACGCTCGTATCGACATCATCAACGTGTTCAACTTCGACAACTTCTCCACCTACAACTACGTCAAGACGAACGGCAAGCTGCAGGCCAGCTACAACGAGACCGGCGACATCATCGGTACTCCGCGCCAGGTCAAGGCCGAAGTGGGCTTCCGCTTCTAAGCAACGACGCACGCACCACCCCGTTGCCAGCGGCCCGCCGCTGGCAACGGAACCTGGCAATGGCCGGCCTGCGGGCCGGTCCATTGTCCAGCCCCATGCGGCGTCGCTGCGGCGCTGCATGGGACTGGACAATGCCTGTGTTGAATCGGCCACGAATGCGTGGTTTTTTAAGAGTCTGGTTTGTAAACGATTTCAGGCCATTGGACGTTATGCTTTCCCATCGATCAGCCCACTGGAGGAACCGCGCCATGCAGGCACGCCACCTGTTGACCGCCGCTGCGATGACCCTGGCCATCGCCGCCTGCAAACCGGCCCAGCAGGAGCCTGCAAAGCCCAAGCCGCCGGTGATCCTGCTGGAGGCAGACGCGCCGCCGCGGCCGATGAAGCCGGAACTGCCGCCGCTGTTCGATGACATCGAGCGCCGCACCTTCCAGTTCTTCTGGGACACCACCAACGAACTCAACGGCCTGACCCCGGACCGCTACCCGTCGCGCCCGTTCGCCAGCATCGCCTCGGTCGGCTTCGCGCTGACCGCCTACCCGATCGGCATCGAGAACGGCTGGGTCAGCCGCAACCAGGCTATCGACCGCACCCTGACCACGCTGAAGTTCTTCCGCGACGTGCCGATGGGCCCGCAGCGCACCGGCAAGGCCGGCTACAAGGGCTTCTACTACCACTTCCTGGACATGCAGGAAGGCCGCCGCTACGACAGCTGGGTCGAGCTGTCCTCGGTCGACACCGCGCTGCTGATGATGGGCGTGCTGTTCGCCCAGTCGTACTACGACGGCGACGACCCGCGCGAAAAGGAAATCCGGCAGATCGCCGACCAGCTGTACAAGCAGGTCGACTGGCCGTGGCTGCAGCAGCGTGCGCCGCTGATCTCGATGGGCTGGTTCCCCGAGAGTGGCTTCATCGACCACGACTGGATGGGCTACAACGAGGCGATGATGGTCTACATCCTCGCCCTCGGCTCGCCCAGCCACCCGGTGAGCCCGGATGCGTGGACGGTGTGGACGCGCACCTATGACAACGACTGGGGCGTCTACCAGGGCCAGGAATACCTGTCCTTCGGTCCGCTGTTCGGCCACCAGTACAGCCATGTCTGGATCGATTTCCGCGATATCCAGGATGCCTACATGCGCGAGCGTGGCAGCACCTACTTCCTCAACAGCCGCTCGGCGGCGCTGGCGCACCGCGAGTACGCCATCGCCAACCCGATGCAGTGGAAGGACTATGGCGAGAATGTGTGGGGCCTGACCGCCAGCGACGGCCCGCAGAACACCACCCAGGAATACCGTGGCGAGCAGCGCCAGTTCCGCCATTACTCCTCGCGCGGCGCCGGCCTGCGCGAGAACTTCGATGACGGCACCATTGCCCCGACCGCGGCGATCTCCTCGATCGTGTTCGCGCCCGAGGAAGTGATCCCGGCCACGCTGGAGATGCACAAGCGCTACGGCGACTACATCTATTCCAGCTATGGCTTCCTGGATTCGTTCAACCCCAGCTTCAACTACGACATCCCGATCAAGACCGGCCGCATGGTGCCGGACCGCGGCTGGGTGGCCAGCGATTACATCGCCATCGACCAGGGCCCGATCCTGACGATGATCGCCAACTACCGCGATGACTTCGTCTGGGAAGTGATGAAGAAGAACCCGTACATCCGCAAGGGCCTGGAACGGGCCGGTTTCAGCGGTGGCTGGCTGGCCCCGGAAGGGTCGTTCCAGCCGCTGGTGCTGGAAAAGGATGAGAAGGCTGCGGCGGCACGCGCGGTCGGTATCGCAGAATCGCGCGCGGCTGCCGCGCAGGAACAGAAGAACAATGCCAACCGCAACACGGGCCAGGGGAAGTAACAAGGTGCACGATTGGATTGACCGCCTGCGACGCTGGGCCCTGCCTGCGATGGCCGCACTGGCCATGGCCGGCTGCGCGCGCACCGAGCAGGGCACCACGACGGTCCGCTTCTGGGCCATGGGCCGCGAGGCCGAAGTGGTCAGCGAACTCATCCACGAGTTCGAAGCTGAAAACCCCGGCATCAAGGTGGATGTGCAGAACATTCCCTGGACGGCCGCGCACGAGAAGCTGCTGACCGCCTTTGCGGCCGATGGCCTGCCCGATGTCTGCCAGCTCGGCAACACCTGGGTGCCCGAGTTCGCCGAACTCAACGCACTGACCCCGCTGCAGCCGTTCGTGCAGCAGTCGTCCGTGGTCGATCCGAAGGACTACTTCCAGGGCATCTGGGATACCAACGTGATCCACGGCGAGCTGGTGGGCGTGCCGTGGTACGTCGACACCCGCCTGATCTTCTACCGCAAGGATCTGCTGGCGCAGGCCGGCTTCGACCATCCGCCGCGCACCTGGGCGGAGTGGGACGAGCAGATGGCCGCGATCAAGAAGATGCAGGGCCCGAACCGCTATGCGGTGCTGATGCCGATCAACGAGTTCGAGCAGCAGCTGTCGCTGGCCCTGCAGCAGCCCGATCCGCTGCTGCGCGACGAGGACACCCGCGGCAATTTCTCCAGCCCCGGTTTCCGTCGCACCCTGGCCTTCTACGCCAACATGTTCGAGCAGGGCTGGGCGCCGAAGATGTCCGAGACGCAGATCTCCAACGTCTGGGATGAGTTCTTCCGCGGCTTCAACGTGTTCTACATCTCCGGCCCCTGGAACATCCGCGAGTTCAAGAAGCTGCAGCCCAAGGAACTGGAAGGGAAGTGGGGCACCGCCGCCCTGCCGGGCCCGGACGGCCCGGGCGCGGGCATCGCCGGTGGCACCAGCCTGGTGATCTTCCGCAAGTCGCAGCAGAAGGAAGCCTCCTGGAAGCTGATCGAGTTCCTGTCGCGCCCGGAAATCCAGGCCCGTTTCCACTCGATCATCGGTGACCTGCCGCCGCGCCGCAGTACCTGGAACGCCCCGTCGCTGGCCAACGATCCGCTGGCCGCCGCGTTCCGTGACCAGCTGGAGCGTGTCAAGCCGACGCCGAAGGTGCTCGAGTGGGAGCGCATCGTGCAGGAAATGCGCATCGTCACCGAGAAGGTGGTGCGTGGCGGCATGCCGCAGGACAAGGCCGTGGAAGAGCTGGACCAGCGCGTGGACAAGGTGCTGGCCAAGCGCCGCTGGATGCATGAACAACAACGCCTGCAGCGCAGCGATGCCCCCCCGGGCTCGACCAGTGCAGTCGCGGCCGGGAGCCCGCAATGAAACGTTCGTCCCTCGCCGGCTGGATCTTCGCCGGCCCCTCGCTGATCGTGCTGGGCGTGTTCTTCGGCCTGCCGGTGGCATCGGCGCTCGCCCTGAGCGTGACCGACTTCGACCTGTACGCGCTGGCTGACGGCGGCAACCTGCGCTTCGTCGGGCTGGGCAACTACGTCGACCTGCTGCAGACGCCGATGTTCTGGAAGTCGCTGTGGAACACCACCTACTTCGTGGTGATCGGCGTGCCGTTGTCGATCGGCGTGTCGCTGGGCGCGGCCATGCTGCTCAATGCACCGGCCGCGCGCTTCAAGGCCCTGTTCCGCACCGCGCTGTTCGCCCCCGTGGTGACCACCCTGGTGGCGGTGGCGGTGATCTGGCGCTACCTGTTCCATACCAGCTACGGCCTGGTGAACTACGGCCTGGGCCATATCGGCATCAGTCCGATCGACTGGCTGGGCGACCCGAACTGGGCGATGCCCACCATCATGCTGTTCGCCGTGTGGAAGAACTTCGGCTACAACATGGTGATCTTCCTGGCCGGCCTGCAGGCCATCCCGCATGACCTGTACGAGGCCGCGCGCATCGATGGCGCCTCGCGCTGGAAGCAGTTCCTGCACATCACCCTGCCGATGCTCGGCCCGGTGCTGCTGGTGGTGGGTGTCATTACCGTGTCCGGCTACTTCCAGCTGTTCGCCGAACCGTACGTCATGACCCGCGGCGACCCACTGCAGAGCACCGTCAGCGTGCTGTATTTCATGTTCGAGGAAGGCTTCAAGTGGTGGAACCTGGGACGCGCCTCTGCCGTGGCGTTCCTGCTGTTCCTGATCATCCTGGCGGTGACCACCGTGATGCTGCGTTTCGGCCGCAAGAGGCAGTTGGTATGAGTCGTGAGATCGGCCAGTCGCGCTGGCACCCGTGGATGATCAATGGCGCGTTGCTGGTGCTGGCCCTGGTCAGCCTGGCACCGCTGTTGTGGATGCTCTCGGTGTCGTTCATGCCGCAGGGCGAGGCGACCCATTTCCCGCCGCCACTGCTGCCTTCGCACGTCACCACCCACAACTACACCGAGCTGTTCGCGCGCACCGGCATGGGGGGCAACTTCGCCAACAGCCTGCTGGTGTCGGTGGCGATCACCTTCGGTTCGCTGCTGCTCAACACCATGGCCGGCTACGCCTTCGCCAAGCTGAACTTCGTCGGCCGCGAGCGCCTGTTCCAGGTGCTGATGGCCGCGCTGGTGATCCCGGCGCAGGTGGCGATGCTGCCGCTGTTCCTGCTGATGAAGCAGCTGGGCCTGGTCAACAGCTTCGGCGGCGTGATCGTGCCGGCGCTGGCCAGCGTGTTCGGCATCTTCCTGGTGCGCCAGTACGCCCGTTCCATCCCGGACGAGCTGCTGGAAGCGGCCCGCATCGACGGGGCAGGGGAGCTGCGCATCTTCTTCCAGATCGTGCTGCCGATGCTCAAGCCGGTGCTGGTGACCCTGGCGATCTTTACGTTCATGGGCGCGTGGAACGATTTCATGTGGCCGTTGATCGTCTTGACCGATCAGGAGCACTACACTTTGCCGGTGGCGCTGGCCACCCTCTCGCGCGAGCACATCATGGACGTGGAAATGATGATGGCCGGCGCGGTGGTCACCGTGGTTCCGGTGCTGGCCCTGTTCCTGGTGCTGCAGCGGTACTACATCCAAGGTCTGTTGCTGGGGAGCGTCAAGGGATGAAGCGAGCGATCGCCGTTGGATTGGGCCTGCTGTGGACCTCCCTGGCGATCGCCGCACCACCGGTGCTGCCGGCGCCCAAGGTGCTGGACGACTTCGATGACATCAGCGCGTGGAAGCTGGTGCTGTCCGACCAGGTCAGCGGTTCGCTGCGGCCGGTCAGCGGCGCCGGTGGTGGCCGCGCGCTGTGCCTGGACTACGACTTCCACAAGGTGTCCGGCTACGTCGGCCTGCGCCGCGCGCTGAACATCGAGTACCCGGCCAATTACCGCTTCGGCTTCCAGCTGCGCGGCGATTCCCCGCGCAACGACCTGCAGTTCAAGCTGATCGATGCCAGCGGCGACAACGTGTGGTGGGTCAACCGGCCGGGCTACAGCTTCAGCAAGGCCTGGGCGCCGGTGGAGTACCGCCGCCGCCAGATCGACAAGGCCTGGGGCCCCTCGGCCGAGAAGGAGATGGCGCGCAGCGCCGCGGTCGAGTTCACGATCTACAGCAAGGTCGGTGGCCGCGGCACCGTGTGCTTCGACAAGCTGACCCTGCAGGGCCTGCCGCCGCAGGACGAGTCCGCGCTGATGCCGTCGGTGATCGCCGACACGGCCACCGCGCTGCAGGACCGCATGATCGATGGCAAGAGCGATACGTTCTGGGTCAGTGGCGGGGTCAAGCAGCAGACCATCAGCCTGGACCTGCACAAGAGCCGCGAGATCGGCGGTGCGGTGATCGACTGGCTGCCCAACCTGGAGGCGACCCGCTACACGGTGCGCACCTCCGAGGACGGCCGTGACTGGCGTACGGTGCGCGAAGTCACCGGTGGTGGCGGTGGCCGTGACTGGCTGGCGCTGCCCGATACCGATGCGCGCTACGTGCGCTTCGATCTGCAGGACGGGCCGAACTGGCGCTATGGCATCCGCGATATCGCGCTGAAGCCGCTGGCCTTCGCGGCCACGCCCAATGCCTTCCTGTCCTCGGTGGCCGCCGACCTGCCGCGCGGTGCATTGCCGCGTGCCTACGTGGGCGAGCAGCCGTACTGGACCCTGCTGGGCCTCGACGGTGGCCAGGAGCAGGCGCTGATCAGCGAGGATGGCGCATTGGAGCCGGCCAAGGGCAGCTTCAGCATCGAGCCGTTCATCCGCATGGACGGCAAGCTGCTGGACTGGTCCAGCGTGGCCACCACGCAGTCGCTGCAGGACCGTTACCTGCCCATCGCCACGGTTGACTGGGTGCATGAGAAGGCCGGCCTGTCGGTGACCAGTTTCGTGCAGGGCATGCCCGAGCGCGCCCAGCTGATCGGCCGCTACCGCCTGAGCAACCCGGACAAGGTCGCCCACGAATACACCCTGGCGCTGGCGATCCGGCCCTGGCAGGTCAACCCGCCGACCCAGTTCCTCAACACCACTGGTGGCTTCAGCCGCATCGAAGCGCTGGACGTGGGCGAGCAGCTGGTGCGGGTAAACGGCGAACCGCGCATCTACCCGCTGCAGGTCCCGGACGCGCGCTTTGCCACGACCTTCGACGGCAAGCTCGATGCGATGCACCTGGCGTCGGGCAACTTCCCGGCGACCACGGTGGTGAAGGACAGCACGGGCCTGGCCTCCGGCGCGATGCTGTACACCATCAAGCTGGAGCCGGGGCAGAGCCGCGAGGTGGCCGTGGTGCTGCCGCAGACCGGCGGCTGGAAGCCGCAGGCGCTGGACGTGGCCAAGGCGCAGCAGCAGGTGGCGGCGATGTGGCGCGACAAGCTGGGCGTGGTCAACCTGCAGGTACCGGCGGCCGGCCAGCCGCTGGTTGAAACCCTGCGCACCGCTGTGGCGCACATGCTGATCTCGCGCGTGGGCCCGCGCCTGCAGCCGGGCACGCGTTCGTATGCACGCAGCTGGATCCGCGATGGCGCGATGATTTCCGAGGGCCTGCTGCGCATGGGCCGCAGCGATGCCGTGCGTGATTACGTGACCTGGTATGCGCCGTTCCAGTTCGAGAATGGCAAGGTGCCGTGCTGTGTCGATGCCCGCGGCAGCGACCCGGTGCCCGAGAACGACAGCCACGGCGAGCTGATCTACAACATCGCCGAGTACTGGCGCTACACCGGCGACGGCACGTTCCTGGAACTGATGTGGCCGCACGTGCAGGGCGCCTACAATTACATGGAGCAGCTGCGCGCCAGCGAGCGCACCGAAGAAAACCGCGCACGCAACCCTGCCTTCTACGGGATGATGCCGGCGTCGATCAGCCATGAGGGCTATTCGGCCAAGCCGATGCACTCGTACTGGGACAACTTCTGGGCGCTGCGCGGCTACAAGGATGCTGCGCAGGTGGCGGCACAGCTGGGCAAGGTGGAGGCGATGCAGATCAGCGAGTCGCGCGACCAGTTCCGCGACGACCTGCAGGCTTCGCTGCTGGCCGCCATGCAGCAGCACAGGATCGATTACCTGCCCGGTTCGGCCGAGCTGGGTGACTTCGATGCCACCTCCACCACCATCGCGCTGGCGCCGGGTGGCGAGCAGGGCCGGCTGCCGCAGGAGGCGCTGGAGGCGACCTTCGAGCGCTACTGGAACGAGTTCGTCGCGCGCCGCGATGGCAAGCGCGAGTGGAAGGACTACACGCCCTACGAATGGCGCAACGTGGCGGCCTTCGTGCGCCTGGGCTGGCGCGACCGTGCCTGGCAGGCCACCCAGTTCTTCTTCAAGGACCGTGCGCCGCAGCCCTGGAACCAGTGGGCCGAAGTGGTCTCGCGCACGCCGCGCAAGCCGTTCTTCGTCGGTGACCTGCCGCATGCCTGGGTGGCGTCGGACTTCGTGCGTTCGGCCCTGGACATGTTCGCCTACAACCGCGACGCCGATGAGTCGCTGGTGCTGGCGGCAGGCATTCCAACTGCCTGGTTCCAGGGGGAGGGCATCGCCGTGCAGGGCCTGCGCACGCCGCAGGGCCAGTTGAACTACCGCCTGCAGCGCAGCGACAAGCAGCTGGTGCTCGACCTGCAAGCGGGCCTGGTGCCGCCGCCCGGTGGCGTGGTGCTGCCGTGGCCTTACAGCGGCGACCCCGATGAGGCCACCATCAATGGCGAGCCGGCCGAATGGAACAACCGCGAACTGCGCGTGCACCAGTTGCCCGCGCGGATCGAGATCGACGTGCCCAGCGCGGTGCGCCGCGCAGAACGCAAGGGACAGTAAGCATGGCGTTGAAGCAGGGGAGGGCGCGCGTGGCAGTGCGCGGCCTGGGGCTGGCGATCGCACTGGCCCTGCCGGGGCTGGCACCGGCGCAGCAGGCGGCAGAGGCCGCGCCGGTCGCGGCCGAGGTGTCCACTGCGCCCGGCATGGGCATGGTGACCTTCAACCTGCACCACGACCGCGAGGATTGGCCGACCCGTCGGCGCACGATCCTGGCCGAGCTCAAGCGGCTGCAACCCGATGCCATCGCGCTGCAGGAAGTGATCCAGCGCCGCAACGTGCGCAACCAGGCGCAGTGGCTGGCCAGCCAGCTCGGCTACAGGTACGTGTTCGTTTCGACCGATCCGGTGGGGGCGCCCAAGCGCTACGGCAACGCGCTGCTGACCCGCCGCCCGATCCTGGCCCACGGCGAGCACCTGCTGCAGCCGCTGGATGACTACCGCACCGTGGCCCACCTGCGCATCGACGTGGACGGACAGCCGGTGAACGTCTATGCCACGCATCTGAACGAACGCAGCGACGAGCGTGGCCAAGGCATCCGCCGCAGCCAGGTGGAAGACCTGCTGCGCTACATCACCGGGACCTCGGCGGGCGCGCCCGTGGTGATCGCCGGTGATTTCAACGCGCTGGTGGACGCGGGCGACCTGAGCGAGCTGCGCAGCCATTACGGCGACAGCTATGGCAGCGTGCACGTGAATACCGACCTGGCCGGTGTGAGCACGTTGAACCGCCACTATTACCAGGCGCCCTCGCGTATCGACCACATCTTCTTCCAGCAGGACCGGATGGTCGCGCGCGAAGCGAAGATCCTGTTCGACCAGCCCGACGACAGCGGCCGCTTTGCCTCGGACCATTACGGCGTCTGGACCCGGTTGCAGTTCGCCCCGGCGCGCTGACGCCGCGGGATTTCATGCTCTGGCAGGTGCCAACCTTGGTTGGCACGGGCGTGTCCGCGCGCGTTGAATCAACGTGGCATCCACCAACGCGGCGCCGGACGCACAAACAAGAACGGCGGGGATCATCGATCCCCGCCGTTTCGTTTCAAGCGATCAAGTAACGATCAGTTCGCCGGCGGCGTGCGCTTGGCGGCTTCTTCGTCTTCGTCCGATGCCTGGGCATCGGCGGCCTGGCTGGCCGAATCGGCATGGCCGTCGGCCACCGGGTCGATGGACGGCGTCACCACGGCTTCGGCCACCGGTGCGGCAGCTTCAACCGGCGCGGCTTCGACGGCCACCGGCGCGGCCGGCTGCTCGACGACCGGTGCGGTTTCGACCACCGGGGCGGCCTCGACGACCGGCTTTGCTTCAACCACCGGAGCGGCTTCAACGACCGGAGCGACCTCGGCCACGACCGGTGCGGCTTCAACCACCGGAGCGGCTTCGACGGCCACCGGTGCCGGCGCGGCCACCACAGCGGCCTCCTCGACAACGGGCTTGGCCTCGGCGACCACGGCCACCGGCGCTGCCGGCTGGGCCGGGGTTGCGGCGTCGATCTCGTCCAGCATGCTGGTCTGCACCGGCTGCGGCTTCGGCTCGGCCTTGGCGGCAGATTCCTGGGCGGCAGCATCCTGCGGGGCCACCGCGTCGACCACGGCGCTGCTCACGGCAACCACTGGGGCGGCAGCGGCGACAGCCACCGGCGCACGGGTCGGCTTGCCGGCTTCGACGGCCACCGGCTCGACTTCATCATCGAAATCGAATTCCGGCTGCGAACGGGTCGCCTGCGCGGCAGCGACCGGGGTGGCCTCCGCAGCGTGGTCGGTGACCTGTTCGGTGCTGTCGTTGTCGTTGTCATCGCCTTCGTCACCGTCGTCCTGGTCATCGCCCAGGGCATCGGTACCGGCGGCATTCTCGGCGCCACCGCGACGACGGCGACGGCCACCGCGACGGCCACGACGGCGGCGGGTCGCGCCTTCGCCTGCCTGCTCGCCCGAGGTGTCGGTTGCTGCGTCTTCGCCGGACACGGCCGTCGCGTTGGCGTCAGCGCCCGCGTTGGCGGCGGCATCGGCGACCGGTGCGGCATCAGCCACCAGCACGTCGGCGGCCGGTGCGACCGGTGCGACCGGCGCAGTGCCTTCCTGTGCGGTCACCGCATTGGCGGCGACGGCGGTGGCGGCTACAGCGGCCGCTGCCGTTGCGGTATCGACCGGTGCTTCGGCGGCGGTGCGCTGCGGCTTCTCGGCCGGCTTGTCGCCGTCCTGCTGCGGACGCGGCTGCTTGGGCTGCTTCAGCTTCGGCTGCTGCTGCGGGTTCTGGCCCTGCTGCTCGTTGCGCGGCGGCTTCTGCTGCTGCGGCTGCTGCTGGCCATCCTTCTGCTTGCCCTGCTGCTGGGCGTTGCCGTTGTTGTTGCCGCCTTGGCGGCCGTCCTTGCGCTGCTCGCCGCGGTCCTTGCGGTTGCCGCCGTCCTTCTGCTGCTGGGCATTGGCGTTGCCGCCATTGCCACGGCTGTCGTCGCGACGGTCCTTGCGGTCCTTGTTGCGATCCTTGTTGCGGTCCTTGCGGCCGCCATCCTGCTGCGGCTGGCGGGCTGCCGGGGCCGGCGCGGGGGCCGGAGCCGGCTCGCCACCAAAGATGCGCTTCAGCCAGCCGACCACGCCGCCACTGGCGGCCGGTGCCGGGGCAGCGGCAACCGGTGCCGGCGCCGGAGCAGCCACCGGTTCGGCTTCGGCGCGCACCGGGGCCGGTGCGGTGTGCTTGACCTGGGTCACCGCCGGCGGCGGAATGTTCAGCTGGCCCTTGGTCAGCGCGTGCACCGGCAGCTTGCGCGGGGTGCCACGCTGGTAGCTCGGCTTGTTGCTCTCTTCACCCAGCTCGTTCTCGCGCAGGCGGGTCACGGTGTAATGCGGGGTGTGCAGCTGCTCGTCGGCGACGATCACGATCGGCGCCTCGTGGCGCTTCTCGATCTCGCGCAGGGCGCTGCGCTTCTCGTTCAGCAGGTAATTGGCGATCTCCACCGGGGCCTGGACCAGCACCTGCCCGGTGTTCTCCTTCATCGCATGCTCTTCGGCGACGCGGATGATCGACAGCGACAGCGACTCGACGCTGCGCATGCGGCCGTGGCCGTCGCAGCGCGGGCAGACGATCTGGCTGGATTCACCCAGGCTCGGGCGCAGGCGCTGGCGGCTCATTTCCAGCAGGCCGAAGCGCGAGATGCGGCCGACCTGGACGCGCGCGCGGTCGTACTTCAGCGCGTTGGCCAGGCGGTTCTCGACCTCACGCTGGTGCTTGTTGGAGGCCATGTCGATGAAATCGATGACCACCAGGCCGCCCAGGTCGCGCAGGCGCAGCTGGCGGGCCACTTCCTCGGCCGCTTCCAGGTTGGTCTGGAAGGCGGTGTCCTCGATGTCGCTGCCCTTGGTGGCGCGAGAGGAGTTGACGTCGACGGCGGTCAGCGCTTCGGTCTGGTCGACCACGATCGAGCCGCCCGACGGCAGGCGCACGTTGCGCTCGTAGGCGCCTTCGATCTGCGATTCGATCTGGAAGCGGTTGAACAGCGGGATGTCGTCCTTGTAGTGCTTGAGCTTGCGCAGGGTCTGCGGCATCACCTGCTGCATGAACTCCCTGGCGTGCTCGTACATTTCCTCGGTGTCCACCAGGATCTCGCCGATGTCGGCGCGCAGGTAGTCACGCAGGGCGCGCACGATCAGGCGCGATTCCTGGTAGATCAGGAACGGGGCCGGCTTGCTCAGGGCCGCCTCGGCGATCGCGCGCCAGACGTTCAGCAGGTAATCCAGATCCCACTGCAGCTCTTCGGCATCGCGGCCGACGCCAGCGGTGCGGATGATCACGCCCATGTCGTCGGGGATGTTCAGCTTGTCCAGGGCGTCCTTCAGGGCAGCCCGGTCTTCGCCTTCGATGCGACGGGAGACACCGCCCGCGCTCGGCGAGTTCGGCATCAGCACCATGTAACGGCCGGCCAGCGAGATGAACGTGGTCAGGGCGGCGCCCTTGTTGCCACGCTCTTCCTTGTCCACCTGGACGACGATTTCCTGGCCTTCCTTCAGCAGCTCGCGGATGCCGGCCTTGTTGTGGTCGACACCGGCCTGGAAGTAGTCGCGGGAAATTTCCTTCAGCGGCAGGAAGCCATGGCGGCCACCACCGTATTCGACGAAGGCCGCTTCCAGCGAGGGCTCGATGCGGAAGATCCGGCCCTTGTAGATGTTGGACTTCTTCTGTTCCTTCGCCGGCTGCTCGATATCGATGTCATACAACGACTGGCCATCGACGATGGCAACACGCAGCTCTTCAGCCTGCGTGGCGTTGATCAGCATTCGCTTCATTGTTGCGTTCCTCGCAAGCGGCTACCGCGCGGAACGCCATGGGGTTTCGCCTCTGGACACGGTTCGCCGCCCATTCGCGCATGCGCGGGGAGGGCGGCTTGGGTTTCCAGCGCTACGACACCACGGCAGGCCGCGGGAGCGCTTCACTTTTCTGGTTTTGGGGTGTTGCAGGGCCGGCGGCAGCTGTCAGCCAGGCTGGAGCGCCGCGCGGGACATGTTCAGCACGGTTGCGTGTCAGGCATCCGGCGATGGCCGGGAAGGCCGGCGAGCCGCTAACATGGCCGCCCCGCGGGCGGTGGTCGCGCACTGTGCCGGATTCGTCGGAAGCTGGGCTTCTGGCCCTGAGTAACTTCCAACAAAATCAATCCCTTATCTCGCCCCCCGAGTGTAACAGAATAAACAGCCAGATGACTGCCTCAGACCCCACCAAGCCAGCCGGCGACAAGCCTTCCGTGCGCATGATCACCGTTCCCGAGGACCGTGCCGGGCAGCGCCTGGACAATTTCCTGCTGGGCCAGCTCAAGGGCGCCCCGCGCAGCCTGGTCTACAAGCTGGTGCGCAGCGGCCAGGTCCGCGTGAACGGCGGCCGTGCCAAGGCCGAGCGCAAGCTGGAGGCCGGCGACGAGGTGCGTGTGCCGCCGGTTCGTCTCACTGAAGAAGGAGACAAGGCCGGTCCGCCCGAGTCCTTCATGCGCCGCCTGGAGCAGGCCATTGTCTTCGAGGATGCGCGCCTGCTGGCCCTGAACAAGCCGACCGGCGTGGCCAGCCACGGCGGCAGCGGCATCAGCTTCGGCGCCATCGAGACCCTGCGTGCCCTGCGCCCGGGGCAGACCCTGGAGCTGGTCCACCGGTTGGATCGCGACACCTCGGGTCTGCTGATCGTGGCCAAGAAGCGCTCGGCGCTGAGCGAACTGCAGGCCCTGCTGCGTGAAGACCACGGTGCTGGCATCCGCAAGCGCTACCTGACCCTGCTGGCCGGACGCATGCCGGACGGCGTGATGACCGTCGATGCACCCCTGCACGTCGGCCTGCGCCAGGGCGGCGAGCGCCATGTACAGGTCAACGCGATCGGCAAGGAATCGATCAGCCACTTCCGGGTGCTGGAGCGCCGGGGCGGTCATTCGTACTGCGAAGTGCGCATCGAAACCGGCCGTACCCACCAGATCCGCGTGCATGCCCAGCATCTGGGTCATCCGGTGGCCGGTGACGACAAATACGGCGATCCGGCAGTCAACAAGCGGCTTCGTGAGCAGATCGGGCTGAAGCGCCTGTTCCTGCACGCGGCCTCGCTGGAGTTTGCGCTGGACGCGGGCAAGACCCCGTACGTGCTGAACGCGCCGCTGGCCGATGAGTTGGTCGAAGCGCTGGATCGCCTGCGCTGACGATGGCGCCGGGCGCCGGTCATTGCCGCCAGGCATGGCCTGGCGCTACCTGGGGTTGGTAGATCCACGCCACGCGTGGATGTGCCTTTCGGGACCGATCACCATTTGAACAACACCAGGCTGATCGCCAGCGTGCCCATGCCCGCCACGAGCCCGTACACCGTCTCGTGGCCCTTGGCATAGCGCTTGGCTGCAGGCAGCAGCTCATCCAGCGCCAGGAACACCATCACGCCGGCAATCAGCCCGAACACCCAGCCGAACGTGGCGTGCGACAGCGAGCCCTTCAGCAGGAAGTAGCCGAGCACCGCGCCCACCGGCTCGGCCAGGCCCGACAGCAGGCTGGCCAGGAAGGCATGCAGCTTGCTCTGCGTGGCGAAGTACACCGGCACCGCGATCGCGATGCCCTCGGGAATGTTGTGGATGGCGATGGCGAAGGCCAGCGGCATGCCCACTGACGGGCTTTCCACGGTCGCGAAGAAGGTCGCCAGGCCCTCGGGAAAGTTGTGTGCGGTGATCGCCACGGCGGTCAGCAGGCCGACGCGCTTGATGTAGGCCTTGTTGTTGTCGAGGAACGCCGGTTCCTTCGAATCCAGCGTCTCGTGCGGGTTCGGGATCAGGTGATCGATCGCCACGATGGCCAGCACGCCCAGCAGGAAGGCGATGGTGCCGTAGGTGAAACCGCTGCGCTCGCCATAGGCCAGTGCGAACGATGCGATGGACTTGTTCAGGATTTCCGACAGCGAGACATACACCATCGCGCCGCCGGCAAAGGCCAGGCCGAACGCCAGCAGGCGGGGGCTGGGCCGGCGCGAGAACAGCACCAGCAGGCTGCCGACGGCTGTCGCCAGGCCGGCAGCAAGGGTGACCGCAAGCGCGATCCAGAAGTTTTGCGGGGAGATCTGCAGCATTTACCGACGCGTTCCTGGTCATTCAGCAACCGCCCCGGGCAGGCCGGGGCGGCGGGGGCGAGGCGGGCGTCGGCTGGCCTCGTCGCTACGCCGGCTTTCAGCCGCCGCGGCGCATCCGCTCTTCGATGGCGAAGCACTGGTCCGGCTTCGGCTGCGGCGGGTTGAAGCTGACCGGCACCTGGATGGTGGCGGGCACGGCCTGGCCGTTGCGGGTGGCGGCCTTGAACTCCCAGGCCTGCACGGCGGTCCTGGCCAGGTCGTCCAGCTGCGCGTTGCCGGCGCCGGTCAGCAGCAGGACCTCGCTGGGACGGCCATCAGTGCCGATGGTGACCTTGAAGGTGCTGGTGCCGCCCACGCCGGTGCAGGCCAGTTCCATGGGGTACTGCGGCGGCGGGGTTTTCACTGCCGCCACCTCGGTGGGCGGGGCGGCCGGCGGCGCCGGCGGCTCGGACGAGCCACAGCCGGCCAGGCCGGTGGCAGCGAGCAGGGACAGGCTCAGCAGTCGAACATTCATTTCACGTGCTCCGTCAGGGCCGAGGTCTTGGCTGCGCAGATGAAGTCGTTTTCGCTCAGCCCGCCCACGTCATGGGTGGAGTAGCGCACGACGGCGCGGTCGTAATGCACGCCCAGGTCCGGGTGGTGGTCCTCGTGGTGGGCGATCCAGGCCAGCGCGTTCACGAAGGCCATGGTGGCGTAGTAATCCTTGAAGCGGAACGTGCGCACCAGCGCCTGGCCGGCCTCGGCCAGTTCCCAGCCCGGCACCTGCGGCAGCAGTTCGGCCAGGCGGGCCTCGCCCAGCTTGTGATCGCTGCCCTTGCGCGGCACGCAACGCGCCTGCGCCAGCGGAATCAGGTCGGACATGGGTTCCTCCACCTCGTGTTGACTGAACAATGCGCCGGGCGGTGTATAAACCGTATGAGCGACCGGCGCTGACTTGGCTAGAATAGCCTGATGATCCAGATCTCCGACACTGCCCAGACCCACTTCCGCAAGCTGATCGAACGCGAGGGCGTGCCCGGCATGGGCGTGCGCCTGAGCGCCGTCGACCCCGGCACCCCGCGCGCAGACGCCCGACTGGAGTTCGCCGAACCCAGCGACCTGCTCGGTGACGAGTGGGCGGTGGACTGCGATGGCTTCACCCTCTACGTCGACGCACTGAGCGTGGGCTGGCTCGACGGTGCCGAGATCGACATCGTCCCGGGCAACGCCGGCACCCAGCAGCTGACCATCAAGGCCCCGCGCATCAAGGGCGAAGCGCCCGGTGAAGCCGCCTCGCTGGTCGAGCGCGTGCACTGGGTCGTGGAAAACGAAGTCAACCCGCAGCTGGCGTCGCATGGCGGCAAGGTCGCGGTGCAGGAAGTCTCGGCCGATGGCGTGGTGCTGCTGCGCTTCGGCGGCGGCTGCCAGGGCTGTGGCATGGCCGACGTGACGCTCAAGCAGGGCATCGAGAAGACCCTGATGGGCCGCGTGCCGGGCGTCACCGCCGTGCGCGATGCGACCGACCATGACAGCGGCCACGCGCCGTACATCCCCCGCGGCAACGCCGCCTGATCGCCAACGCGTGCCTCTGCCCAGAGCCGAGCAACTCATCGATCTGCTGCTGGCACGCCAGCAGCACCCCCTCATCCTCGAAAAACGCACGCGCCTGCCCTATGGCTGGGCGATCTGGCTGCGCTCGCTGAAACCGATCGCGCGGCCGTTCCACGCCGGCGATGTGATCGCGGTGCTGCTGCCACGACCGCTGCCCGGTCGTCCCGGGGTGCTGCCGCCTCTGGGCCCATGGGGCGCTGCGCGGCGCCTGCTGTGGCAGGACTGGGAGCCGGCCCCGCGCGACCAGCGCTGGATGCGCTGGACCTCGGCCGTGGCCAGTGCGCTGCTGCACCTGCTGTTCTTCCTGTTGCTGCTGTGGGTGGCTGTGATCCGCACCCGCGCGCCGGAGGATGCCGGTGCCGAAGGTGAGCGCGTGCAGATTGAATTTGTCGGCCGTGGTGCGCAGGAAGGCGGCGGCGACCAGCCCGGCGCCGAGGCGGCGGCCGCTGCCGAAGCCGGTGCGGTGGCCAGTGGCCAGCCGGCGGGCGAGGCCAGTGCGCCACGTCCGCAGCCGGCCGCGCCTGCCGCCGCCGCCCCGGCCGTGGCCGCCAGCGCCGCAGTGACCCCGCCACCGCCGGTGCAGAGCGAACCCGCGCCGCAGGCTTCGCCCCCGCCGACACCGGTGCAGGCCACCGAAGTGGCCGAGGCCACCACCGATTTCGTGGTGCCACCGGTCAGCGTGCCGCGCACCGAAGTGAACATCGTGCCGCGTGACACCACGCCCGCCGTGCGCGAGCGCAGCGTGCAGACCGTGCAGGCGCCAACCGTACCGATGCAGGTGCGGCAGGTGCCGCTGGCCGTGCCTGCCCCGGCGGTCCGCGAGGTGCAGGTGCAGGAGCGGGAGGTCGCCACGCTGGAAGCTCCCGTGGCGCCGCAGCCGGTGCGCAGCGCCGACGTGCAGGTACGCCTGCCGCAGCAGCGCGAGGTGCAGGTGCGCGAGCGCGAAGTGCAGGCGGTGGTCGACCCGCAGGTGCGCATGGCGGCCGTGCCTGGCCGCGAACCCAGCGTGCGTGCGCCGACCGGTCGTGAGGTGCAGGTGCGCGAACGCAGCGTGGCCAACGCGCCGGTCGCTGCGCCGTCGCCCTCCAGTGGCGCCAGCAATGCACCGGCGCCGGCCCCGGCCGGCAGTGCGGCCCGCCAATCCACTACGGCATCGGCGCGACCGGCCGCCAGTTCGGCGACCCCCGCGCAGGCCGGTGCGCGACCTGCGCCGGACCCGGGCAACTGGGCAACGCCGGCAAAGGGCGACGATTGGGGTGCCTCGGACCGAAACCGTGGCGGCGCGCGCAGCGGTGCAGCGCAGGCCAGCACGCAGGGTGCGGGGCAGGGACTGTTCAATGCCGATGGCAGCGTCAAGGTGCCGGGCGGGGAAGGCAAGGGTGAGGCCGAGCGTGGTGCCCCGGGTGGGGCCAACGATGGCTGGACCAAAGAGCGCATCGCCGAGTCGGGCCGATGGCTGAAGCGGCCGCCGTACGACTACACGCCCACCTCGTTCGACAAGTACTGGGTGCCGCAGGAATCGCTGCTGGCCGAATGGGTGCGCAAGGGCGTCAAGGCGATGGAGATCCCGTTGCCGGGTACCAGCACGAAGATCTCCTGCGTGATCTCGATCCTGCAGGCCGGTGGTGGCTGCGGCCTGACCGACCCGAACATGCAGGACCAGCCGGCGGTGGCAAGGCCGCCACCGGACATCCCGTTCAAGAAAGAACTCCAGGAAGACAACGGCAGCCGGTAACGGCGGACTGTACGCCGCATGCCGCGCTGCGCGCTCGCCGGGCGTGGCCCGGCGCTACCGCTCACTCGCTCTGCGAGAGGAATACCCAGAACGGCACGTCACGCCCGACCCAGTCGCGGCTGGCTTCGTCCATCACATCCAGCAGCGTGTCGAAATCCTTCGCCGCGCCTGCGCGCAGCGCATCCACGTCGGCCAGGAACAGTGCATAGCCCGGTGCGGGCAGCCACTGCAGGTCGCGCAGGTTGTCGGCCAGTGCATCCCAGTTGCCGCCGAAGCCAGCCGGGAAATCGAGCTGTGCGGCCAGCCGCGCCAGCAGGGTGCGCTTGTCGGCCACGCCGTGCAGGTCGATGCGGATCACCTTCAGCGAAGCATCGCGCATGGCCGCCGCCAGGTCGCTGATGTCGCCGGTGTCGATGGCGTAGACGCCGGCGTTGTTGATGTCATGCAGGCCGAGGCCGAAATCGTCGTGGCTCATGGGCGTTCTCCCGGGGCCGGTACGGTGAAGCTGCGGAACGAATCGTAGTGATCGTCGGTGTAGTACCACGCCTGCGGCGGATCGCCGCCGGTGATGATGCGGCGCGCGCCGCGGTTGGAGGCGCCGGGGGTGTCGACCGTGTACTCGCGGTAGTAGCCGCGCGGCCGCTGCGGCAGGCGCTGTTCGCGGTTGCCGAAGGTGGTGCCGTCCTGGCGGTGCGGGTAGGGCCCGCCGCGCTGGATGAGAGCGATGGTCTGGCGCGCCTCGGCCGGCAGGAAGCCGGGCAGGCCGTCGTTGCGGACGCCGCCGCTGCCATGCGCAGCCGGTGCGCTGCGGTTGGCCGCGCCCTGCAGGTCCGGTGCGAACTGCGGTGCAGGTGGCCGCTGCAGGAAATGGTTGGCGACCAGGCCGAGCAGCAGCAGGGCGATGGCGGTGATCAACAGCCGGGGGTTGCGCATGGGCGGGCGGGCGAAGGGAATGCGTGCACTGTAGCGCCTGCGCGCTGCACCGTGCATGAGGATAGGCCGATGCGTCACCGCTGCGTAACAATTGCCAGTGCAATCACCTGCAGGACGCAATTTCCTTTACATCCCCCTTGGTAATCTGGCGGTCTGTCCCCATCATTCAACGCGCACCGCCCGACGACGCCGTCGGGTGCCCTCGCTATCAGGAGATGCATCATGGCCTACACCCTGCCCAAGCTGTCCTACGCCTACGACGCGCTGGAACCGAACATCGATGCGGCAACGATGGAAATCCATCACACCAAGCATCACCAGACCTACATCAACAACGTCAACGCGGCGCTGGAAGGCACCGAGTACGCTGACCTGCCGGTCGAAGAGCTGGTGAAGAAGCTGAAGTCGCTGCCGGCGAACCTGCAGGGTCCGGTGCGCAACAACGGTGGTGGCCACGCCAACCACTCGCTGTTCTGGACCGTGATGGCTCCCAACGCTGGCGGCAACCCGGTCGGCGACGTGGCCAAGGCCATCGACAAGGACCTGGGCGGTTTCGACAAGTTCAAGGACGCCTTCACCAAGGCCGCACTGACCCGCTTCGGCAGCGGCTGGGCCTGGCTGAGCGTGACCCCGGACAAGAAGGTCGTGGTGGAAAGCACCGGCAACCAGGACAGCCCGCTGATGGAAGGCAACACGCCGATCCTGGGCCTGGACGTGTGGGAACACGCGTACTACCTGAAGTACCAGAACCGTCGCCCGGAATACATCGGCGCGTTCTTCAACGTCATCGACTGGAACGAAGTCGAGCGCCGTTACCAGGAAGCGATCGCCTGATTGCCGTAACGGCATGAAACGAAGAGGCCGGGGGAAACCCCGGCCTTTTTGTTTTCGTGCGACCGCATCCGCCGGGCATGGCCCGGCGCTACCTGAAATGAGGGGCGCGGGGCCGGAAACGGGGTGACGCGGCGCTTGAAACGGGGGTAGCGCCGGGCCATGCCCGGCGAGCGCAGCGGTGCGTTCATTCGGTTGTAGCCGGCACGCCCTGCAGCCGCAGCGTGGCCACCACCCCCAGCCGCAGGCCGGGCAGGTCGCCGTCGGCGGGCAGCAGGATCGGTTGCTGGCGGATGCCGCCGAAATGCTTGACCTGGAACAGCACGTCCAGGCCGTGGCCGCTGGCGCCGCCGCCGCTGGCGGCCGGGGCTTCCGGCTTGCCGCCGGGGTTGCGCCGGGCCGGCTGGAAGCCGGGCGTGCTGCGTACCAGTTCGCTGGTGCCGGCAGCGAAATCACCGGCGATCAGGCTCGGCATGCCCTCGGCGGTGGCGCCGATCCAGGTCATCAGGTCACTGGTCTGGTGCTGGCGCGCCGTGGCCTCGTCCGGGTCCGGGCGCAGGCGGGCCACGTAGACGTTGAGCTGGGCATCGCCCAGCCGCACGCGCATCATGCCGGCCGCACTGAAGGTGCCCGGCGGATGCAGCAGGGTTACCCCGTCCTCGCTCACCGGCAGGCGGGTCAGCATGGCGTTGCCATGGCGCAGGGGCTGGCTGGGCGGGTCGGCGGTGACGAAATCGCAGCTGTAGCGCAGCCGGCTGGCCAGCCAGCAGGCGGGGTTGCGGCCCTGCTGCTGCAGTACCTGCTGCACCGAGATCACATCCGGCTGCAGTTCGGCCAGCAGCTGCAGCACCTGCTCGCGGCGCTGCTTCCACAGCGCGTCATCGCGGCTGGGCAGTTCCAGTGCGGCCACGGTCAGCTGGCGGACCTCGTCGCCCGCACCGCCGGCCAGCGGCGTGGCCTGTGGTCGCGCCCACGCGGGCACGGCCAGCAGAAGCACGAAGCAACCGAGCAGGAGGCGGGCAGGGGGAAGGCGGCGCATAACGATAAGTTTACGCTTTTGCCGTGCATGTGCCGTGACTTCCGGCAGGGTCGCGGCGGCCTGCCATGGATCGGCGGCGCTGTCATGCAGCCCTGCAGCGTGCTTAGCAGGCACGCCTTCCGTAAACTTGCGGCTTTCGCTTTGCAGGAATGCCTTACAGGATGAGCCACGACGCAGTCGCCCCCATCGCCGGCCAGGGAAAGATGCCGCGCCAGATCCCCTACATCATCGGCAACGAGGCCTGCGAACGGTTCAGCTTCTACGGGATGCGCAACATCCTGGTGCAGTTCCTGATCACCTCGCTGCTGCTGCAGGAAATCACTGCAGAAGGCCGCGCCGGTGAAGCCAAGGACATCATGCACAGCTTCATGATCGGCGTGTATTTCTTCCCGCTGCTCGGTGGCTGGCTGGCCGACAGGTTCTTCGGCAAGTACCACACCATCCTCTGGTTCAGCCTGGTCTACTGCGCCGGCCACCTCTGCCTTGCGCTGTTCGAGAACAGCCGCGAGGGCTTCTTCCTCGGCCTGGGCCTGATCGCGCTGGGCGCCGGTGGCATCAAGCCGCTGGTGGCCTCGTTCATGGGTGACCAGTTCGACCAGAGCAACAAGCACCTGGCCAAGTTCGTCTTCGATGCCTTCTACTGGATCATCAACTTCGGCTCGCTGTTCGCCTCGCTGCTGATCCCGCTGGTGCTGAAGAACTGGGGCCCGCAGTGGGCGTTCGGCATCCCGGGCATCCTGATGTTCATCGCCACCTTCGTGTTCTGGCTGGGCCGCAAGCGCTACGTGCTGGTGCCGCTGCCGCCGAAGGATCCGCATTCGTTCGCCAACGTGGTGCGCACCGCGCTGACCACGCACGTGGCCGGGCAGGGCCGTCCGGGCCTGGCCATCGCCGTGGCCGGCGTGGTCCTGGCCGTCGCGTCGCTGGGGCTGGTCGGCAGCCTGGGCATTGTCATCTGCCTGTGCATCGCGCTGGTGCTGATCCTGGCCGGCATCGGCGGCGGCACCTGGATGCAGCTGGACCGCGCCCGTGCCCAGCACCCGGCCGAGGCCGTGGAAGGCGTGCGCTCGGTGCTGCGCGTGCTGGTCATCTTCGCGCTGACCACGCCGTTCTTCTCGCTGTTCGACCAGAAGGCCTCGACCTGGGTGCTGCAGGGCCAGCAGATGCAGATGCCGAGCTGGTTCACCGCCTCGCAGATGCAGGCACTGAACCCGCTGCTGGTGATGATCCTGATCCCGTTCAACAACCTGGTGCTGTACCCGGCCCTGCGCCGCTTCGGCTTCGAGCCGACCGCGCTGCGCCGGATGACCGCCGGCATCGCCTTCAGCGGCCTGGCCTGGATCGTGGTGGGCGGCATCCAGGTGGTGATGGACGGCGGCAACGCCATGTCCATCTTCTGGCAGATACTGCCGTATGCGCTGCTGACCTTCGGCGAGGTGCTGGTCTCGGCCACCGGCCTGGAGTTCGCCTACAGCCAGGCGCCGCAGGCCATGAAGGGCGTGGTGATGAGCTTCTGGAACCTGACCACCACCATCGGCAACCTGTGGGTGCTGCTGTCCAATGCAGCGGTGCGCAACCACACGGTGACCGAGAAGATCGCCGGGACCGGCCTCAGCGAGGCGGCGTTCCTGATGTTCTTCTTCGCCGGGTTCGCGTTCGTTGCGGCGTTGGCCTTCGGTTGGTATGCAAAACGCTATCGTATGGTCGACAACTACCGCACTGCCTGAGCCTGAGCTGACATGACCCCCGTCAACCTGCTGTTGATCGCCATCACCGCCGTCCTGTCGTGGATGGCGTTCAACAACCGCAAGCTGGCCGACCGCCTGATCCTGTGGCCGCCGGCGGTGGATCGCCACCGCCAGTACGACCGCCTGATCACCTACGGCTTCATCCACGCCGACTGGTCGCACCTGATCTTCAACATGATCACGCTGTTCTTCTTCGGCGGGCAGATCGAGAAGGTGATGCTGGCGTTGACCGGCAGCTGGCTGACCTACCCGGCGTTCTACCTGGGCGCGCTGCTGGTCTCGATCCTGCCCAGCTACCTGAAGAACCAGAGGAACCCGAACTACCTGAGCCTGGGTGCGTCGGGGGCGGTGTCAGCGGTGCTGTTCGCCTTCATCCTGCTCAGCCCGTGGACGATCATCCTGGTGTTCTTCATTCCGGCGCCGGCCATCATCTATGCCGTGTTCTACGTCGGCTACAGCATCTGGATGGACAAGCGTGGCGGTGACCGCATCAACCACAGCGCGCACCTGGCCGGTGCCGCCTTCGGCGTGATCTTCATGCTGGCCATGCAGCCGGCCATCTTCAGCCACTTCCTGGCCCAGCTGTCGAACCCGACCTTCGGGTTCGGCCGCTGAGGGGTACGGGTCGGATCCATCAGGATCCGGCCCGCGTGGCGGCTCAGGCCGCCCGGGTCTGCTGGCCGTAGGTGTCGAGCAGGCGCGAGAACACTTCCTCGCCGATCCGCTGGAAATCCTGGTCGTCGGTCTGACCTTCCACTGCCAGCTGCAGCAGGCCCTCCAGCAGGGCGTGGTCGGTGTCGGTGTGGGAATCGCTGGGGTGCATGGCGGGCCTCCAAAGGCATGACACAGGGGCAACATTCGCAAGGGGCGTGCCAATCGGGCCGTATCCCTCCAGAGGGGTTAGCGGCCGCCATTGCTGCAGCTTGAGGGCGGGATATGACGCAAACCGTCCAGACCTGCCCCTGTTCAGGCTTCACGCGGTCATGGCGCCCCGCTGCGCACCATGCGCGCAGTCGTCGCAGGAGACAGTCCCATGGCTTCGGTCACGCCCCCCGGTCTGGCCTACGAGGTCGAGCACGACCAGGCCAACCACCGTTTCATCGCCCATGTGCGTGGACAGCGGGCGCTGCTGGACTACCAGATCAAGCGCAGGCGCATGGTCATCACCCACACCGAGGTGCCCGAGCCGATCGCCGGCCGCGGCATCGCCGGTGAGCTGACCCGCGTCGCGCTGCGCTTCGCCCGCGAGCACAGGTACAAGGTGGTGCCGGCCTGCGCCTACGCCGAGGCCTTCCTGCAGCGCCACGAGGAGTTTCACGACCTGCTGGTAGGCTGAATGCAGCGGGCCACGCTTCAGCCATCACAGGCGATGATGTACGAACATGAACAGGGGATCCTGATGAAGACTGGAAACAACCGGCCACTGCGTGCGAGCGCGCTGGCCGGCGCAATGGGCGTGCTGCTGCTGGCCGGTTGCCAGCGTGGCGAAGAGGCGGTTCCGGCCCCCGAGGCGGCGCCGGCGGCAGAAGCCACCGCGACCGAGCCCGCGCTTGCCACTGAAGCACCGCTGGATCTGCGCGATGTGGTGGAGAACAACGAACGCGAAGTCGTCGGCATCAGCTACCCGGCCGGCATCGACCGCTACCCGGGCCTGGCGCGCGCGCTGCAGGAATACGCCACCTCCGCCCGCGGCGATCTGCAGCAGGCGCTGGACGGCCTGGGCAACGACAAGCCGACCATGCCCTACGAGCTGTCGCTGAGCTTCGAGAAGGTGCTGGAGACCCCGCAGCTGGTGGTGGTCAGTGCCGATGGCAGCCGCTATACCGGTGGCGCCCACGGCGAGCCGCTGGTGGCGCGCTTCGTGTGGCTGCCGCAGCAGCAGCAGATGCTGAGCGCCAGCACGCTGGTGGCCGATGACAAGGGCTGGAAGGCGATCAGCGATTTCGTTGCCGACCAGCTGCGCGAGCGCGTGGCCACCCGCCTCAGCGGTGAGGACATGGAGCCGGCGGACCTGCAGGAATCGCTGCGCAACGCCTCGCGGATGATTGCCGAGGGCACCGGCCCGCAGGCCGAGAACTTCAGCCAGTTCCAGCCGCTGACCGACGACAAGGGCCAGATCACGGCGCTGCGTTTCGTGTTCCCGCCCTACCAGGTGGGCCCGTATTCGGATGGCACGCAGACGGCCGATGTGCCGGCCGCAGTGCTGCTGCCGCACGTGGCCAAGGATTACGTGGCGCTGTTCGCACGCGGGTAACCGCAGACGGAGGACGCGTGGATACAGGGTTGCAGGAGCGGGTTGCCGACCTGCTCCAGGAAGCCGGGGTCCGCATCGGCGGCACCCAGCCACAGGATATCCAGGTGCATGACCCGCGCTTCTTCGCGCGGGTCATGGGCCACGGCTCGCTCGGCCTGGGCGAGAGCTACATGGACGGCTGGTGGGATGCCAACGTCCTGGATGACTTCCTGGTCCACCTGATGATGGCGCACCTGGACGAACGCGTGCATGGCTGGCGCGAGGTGGCCGATGCACTGAAGGCGCGGCTGTTCAACCTGCAGGCCGGGCAGGGCAGCTATGAAGTCGGCCGCCGCCATTACGACCTTGGCAACGACCTGTACCGGGCCATGCTGGGCAGGCGCATGGTCTACAGCTGTGGCTACTGGCGCAATGCCGCCGACCTGGATGCCGCGCAGGAGGCCAAGCTCGACCTGGTCTGCCGCAAGCTGGGCCTGCGGCCGGGCCAGCGCGTGCTCGACATCGGCTGTGGCTGGGGCGAGGCGTTGAAGTTTGCCGCCGAGCGCCATGGCGTCAGTGGCGTGGGCGTGACCATTTCGCAGGAGCAGGCGGCCTACGCGCGCGAGCTGTGCGCTGGCCTGCCGATCGAGATCCGCCTGCAGGATTACCGCGAACTGGACGAGCCGTTCGATGCGGTGTTTTCCATCGGCATGTTCGAGCACGTGGGTGACAAGAACTACGACAGCTTCTTCGAGGTGGCCCGGCGCTGCCTGTCACCCCGTGGGTTGCTGCTGCTGCACAGCATCGGCACGAATGTGTCGCGGCACCGCACCGACCCATGGATCGCCCGCTACATTTTTCCCAATTCGATGCTGCCTTCGGCGGTGCAGATCACCCGGGCCTTCGAGGGGCGCTTCGTGCTGGAGGACTGGCACAACTTCGGCACCGACTACGACCTGACCCTGCAGGCCTGGCGGCGCAACGTGGAAGCGGCGTGGCCGCAGCTGGATGCGCGCTACGACGAGCATTTCCGCCGCATGTGGCGGTTCTACCTGGCCGGGTCGATGGCCACCTTCCGCTGCCGGCATGCGCAGCTGTGGCAGCTGGTGCTGTCGCCGGAAGGCGTGCGCGGCGGGTACGTGGCGCCGCGTTGATCGGAACAAACATCCACGCATGGCGTGGATCTACTGTTGCGCGGTGCAGTAGATCCACGCCATGCGTGGATGGCCCTAAAAAAAACCGCCCGGTCTCCCGGGCGGTTTTCGTTTCACGCGACTGCGCGGGCGATCAGTTGCCGGCGCCGGTCAGGCCACGCTTTTCCAGCAGCGGTTCGATCTGCGGCTCGTGGCCGGCGAAATCGCGGAACAGCTGCATGGCATCCACGCTGCCGCCCTTGGACAGCAGGGTGGCGCGGAAGTGGTCGCCGTTCTTGCGGCTCAGGCCACCGTTGTCCTTGAACCACTTCTGGGTGTTGGCGTCCAGCACTTCCGACCAGATGTAGGCGTAGTAGCCGGCCGAATAGCCGCCCATGATGTGGCTGAAGTACGGGGTCCGGTAGCGCGGCGGAACCGGCGCGTAGTAGATGCCGTCCTTCTCCAGCGCGGCGCGCTCGAAGGCCATCACATCCTTGGCCGCCGGCACCTTGTCGGCTGCCAGCTGGTGCCAGTTCTGGTCCAGCATCGCTGCACCCAGGTACTCGGTGGTGGCGAAGCCCTGGTTGAACTTGGCCGCGGCCAGCACCTTGTCCAGCAGCGCCTGCGGCATCGCCGAGCCGTTCTGGTAGTGCTTGGCGTAGTTCTTCAGGATGGCCGGGTTGTCGGCCCACATTTCGTTGACCTGCGAGGGGAACTCGACGAAGTCGCGCGGCACGGCGGTGCCCGAGAAGTACGGGTACTTCACGTTGGAGAACATGCCGTGCAGGGCGTGGCCGAACTCGTGGAAGGTGGTGCTCACCTCATCCCAGGTCAGCAGGGTCGGCTGGCCGGCCGGCGGCTTGGGGATGTTCAGGTGGTTGGCGACCACCGGCTTGAAGCCGGTCAGCTTGGACTGCGAGACGTAGGAGTTCATCCAGGCGCCACCGCGCTTGGATGCACGCGCGTACGGGTCGAAGATGAAGATCGCCAGCTGGCTGCCGTCGGCATCGAACACGTCATAGACGGTGACGTCGTCGTGGTAGACCGGCAGGTCGGTGCGCTGCTTGAAGGTCAGGCCGAATTCCTGGTTGGCGGCGAAGAACACGCCGTTCTCCAGCACGTTCTTCATTTCGAAGTACGGCTTGAGCTGGGATTCGTCGAAGTTGTACTTGGCCTGGCGCACCTTCTCGCTGTAGAAGGCCCAGTCCCACGGCTCAAGGGCGAAGGTCTTCTTGCCGGCGGCCTTCTGTTCCTTGTCGATCATCGCCTGCAGGTCGGCGGCTTCGCGCTTGGCGTTGGCCACGGCGGCCGGGGCCAGCTTGCCCAGCATCGCGTTGACCGCTTCGGGGGTCTTGGCGGTCTGGTTGGTCAGGTTGTAGGCGGCGAAGTTCGCAAAGCCCATCAGCTTGGCCTTGTCGGCGCGCAGCTGCATGATGCGCGAGACCAGCGCGGTGTTGTCGAACTCACCGCCGCGGCTGCCGCGGGTGATCGAGGCTTCGTAGATCTTCTGGCGCAGCGCGCGGTTGGCCAGGTTGGTCAGCGGCGGCTGGCCGGTGGTGTTGAGCAGGGTGATCACGTACTTGCCGTCCAGGCCACGGGCCTTGGCGGCTTCGGCGGCGGCGGCGATCTGTTCCTGGGACAGGCCGTCGAGCTGCTTGACGTCATCGACGGTGATCGCCGAAGCGTTCACTTCCGACTGCACGTTCTGGCTGAACTTCGTGCCCAGGTTGGCCAGCTCGGCGTTCATGCCCTTCAGCGTGGCCTTGTCGGCCTCGGACAGCTTGGCGCCGGCGCGCACGTAGTTGTCGTAGTACTTCTCGACCAGGCGCACGCCTTCGGCGTCCAGGCCCAGCTGGTTGCGGGTGTCATACAGCGCCTGGATGCGGGCGAACAGCTTGCCGTTCAGCGCGATCGCATCGCTGTGCGCGGCGAACTTCGCCGAGTAGTCGGCCTGCAGCTTCTTGCGCGCATCGTTGGTGTCGGCGCCGACCAGGCTGAAGAACACGGTGGTCGCGCGGTCCAGCACGTCGCCGCTCTTTTCCAGGGCGATGATGGTGTTGTCGAAGGTCGGCTTGGCCTTGGTGTTGGCGATTGCCTCCACTTCCTTCAGCTGCTGCGCCATGCCGGCGTCGAAGGCCGGGGCGAAGTCGCTGTCCTTGATCTTGTCGAACTGCGGGAAGTGCAGCGGCAGCGGGCTTTCGGCGAAGAACGGGTTGGCCTGCTGGGCGTTGGCAGCAGCGGCCGGGGTGGCGGCGCTGGCCGAATAGGCGGGCAGGGCAAGGCCGAGGGTCATGGCCACGGCAAGGGCAAGGCGGGTGGTCAAGGCGGTACTCCGGTAAGGCAAACAAGTGCCCGAGGGTAACCCGCCCGGGGTGGGCGCCACTTGTGTCAAAAGGCATGCCCGGCAGCGCCAACCGGCACGGCCTGCGATTACCATGGGACACCCCACCCGGACCGTACGCCATGCCCAACGCCTTCGACTTCGGTTTCGTGGACCTGGACGGCCAGGCGCAGGCGCTGGCGCAGTACCAGGGCCGCCCGATGCTGCTGGTCAACGTCGCCAGCCGCTGCGGCTTCACCCCGCAGTACACCGGCCTGGAGCAGCTGTGGCAGGCGTACCGCGACCGTGGCCTGGTGGTGATCGGCTTCCCCTGCAACCAGTTCGGTGGGCAGGAGCCGGGTGACGCGGCGCAGATCCGCCAGTTCTGTTCGCTGGACTATCCGGTCAGCTTCCCGCTGTCGCAGAAGATCGAGGTCAACGGCGAGGGTGCCGACCCGCTGTGGACGTGGCTGTCGCACGAGAAGCGTGGCCTGCTCGGCATCGCCCGCATCAAGTGGAATTTCAGCAAGTTCCTGCTCGACCGGCAGGGGCAGGTGGTGGCGCGCTACGCGCCGACCACCGCACCGGAGCAGCTGCGCAGCGCGATCGAAGCGCTGCTCTGACCGTCATCCGTCGGGCATGGCCCGGCGCTACCTGTAGAGCCGAGCCCATGCTCGGCTGCTGTTTGGCGAACGATGCAGGCGCGCTGCGCGCGCAAGCCGAGGGTCGGCTCGGCTCTACCGAGGCGCGGGGCCCGGCACTACCGATGAAGCGCTCCTGTAGAGCCGAGCCCATGCTCGGCTGTTGTTCGGCGAGCGATGCAGGCGCGCTGCGCGCGCAAGCCGAGCGTCGGCTCGGCTCTACCGAGGCGCGGGGCCCGGCACTACCGATGAAGCGCTCCTGTAGAGCCGAGCCCATGCTCGGCTGCTGTTTGGCGAACGATGCAGGCGCGCTGCGCGCGCAAGCCGAGCGTTGGCTCGGCTCTACTGACTCATCCGCCGGGCATGGCCCGGCGCTACCGCGGCGGCTTACTTTTCGACGAAGGCGCGTTCGAACACGTAGTGGCCCGGCTGGCCGATACGCGGCGACACCTGGAAGCCACGCGCATCGAGCACGGTGCGCAGGTCGGCCAGCATCTGCGGGCTGCCGCAGATCATCGCGCGGTCGTTTTCCGGGCTCAGTTCGGGCAGGCCGAGGGTGCGCTGCATCTCGCCGCTTTCCATCAGCTGGGTGAGGCGGCCCTGGTTGGCGAACGGCTCACGGGTGACGGCCGGGTAGTACAGCAGTTTTTCGCCGATCATCTCGCCGAGGAACTCGTGCTCGCGCAGTTCCTTCTCGAAGTAATCGCGGTAGGCCAGGTCCTTTTCGTAGCGCACGCCGTGGCAGAGGATCACCTTCTCGAAGCGCTCGTAGGTTTCCGGGTCCTTGATGACCGACAGCCACGGTGCCATGCCGGTGCCGGTACCCAGCAGGTACAGGTTCTTGCCCGGGTGCAGGTCGCTGATCAGCAGGGTGCCGGTGGGCTTCTTGCCGACCAGCACCTTGTCACCCGGCTTGATGTGCTGCAGGCGCGAGGTCAGCGGGCCGTCCTGCACCTTGATGCTGAAGAACTCCAGGTGCTCTTCCCAGTTGGCGCTGGCGATGGAATACGCGCGCAGCAGCGGCCGCGCCTCGGTTTCCAGGCCGATCATCACGAACTGGCCGTTCTCGAAACGGAAACCGCTGTCGCGGGTGAGGGTGAAGCTGAAGTAGGCATCGGTCCAGTGGCGGACCTCAAGCACCGTTTCGGCGCCGAAAGCGGAAGACATGGGGGCACATTCAGGC
Source organism: Stenotrophomonas sp. PFBMAA-4 (assembly GCF_030053215.1). Taxonomy (NCBI): domain Bacteria; kingdom Pseudomonadati; phylum Pseudomonadota; class Gammaproteobacteria; order Lysobacterales; family Lysobacteraceae; genus Stenotrophomonas; species Stenotrophomonas sp. PFBMAA-4. The sequence continues at coordinate 31,859 of NZ_JASGBW010000016.1, read as the reverse complement.
AATGGATTCGTCCCCGCCATTCTACCTCAAATGAGAGGGGTTCTCATTATCCGGAACGAGAGGCGTTCTCAGGGCCGTTCAGCGGTAGCCGGCGGCCTGCAGTTCGAACAGCTCGGCGTAACGCCCGCCCTGGGCCATCAGTTCGTCGTGGGTACCGCTGGCTTCCAGCCGGCCCTCGGCCAGCACCAGGATGCGGTCGGCCATGCGTACCGAGGAGAAACGGTGCGAGATCAGCACCGCGGTGCGCTTGTCGGCCAGTTCGCGGAAGCGCTGGAACACCTCGAATTCGGCGCGTGCATCGAGTGCGGCAGTCGGTTCGTCGAGGATCATCACCTGCGCGTCGCGCATCCAGGCGCGGGCGATGGCGATCTTCTGCCACTGCCCGCCGGACAGGTCCACGCCCTGCTTGAAGCGGCGGCCGATCAGCTGCCCGTAGCCACCAGGCAGGGCATCGATCACTTCTTCGGCCATGCCCCGGCGTGCGGCATCGGCGATGCGCGCCTGGTCGGCCATCGCCTCCACCTGGCCGACGCCGATGTTCTCGCCAGCGGTCAGGTTGTAGCGGACGAAGTCCTGGAAGATCACGCCCAGGTTGGCGCGCAGGTCGTCCAGGTCGTAGTCGCGCAGGTCGCGGCCATCGAGCAGGATGCGGCCTTCGTCCGGTTCGTACAGGCGTGCCAGCAGCTTGACCAGGGTGGTCTTGCCCGCGCCGTTCTCGCCCACCAGGGCCAGCACTTCACCGGCGTGCAGCTGGAAATCGAAATGGCGCACCGCCCATTGCTCGGCATCCGGGTAGCGGAAGCCCACGTTCTCGAACACGAAACCCTCGCGGATCGGCCGCGGTACGGCCACCGCGCCCTCGCGCGAATGGATTTCCGGTTCGATCTGGAAGAACGAATACAGGTCGTCCAGGTACAGCGCCTGGCTGGCCACCTGCGAGAAGCCGATCAGCAGGCCTTCCAGCAGCTGGCGCAGGCGCAGGAAGCTGCCGGCGAGGAAGGTCAGGTCGCCGATCGAGAAATCACCGCGCACCGTGCGCCAGGCGATGTAGGCATAGGCGGTGTAGTAACCCAGCGTGCCCAGCGCGGCCAGCACCGTGCCCCAGAACGCGCGCCGCCGCGCCAGCGCCCGGTTGGCCAGGAACAGCGCCGCCGACAGCCGCCGGTAGCGATCCACCAGGAAGCGGTGCAGGTTGAAGATCTTCACTTCCTTGGCTGTTTCCACGCTGGCGCCGAGCTGGCGCAGGTAGTCCAGCTGGCGCCGCTCGGGCGTCCACAGGAAGTTGAGGCTGTAGCCGGCCGCGTTGAAATGCGATTCGCCGATGAAGGCCGGCACCAGCGCCAGGGCCAGCAGCAGGATCAGCCACGGTGCATAGACCAGCAGGCCGACCGCCAGGCTGGCCACGGTGATCGCATCCTGCACCTGGCCGAACAACTGGCTCATCAGGTTCATCCGGCCCATGGTCTGCCGCCGCGCGCGGTCCAGCTTGTCCTGCAGGTCGGGATCTTCGAAATCCTCCAGGTCCAGGGTGGCGGCGTGTTCCATCAGGCGCACGCTGGTGGCGTTGGCGAACAGTTCCGACAGCAGTGCATCGGCATAGCTGACCAGCCGGCCGAGCAGGTCCGAGGCGATGGCCAGGCCGAATTCCAGCGCCAGCAGGCCCAGCAGCGGATTGAGCACGCCGCTGGACAGCGCTTCGCCCAGCGGCGGGAAGCCGGCGTCGTGCTGGCTCAGGTGCAGCGCGGTATCGATGATGAGCTTGCCCACGTACAGCATCGCCACCGGCAGCAACGCGCGGATCAGGCGCAGGCCGAGGCTGGTCAGGGTCAACGCGGGGCTGGTCTGCCACACCTGGCGCAGGAAGGGCGGCAGGTTGCGCATCGCCTTGAAGCGCTGGCGCAGGCTCGGTTTCTTCTCGGGGGCAGCAGGCATGGCGCCATTGTGCGCGCGTGCGGCGTGCAGATGGGGTTAGATCCCTTTGCAGCGCAAAGGGCTCTGACCCCGTCCTCCATCCATGGCATGAATCCACCGTGCCGACCAACGGTCGGCACCCACCAACAGCAGCTGACCCACCCCGCCATCCCACAGAACGCCAGCCGTTGACGTTGCCCTTGCTCCGGCTGTCGCCTCTGCGGGTGCCGGGCGCAGCCCGGCCAGGAAAACCCCTTTACGGCAGCGGCGGCAGCAGGCCCGCGCCCAGCCGGTTCCAGGCATTGATCACCGCAATGCCCATGCTCAGGTCGCTGATGCCCTTCTCATCGAAGTGCGGTGCCAGCGCATCGAATGCGGCCTGCGAAGGTGCGCCTTCGGTCAGCCGGGTCAGGGCCTCGGCCCAACCCAGCGCGGCACGTTCGCGCGCATCGAAGAAACGGCTTTCATGCCAGGCCGGCAGGGTGTCCAGCTTGCGCGGCTCGATGCCGCCCTTGCGCAGCGCAGTGCCATGCATGTCCATGCAGTAGCCGCAGCCATTGAGCTGGGACACGCGCAGGAACAGCAGTTCCATCAGCGTCGGGTCGATCGAACTGTCATGCACCGCCTTGCTGGTGGCCAGCAGGCCCTTGAAGGCCTCGGCGGCCAGGCGGGTGTAGGGGACGCGGGGAGAGGCATGGTCGGACATTTTCAGCTCCACGACGGCCACGGTGGCCGTCTTTCATTACAAGGACGCCGCACCGTCCGCGTTCGTGACAGTCCCGGGCAGCTTTTCCGGATTCAGCACGCTGTACACGTTGGCGATGCGGCCATCGGCCACTTCGATGGTGGTGACCGAGTGCAGGCGGTCGCCCTGGAAGCGCAGGATCGCCGGCTCGCCATTGACCCAGCCCAGCTGCGCGGTATGCCCCAGGCCGCGGCGCGCGATGGCCCAGAACAAGCGGCCGATGCGCTCGGCGCCCAGCAGCGGGCGCACCGCCGCAGTGACCACGCCGCCGCCATCGGACACCAGCCGCGCGTTGGCATGCAGCAGCGCCTGGATGGCCTCGCTGTCGCCTTGCTGGGTGGCGTCCATGAAGCGCGCCAGCAACTGCCGGTGCTGGCCGGCGTCGGCGTTGAAGCGCGGCCGCCCGGCCTGCAGGCGCTGTTTTGCCCGGTGTACCAGCTGGCGGCAGTTCGGTTCGCTGAGGCCGAGCAGGGCGGCGATCTGCCGGTAGTCGTGGTCGAAGGCCTCCTTCAGCAGGAAGGCGGCCCGTTCCTCCGGGCCGAGCTGCTCCAGCAGGGTGAGGAAGGCCACCGACACCTCATCGGCGCGGGCATGGGCCAGGGCCGGGTCGCTGGACGGTTCAGGTTCCAGGCTGATCTCCAGCGGCTCGGCCAGCCACGGGCCGACGTAGTGGACCCGCTCGCGCCGGGCCGCGCGCAGCCGGTCCAGGCCCAGCCGGGTGGTGGTGGTGACCAGCCAGGCCTCGGGGTCGCGGACGGCGGACGCATCGGCGCCGGACCAGCGCAGCCAGGCATCCTGGACCACGTCCTCGGCATCGCTGCGGCTGCCGAGCAGGCGGTAGGCCAGTGCCATCAGGCGCGGGCGGTGGGTCTGGAAGGTGGCTTCAGTGTTCATGTCGACCAGGACGCCGGGGAGGGATGAAGCGTGACACGGACGTCGTGCGATCTTGCCGGCCAGCGGCCGGCACTACCACCCCTGCGGCCGGGGGAGGGGGTAAAATGGGCGGATTACCCCCCGCCAGCCTCGAGCAAGCGAGCAAGCCGTGACATCGATCAAGCAGGAAGACCTCATCCAGTCCATCGCCGACGCGCTGCAGTACATCTCGTACTACCACCCGGTCGACTACATCAAGAACCTCGCCGCCGCCTATGAGCGCGAGGAGTCGCCGGCCGCGAAGGAAGCGATGGCCCAGATCCTGATCAACTCGCGGATGTGCGCCGAAGGCCACCGTCCGATCTGCCAGGACACCGGCATCGTCACCGTGTTCCTGGAAATCGGCATGGACGTGCGCTGGGACGACGCGACCATGGGCGTGGAAGACATGGCCAACGAAGGCGTGCGCCGTGCCTACCTGCACCCGGACAACAAGCTGCGCGCCTCGGTGCTGGCCGATCCGGCCGGCAAGCGCGTCAACACCAAGGACAACACCCCGGGCGTGGTCAACGTCAAGGTCGTGCCGGGCAACACCGTCGACGTCATCGTCGCCGCCAAGGGCGGTGGTTCCGAGGCCAAGACCAAGTTCGCCATGCTCAACCCGTCCGATTCCATCGTCGACTGGGTGCTGAAGACCGTGCCGACCATGGGCGCTGGCTGGTGCCCGCCGGGCATGCTGGGCATCGGCATCGGCGGCACCGCTGAAAAGGCGATGCTGCTGGCCAAGGAAGCGCTGATGGAGCCGATCGACATCACCGAGCTGCAGGCCCGTGGTGCGTCCAACCGCATCGAAGAACTGCGCCTGGAACTGTACGAGAAGGTCAACGCGCTGGGCATCGGCGCACAGGGCCTGGGTGGCCTGACCACCGTCCTGGACATCAAGATCAACGATTACCCGACCCACGCGGCCAACCTGCCGGTGGCGATGATCCCGAACTGCGCGGCCACCCGCCATGCGCACTTCACCCTGGATGGCAGCGGCCCGGTGATGCTGGACCCGCCGTCGCTGGAAGACTGGCCGAAGCTGACCTACGACGCGTCCAAGGGCACCCGCGTGGACCTGGATACGATCACCCCGGAAGACGTGGCCAACTGGAAGCCGGGCCAGACCCTGCTGCTCAACGGCAAGCTGCTGACCGGCCGCGACGCCGCGCACAAGCGCATGGTCGACATGCTCAACAAGGGCGAGGAATTGCCGGTCGATCTGAAGGGGCGCTTCATCTACTACGTCGGCCCGGTCGATCCGGTGCGCGACGAAGTGGTGGGCCCTGCCGGCCCGACCACGGCCACCCGCATGGACAAGTTCACCGAGCAGGTGCTGGCACAGACCGGCCTGCTGGGCATGGTCGGCAAGGCCGAGCGCGGCCCGGCCGCCATCGAGGCGATCAAGAAGCACAAGTCGGCCTACCTGATGGCCGTCGGTGGTTCGGCCTACCTGGTGTCCAAGGCGATCAAGGCGGCCAAGGTCGTCGGCTTCGCTGACCTGGGCATGGAAGCGATCTACGAATTCACCGTGCAGGACATGCCGGTGACCGTCGCGGTCGATTCCACCGGTGAATCGGTGCACAAGACCGGTCCGCGCGAATGGCAGGCCCGCATCGGCAAGATTCCGGTGGTGGTGGAGTAATCCCCGCAGGTTGCAGGAAAACGGCGCCGCAGGGCGCCGTTTTTCGTTTGACGCCGCACGAAGGTCGGCACTGCTAGGCTTCGCTGGGTTTTCCGATGTATTGAACAGGGAGTGTCCAATGTCATTGTTTCGATGCCTTGCGCTGTTGTGTGTTGTTTCCCTCGCCGCCTGCAGCAGTGGCGGCGATCTGTACGACGGCGCACCCGGCAACAACGCCAGCGCGCAATGCGTGATGGCGTGCCAGCAGTACCGCAACGCCTGCCTGGCCCGCTCCGATTCGGACCGCCGCTCGACCTGCGATGCGCAGGCGGCGAGCAAGTGCGACCGGATCAAGGATGACGAGATGCGGCGCTCGTGCATGTCACAGGCGCAGGCCTGCATGGACCAGTCGCCGTTGATCAGCTGCAGCCAGGACGCCGACAGCTGCATGGCCTCGTGCGGCGGCGGTTGAGCGCATAATCGGCGCTTCCCGCAACCGGAGTCGTCGCATGCGCACTACGCTGTATGGGTCTGTCAGCACCGCCTCGCTGGTGGTGCACTGGCTGCTGGTCGAACTGGGCATCGAGCACGAACTGGTGCTGCTGGATTTCGACACGCGCGAGCACAAGGCGGCGCCGTACCTGGCGTTGAACCCGGCAGGCGTGGTGCCGACGCTGCAGATCGATGGCCAGGTGCTGACCGAAGCGGCTGCCATCGCGCTGTACCTGGCAGACCGCCATCCCGAGGCGGGACTGCTGCCGGCGCCGGGTACGCCCGCGCGCGGCCAGGCATACCGCTGGATGTTCTGGTGCGCCAACACCCTGCAGCCCGCCTACCGCGCGTGGTTCTACCCGCATGAAGCCGCCGGAGAGGCCAACGTCGCCGCCACCCAGGCGATGGCGCGCCAGCGCCTGGAAGCCGCGTGGCAGCGGATGGCCGCGCACCTGCAGACGCAGGGGCCGTACGTGCTGGGCGAAGCGCCGAGCGTGGTCGATTTCATGCTGGTGATGCTGATGCGCTGGTCGCGCAACATGCCCACCCCGGCAGACAGCCTGCCAGTGCTGAAAGTCTACGCGCAGCGCCTGAAGGCGCGACCGTCATTAATCGAGACCTACCGCCGCGAAGGCATCACCGACTGGCGGTAACCTGATCTGTAGAGCCGAGCCATGCTCGGCTGCTCGTCGCACCCTGTAGAGTCGAGCTTGCTCGACTGCCGTCAACATCCAGTCGAGCAAGCTCGACTCTACGAAAAAGCAGCCGGGCATGGCTCGGCTCTACCAAAGCGGGGCGGATTACAGGAGCTCCTGCACCGTTTCCGGCGGGCGGCACAGGCGCGTGCCCTTGGGGGTGCGCACGATGGGGCGGTTGATCAGCCGCGGGTGCTTGGCCATGGCGGCCAGCAGGGTGGCTTCATCGGCGCTGGCCAGGCCGAGTTCAACGAACTGCGGCTCCTTGCTGCGCACCAGGTCGATGGCGGTCAGGCCGGATTCGGCCAGCACCTGGCGCAGGGTGGCCACGTCGGGCGGGGCGCCCAGGTAGTTCACCACCACCGGTTCGATGCCGGCTTCGCGGATCAGCGCCAGCGCGCCGCGCGAATTGCTGCACGCTGGGTTGTGCCAGATCGTCACGGTCATCAGAACCACTCCAGCAGCGATACGCCCACGCCCACGTAGGTGGCCTTGTGGTTGTAGTCGATCATGCTCTCGCCGTAGCCATCGAACACCTGTATATGGCCGCGCAGCAGGTTGCTGATCGGGAAGCCGTAGTCCAGCTGCAGCGCGCCGTGCGAACGGTCGCCGGTGCGCAGCGAATGGCGCGCCATCAGCGCGACTTCATGGCCGTTGCGGTTCCAGATCAGGGTCGCATCGCCGCGGCCCATGTAGTCCTCGATATCCGGATTGTTGTCTTCGCTGCGCGACTCGGGAATGCGGTACCACGGGCGCAGCACCAGCGCCCAGTTCTCACGGTCCAGGCCGATGTTGAGCATCACCCGGTTCCAGCTGCGCGACAGCGGGTCGGGCCGGCCGTTGGACTGGTGGTTGAGGCCGATGCCGGTCATCCGCCCACGCCAGCCTCCGATGGAGTAGCCGTTGCGGAACACCATCATCACTTCCGGCTCGTAGTTGGTTTCGCGGAAGGGGCGCGAATTCTCGGCGTTGTAGGCCTGCCAGCGCGAGCTCTGGGTATAGCCGGCCCAGATGTCCCCGTTGTCGCCGAACAGGTTCTCGGCGATCTTGGTCTTGAAGCTGATCTGGAACTTCAGCTCGGTGCTGTCCAGCACCTGCGGCGTGGTTACGCTGTTGGCCGGGTTCGGCGACTGCGGCATCTGGTTCTTGTCGCTGGTCCAGAAGGCGGGCAACAGGTAGACCGGCTTGTAGGCGCGCAGCTGGAACGGGCCCAGCTTGGAGTCCTCGGCCAGTTCCCAGCGGCTGTCCAGCAGCGAGCCGCGGCCGGCGTTGGCCAGGGCGCTGTCGTCCGGCGCCGGGCGGAAGAGGTCGCCCACGCGGGTGCGCAGCTTTTCTTCGCCCTGGCTGAGGCGTGACGCCTGGCGTTGTTCGCGCAGGGCCTGTGCGGCCTGCTGGGCGGCGGCGTCCGCCTCGGCCGTGGCCTGGACGTTGCGGCCGAACAGCCGGTCGTAGCAGGCCAGGCGCGCGGCGTCACTGTCGACGGCGGCGCAGCCGGCCGGCGTAGCGGTTGAAGTGGGCGCGATTTCCTGCGCGGCAAGCGGCGCACTGGCCAGGGCCAGCGCCAGCGGCGCGAAGCGGGGGAGCAGCGTGGGGAGGGTCATTGCAGCAGGCCCTTCAGGGATGAATACGGGAAGACGCACAGTGTGGCGGCTGGCCGTGGCAACGGCCAGCCCCTTGGTTTATGCCCGGCGCGGGCGTGCGCGTGGCGTGAAGGCGGCGCGGTTACAGGAACCAGGCAAAGGCGAACAGGCCCAGCATGGCGATCACCACGGCCAGCTTCAGTGCCAGGCCCAGCAGGATGCCCAGCCAGGTGGCCAGGCCGACCTTGGTCGAGCGCCCAAGCTCGCGGGTGTGCCAGTACTCGCCGAGCAGGGCGCCCAGCAGGGGGCCGGCAAACAGGCCGACGGGCATGAAGAACAGGCCCACGATGCTGCCGATGAAGGTGCCCCACAGGGCCTTGCGGCTGGCACCCACCCGTTGCGCTCCGACCACCGTGGACAGGACATCGACCAGCAGGGACAGCGCGGTCAGCACGCCGAGGATGACCAGGGTGGGCCAGCCGACATGTGCGAAGCCGTCGGCCCATGCCGCCAGCAGCAGTCCGACGAAGACCAGCGGCACGCCCGGAAGCGCCGGCAGGATGATGCCCGCGATGCCCACAAGGACAAAAATGACCGCTATCAGATACAAGATGAATGAGAGGTCCATGCTGTCCAGTATGGTGGTCTTTTTGGGGTTGACAGTGAAGAATTTTGGCAGTTGCTTTTTCGTTTTGGTCGGGTTAAGTTGCAGTCGCTGAGCTTGGCAAGGTCACCGTGGATCGTGGCCTGATGAAGCAAGATCTCTTCGATCCGCTGCATCGTTGCACCTCGCTTCCCCCTTGCTTGTCAGCCGCCCAACAGGCGTTTCCAACAACAAGAGAGTCACCAGGGAGTGAGTGAGATGTCTGATCGCGAGACCGGTACCGTCAAGTGGTTCAACGATGCAAAGGGCTTCGGCTTCATCAGCCGTGAAAACGGCGAAGACGTGTTCGTGCATTTCCGTGCCATCCAGACCCAGGGCTTCAAGAGCCTGAAGGAAGGCCAGAAGGTCACCTTCACCGTCGTGCAGGGCCAGAAGGGCCTGCAGGCAGATGCCGTAGAGCCGGTCTGAACGGCCTGCAGCGTGCTGCACGAAAAAGGCCCGCGCAAGCGGGCCTTTTTCATTGCCACCGTCGCCTGCCGGATCAGCGCAGGACGACGCGGCCGTTGACCACGCGCACGTAGGTGTTCTCACGGATGCCGGCCAGGTCGCGCTGGTTGACCACGACGGTACGGCCATCATCCATGCGCACGGTGATGTCGTAGGTATCGCTGGTCACGTTCTTCTGGATCTGGTTGCCGGCCAGGGCACCACCCACCGCGCCTGCGGCGGCGGCGACGTTCTTGTTGCCCCGGCTGCCGCCGGTGTGGTCGGAGATCTCATGGCCGGCCACGGCGCCGACGATGCCACCGAGGATGGCGCCGGTCGCGCTGGGCGCGGTGCGGCCCGAGGCCACGGTATTGATGCGGGTGACGATGCCGCAGTCGGCGCAACGGTTCTGATTGTAGCCGCCGTTGTTGCCATAGCCGCCATTGTTGTAGCCACCGTTGTTGTAACCGCCGCCGCCGTAACCGGGCGAGGTGGCGCAGCCAGCCAGGGCGAGCGTAGCAATGGCACTGGCAGCGATGAGCTGGATCTTCATGGGGCGTCTCCTGGCCGTGAAGGCGGATGGAAGGGTGGTACTGCGTCATGCAGCAGGGTGATCGAATCGTCCACTTTTCAACGTGAACAAGGTGCCAATCACGCCGGCCTTCCCCGGCTGGAAGATGAATCAGCGAAAGTCCTGGTGGCAGGCCCGGCAGTCGTCCTGCACGGTCTGCACGACCTTGGCCAGCGCGGCGCAGTCGGCGGGCGGCGCGGCCAGCGCGGCATTGAGGCTGGCCCGGTACTGGCTGGCGTGCTGCTGGAAGCGCGCATCCTCCTTCAGCCCGGGAAATGGCAGGTCCAGGTCGTTGGACAGCAGGCGCAGCGACTGCAGGCGCGGCACGCTGTCAGCCAGGCTGCAGCGGTTCTGCTGCTGGGCCTGCTGCAGCAGTTCGGCCTGCCGCTGCATCACGTGCATCAGGCTGTGCGGGAAGGGATCGCGGCCCGCCTGCAGGGCCCGGCCCACCATCACCGTGGCGACCAGGCCGATCAGCAGGCCCAGGCCGAGCACGAACAGGTAGCGCTGGGCGCTGGAGGGACGACGGGTCGGGCTGGCGTTCATGCTTGCTCCTCCGTGGGTGATGCGCGAATGGGTGATGCGCGGGCGTGCAACGGTGGGTTCGATGGCGGCCTGCTATGGCCGCCGCTGCCTGCACGTTAAAATAGCCCCATGAACGAACAGGTCAAACAACGCTTCGCCGGCATCGAACGGCTGTATGGCGTAGGCGCGCTCGAGCGCCTGCAGGGCAGCCGCGTGGCGGTGGTGGGCATGGGCGGCGTCGGCTCGTGGGTCGTGGAAGCGCTGGCCCGTTCGGCGGTCGGCCACCTGACCCTGATCGACGCCGATGACATCTGCGTGTCCAACACCAACCGGCAGCTGCCGGCGATGGAAGGCAACTACGGCCGCAACAAATCCGAGGCGATGGCCGAGCGCTGCCGCGCGATCAATCCGCAGATCGAGGTCGATGCGGTGCAGGCGTTCCTCACCACCGGCAACATGGCCGAACTGCTGGACCGTGGTTTCGACCTGGTCATCGACGCCTGCGACAGCTTCCGGGTGAAGGTGGAAACCATCGCCTGGTGCCGCCGCCGCAAGCTGCCGCTGCTGACGGTGGGCGCCGCCGGCGGGCGTACCGACCCGACCCTGGTGCGCATCCGCGATGTCTCGCGTACCGAGCACGACGCGATGCTGGCACTGATCCGCAAAAAGCTGCGCAGCGAGTTCAACTTCCCGAAGAACGCCAAGCGCTACTTCGGCGTGCCGGCGGTGTACTCGCTGGAAAACGTGAAGTACCCGCAGGCCGATGGCAGCGTCTGCGGCCTGCGGCCGAACCTGGGCGCCGATGCCGCGCTGAAGCTGGATTGCGGTGCCGGGCTGGGTGCGGCCACGCATATCACCGGCGCGTTCGCCTTCGCTGCAGTCGGCAAGGCGCTGGAAATGCTGCTGGAGCCGAAGAAGGTGAAGGCTTGACGGTAGTGCCGGCCGCTGGCCGGCTTCCGCTCTGATTCAATCATTCCTGGGTTGCCGGCCAGCGGCCGGCACTACCGGCGTGGGGCTGGCCGGCACTACCCTTGTCTGGCAGGCAGCGCGAACAGCCGTCGGGCGTTCTCGCTGGTGGCCTGTGCCACGGTTTCCACATCCGTGCCGCGCAGTGCGGCCACGTGGCGGGCGATCACCGACAGCCGCGCCGGTTCATTGCGCCCGCCACGGATGCCGGCGTCGGGCTGGTCCGGTGCGTCGGTTTCCAGCAGCAGCTGCTGCAGCGGCATGTCCCGCACGAGCCGCTGCAGGCGCTGCGCGCGTTCGTAGGTCAGTGGCCCGCCCAGGCCAAGCAGGAAGCCCAGCTTGTCCAGCTGCGCAGCCTGCTCCGGGCTGCCGGGGAAGCTGTGCACCACGCCACGCAGGCCGCCGATGCGACGGATCGCGGCGATCACCGCATCCACCGCGCGGCGCGCGTGCACGATCACCGGCAGGTCGAAGTCGCGGGCCAGCTTCAACTGGCCGATGAAATAGTCCTGCTGCGCCTGCGCGTCCAGCCCGTCGACGAAGAAATCCAGGCCGCACTCGCCGATCGCGCACGGACGCTCGCGCTCGATCCAGTCGCGCAGCTGGTCCAGGTGCCCGGGGCGGTGCTCGGCCAGGAACATCGGGTGCAGGCCGTACGCCGGGTACAGCCCCGGCGCCTGCTGGCAGACCTCGCGCAGCTTCGGCCAGCTGGCGGCGGTCACCGCCGGCACCACCTGGGCCTGCACGCCGGCCGCGCGGGCGCGCTCGATCACCGCCGTACGGTCAGGGTCGAACTCGCTGGCATCCAGGTGGCAATGGCTGTCGACCAGCATGTTCAACGCTGTTCCAGCGGCGGTGGCGTCGCCGCGCTGCGGTTCTTCCAGTTGGCCAGCAGCAGGGTGCCCAGGCCCAGCACCAGTTCGTCCACGAACGGGATGGGGTCGGGGATGAACAGCGTCAGCGCGAACAGGCCGGCGGTCAGCTTGAACAGGGTGGGGTAGCGCAGCCGGCGTGCCCATTGCAGGACCGGCAGCAGCATCGGGTTGGCCATGGCGGGGCTCCACGTGGGCGAGGTGCAAACGCTACCACGGGCCCTGCATTTCCCGATGCTGAATGGGTTACGGCCATGAGCAGGAATTGTGGAGATTCCGTTCAGGCAGGCCATGCTGCAATCTGCATCGAGAACGTTGCGGACGGTCCGCAAGGAGCAGGTCATGAAAAGCACAACTACAACTGTCCTGGTCGCAGCGGGCGCGCTGCTGGTGGGTGGCATCGCAACCGCCGCCTTCATGAAGAGTGGTGACAAGGCCCCGGATTCGCTGGGCGCCGCCAATCCTTCCGAGTCGCGCCTGGTCGATGGCAGCGCTGCCGATGATGGCGCGCGCGGCGACGCGGTCGATGCCACTGCACCGCGTGGCCTGGAATACGCCGATGTGCTGAAGGTCGACCCGCTCACCGAAAAGCAGAAGGCCTACGCGACGGTCATCGGCACCGAGCCGGTGCGCGAGACGTCCACCACCCAGACCCCGCATGAGGTGTGCCAGGACGTGGTGGTGCAGGAGCGCCTGCCCGAGCGCGATGGCAACGTGGGCGGCACCGTGGTGGGCGCCGTGGTCGGCGGCCTGCTCGGCAACCAGGTGGGTGGCGGCAACGGCAAGAAGGCGGCCACTGCCGCGGGCGCCGTGGCCGGTGGCTTCATCGGCAACCAGGTGGACAAGCGCCACGTCGGTGGCCGCGTGGTCAACCGCACCGAACGCCAGTGCCACACTGAAACGGCGACCTCCGAGTCGAGCCGCGTCACCGGTTACAACGTGACCTACCGCAACGAAGACGGCACCACCGGCACCATGCGCATGGCCAGCAAGCCGGGCACGCGCATCGCCATGGGTACCAACGATGTGGTCAAGGGCTACAACGTGACCTACCGCTACGATGGCGCCGAGAAGACCGTGCGCATGGACAACAAGCCGGCCAGCGACCGCCTGCCGGTGGTGGATGGCCAGCTGGTTACCCAGACCGCAGCAGCCGGCGAGGCGGCGGCCAACCGCCAGTAACGTTTCTGCTGCAGCGTCCATCGGACAGGCCGGCTTTTGCCGGCCTGTTCCGTTTGCGGGCATCGTCATCGCGCCCGGATCGGCGATGATGGCCGGCCACGGCATATGACGGAGCCTGCATGGGCATCTTCGACCTGCGCATCGAAACCGAGCGGCTGATCCTGCGCCCGCCGCAGGCCCAGGACCTGGAACCCTACCTGGCCTTCTGTGCCGATGAAGAGGTGATGCGCAGCCTGGGCGGCGTGCAGCTGCCTTCAGTGGCCTGGCGCAGCTTCTGCAGCCTGGCCGGCGCCTGGCAGCTGTTCGGCGTCTCCATGTTCAGCGTCATCGAGAAGGCCAGCGGCGAGTGGGTCGGCCGCATGGGCCCGTGGCAACCCCTGGGCTGGCCCGGTCCCGAGGTCGGCTGGAGCATCCGCCGCGCCAGCTGGGGGCGCGGCTATGCCCCCGAGGCCGCCGTCGCCGCCATTGACTGGGCGTTCGACACGCAGGGCTGGGACGAGGTCATCCACACCATCGCCGAGGACAACGAGAAGTCCAAGGCGGTGGCGCGCAAGCTGGGCAGCGGCCTGCTGCGCATGGGCCGGTTGCCGCCACCCTACGAAGGCGGGCCGCTGGAGATCTGGGGGCAGTCGCGCGCGCAGTGGCGGCAACGCACGCGTTGATGCTGCACCCGCGCTTGGCATCGGCCGGCGTGCTTGCCAGACTGCGGGCAGCCGGCCGTCGGCCGGGATGTCCTGGAGCAGGCAATGGTGGAAGAGCGCGTTCCGTTGACGGTGCACGGCATGTCGGTGTCGGGCAACTGCCACAAGGTGCGGATGCTGCTGGAGCAGCTCGGCAGCCGCTACCGCTGGGTGGAAGTGGACAGTGCGCATGGGCAGACCCATTCGCCCGAATTCCTCGCGCTCAACCCGAATGCGAAAGTGCCGCTGATCGTGCGCGACGATGGCCGCGTGCTGACCGAATCCAACGCGATCCTGTTCTGGTTGGCCGAAGGCACGCCCTACCTGCCCACCGATGGCTGGGAACGGGCGCAGGCGCTGAGCTGGATGTTCTTCGAGCAGTACAGCCACGAGCCCTGCGTGGCCGTGGCGCGCTTCATCCGTGGCTGGACCGATGCCGATTCGCCGCGCCGGGCTGAACTGCCACGGCTGCACGAGCGCGCGGCCACGGCGCTGGCGGTGATGGAGCAGCACCTGCGGCAGGCGCAGTGGTTCACCGGCAACGAGTACGGCATCGCCGACATCGCGCTGTTCGCCTACACCGATGTTGCCGCCGACGGTGGCATCGACCTGCAGCCGTTCGCGGAAGTGCGCGCCTGGCTGCAGCGGGTGCGCGAGCAGCCACGTTTCGTGGCGATGCCGGCGGTGACCGCTGAGGTTCGCGCACGCCTGGACGGCCGCGGGTAGCGTCAAGCTTGCTCGACTGGCGTCCAGGGCAGTCGAGCAAGCTCGACTCTACGAAAGCAGGGCCGTGAAGCCCGGCACGGCAGCGCCGGGCTGCGCCCGGCGGAACGCAACAACGACACGGAGGGTGTTCGATGTTCGCTGTGGTTCCCGATCCGATTCCCGCGCGCATGCGCGCGCTCAACCGCGCCGAAGTGTGCGACGTCAATTTCCTCGAGGCGCTGCGTGGTTGGCGCGGGCTGCCACGGCCGAAGCCGGCGCGGGATGCGCCGATCCTGCCGGGCAGCACGCTCACCGCGGCCGCGTTCGCCGAACTGTTCGATTCGCAGATGGCCAGCCGCCAGCTGGACCTGATGGCGCGCGTGCTGCGGTTGCAGAACAAGGTCTTCTACACCATCGGTTCGTCCGGCCACGAAGGCAATGCGCTACTGGCGCGGGCCTGCCGGCATACCGATCCGGCGTTCCTGCACTATCGTTCCGGTGCATTCATGGCCGAGCGCGCGCGCCAGGTGCCGGGCCTGGACCCGCTGCGCGATGCCGCACTGTCCTTCGCCGCCAGTGCCGACGACCCGGCCAGCGGTGGCCGCCACAAGGTGTGGGGCAGCCGCCCGCTGTGGGTGCTGCCGCAGACCTCGACCATCGCCTCGCACCTGCCCAAGGCGCTGGGCACCGCGCTGGCCATCGAGAGCGGCAAGCGCCTGGGCCAGCCGCTGCCGATCCCCGCCGACAGCATCGTGCTGTGTTCCTTCGGCGATGCCTCGGCCAACCACGCCACGGCGCAGACCGCCTTCAACACCGCGATGTGGTCGGCCTACCAGAAGCTGCCCGCACCGATCCTGTTCGTCTGCGAGGACAACGGCCTGGGCATTTCGGTGAAGACCCCGGAAGGCTGGATCGCCGAACGCTTCAGCCGCCAGCCGGGGCTGGACTACTACTACGCCGATGGCCTGGACCTGGCGGCGGGACATGCCCAGGTACAGGCGGCGGTCGAGCATTGCCGGCGTACCCGCCGGCCGACCTTCCTGCACCTGCGCACCACGCGGCTGATGGGCCATGCCGGCACCGATTTCGAAGTGGAATGGCGCGCGCTGGCTGACCTCTGCGCGGCCGAGGCACAGGACCCGCTGCTGCGGTCGGCACAGATCGCGCTGGAATCAGGCTGGATGGATGCCGCCGGCATCGAGGCCGCCTACGAAACGCTGCGTGCGCGCTGCCTGTCGGCCGCCTCGGACGCCGAAGGCCGGCCCAAGCTGCAGTCGCTGGATGAAGTGGTTGCGCCACTGGCGCCCTACACGCCAGCGGCAGTGATGACCGAAGCCGAGCGCGCGGTGCCGGCCGAAGCACGCGAGGCGCTGTACGGCGGGGCTGACGCGTTGCCGGAACGGCAGCCGCCGCGCCACCTGGCCGTGCAGATCAACCACGGCCTGCAGGAACTGCTGTGCAAGTACCCGCAGGCGTTGCTGTTCGGCGAGGACGTGGCGCAGAAGGGCGGCGTGTACACGGTCACCAAGGATCTGCTGCGCCGCTTCGGGCCGCGCCGGGTGTTCAACACCCTGCTGGACGAGACGATGATCCTGGGCATGGCCCAGGGCCTGGCCAACATGGGCCTGCTGCCGATACCGGAAATCCAGTACCTGGCCTACCTGCACAATGCCATCGACCAGCTGCGCGGGGAGGCCTGTTCGCTGCAGTTCTTCTCCAACGACCAGTTCCGCAACCCGATGCTGGTGCGGGTGGCCGGGCTGGGCTACCAGAAGGGCTTCGGTGGCCATTTCCACAACGACAACTCGATCACCGCGCTGCGCGACATCCCCGGCCTGGTGGTGGGTTGCCCGTCGCGCGGCGACGATGCGGTGATGATGCTGCGCACGCTGGCGGCGCTGGCCCGGGTGGACGGCCGGGTGGCGGTGTTCCTCGAGCCGATCGCGCTGTACATGAGCAAGGACCTGCACGCGCCCGGTGATGGCCAGTGGCTGTTCGACTACCCGGCGCCGGGGCAGGCGCTGGTGCTGGGCGAGGGCAGGGTCTACGCGCCTGATGCGGACGATCTGGTGGTCTTCACTTACGGCAACGGCGTGCCGATGGCGCTGCGCGCGGTGCCGGCCATCCAGGCGCAGACCGGTTGGCAGGTACGGGTGGTGGACCTGCGCTGGCTGGTGCCGCTGGATGCTGGTTTCATCGCCGCCCAGGCCGCCAGCGCGCGGCGGGTGCTGGTGCTGGACGAGGGCCGCCACAGCGGCGGTGTGGGCGAGGGGGTGGTCACCGCCCTGGTCGAGGCCGGGCATGGCCACCTGCCGCTGCGGCGGGTCTGCGGCGCTGATACCTACACGCCGCTGGCGGGGGCAGCAATGTTCGGCCTTCCAAGCGACAATGCGGTGATTGGCGCCGCCCTCGACCTGGCGCAGGAACCCTGATGCATGTGTGGATTGGCGGGAATGTTGTTGCCGGCGGCGCAGTCGCCGGCCGAGGTGCTGCAGGCGCAGGCGCTGGCCATGGGGCACGCGCTGCACCACCGCGGGCCGGATGACGGCGGCACCTGGGTCGACGCCAGCGCCGGCATCGCCCTGGCGCACCGCCGCCTGAGCATCCTCGACCTGTCACCGCTGGGTCACCAGCCGATGGCCTCGGCCGACGGCCGTTACGTGATGGCCTACAACGGCGAGGTCTACAACTTCGCTGCGCTGCGTGCCGAGCTGGAACCACTGGGCCATGCCTTCCGCGGCCATTCCGATACCGAAGTGCTGCTGGCCGCGATCCTGCAGTGGGGCGTCGAGGAGACCCTGCAGCGCGCCAACGGCATGTTCGCCATCGCGCTCTGGGACCGCCACGAGCAGTGCCTGTGGCTGGCCCGTGACCGGGTGGGCAAGAAGCCGCTGTATTACGGCTGGGCCGGCGACACCCTGGTGTTCGGCTCGGAACTGAAGGCGCTGTGGCAGCACCCGGACTTCGACAACGACATCGACCGCGATGCGCTGACCCTGCTGCTGCGGCTGGACTACATCCCGGCCCCGCACAGCATCCACCAGCGCTGCTACAAGCTGATGCCGGGCCGCGTGCTGCGGCTGGATGCGGCGATGGTGGCCGCCGGTGCGTCCGCGCATCGCCCCGAGCAGGCGCAGCGCCCGTACTGGGATGCCCGCGCGCGCATGCAGGCGGCACTGGCCGCGCCGTTCCAGGGCCGCATCGAGGAGGCCGAGGAACAGCTGGACGGCCTGCTGCGCGATGCCGTGGCGCTGCGCATGGTGGCGGACGTGCCGGTGGGCGTGTTCCTGTCCGGTGGCACCGATTCGTCGCTGGTGGCCGCGCTGATGCAGGCACAGAGCACGCAGCCGGTGCACAGTTTCAGCATCGGCTTCAGCGGCTCGCACCATGACGAGGCGCCGCTGGCCAAGGAACTGGCCGGCCATCTGGGCTGCGACCACACCGAGCTTTATGTGAGCGGCGCCGACGCGCTGGCGGTAGTGCCGCAGCTGCCGGCGATGTTCGACGAACCCTTTGCCGACGCCTCGCAGGTGCCGACCGCGCTGGTTGCGCGCCTGGCGCGGCAGGGCGTGACCGTGGCCCTGTCCGGGGACGGCGGCGACGAACTGTTCTTCGGCTATACCCGCTACGTGCGTGCGCTGCGCAACTGGCAGATGCTGGGCCGCGTACCGGCGCCGCTGCGGCGCTGGATGGGCGCGCGTGCGCACCAGCAGGGCGAGGCCTCGCGCACCGGCGGCCTGGCTGCGCTGCTGGCCGAGACCGGCGCGCGCGGTATCGGCGATGTCTACCGCAACCGCATCTCGCGCTGGCGCGACCCTGCGGCGGCGGTGATCGGCGCGCGCGAGGCCGGCAGCTTCTACGACCTCGCCGACCCGCTGCACGGCGCCGGCACCCCGGCCGACGCGATGATGCTGGCCGATTTTGTCAGCTACCTGCCCGACGACCTGCTGTGCAAGGTCGATCGCACCTCGATGGCGGTCAGCCTGGAGGCGCGGGCACCGCTGCTGGACTGGCGCGTGGCTGAATTCGCCTGGTCGCTGCCGCTGGCGTTCAAGCGCAGCGAGGATACCAGCAAGGTGCTGCTCAAGCGCGTGCTGGGCCGTTATGTGCCGCAGTCGATGGTGCACCGGCCCAAGCGCGGCTTCGGCGCGCCGGTGAGTGAATGGCTGAAGGGCGACCTGCGGCCCTGGGCCGATGACCTGTTGCAGCCGGCCCGGCTGGAACGCGAAGGCGTGCTGTCGGCGGCGGCCGTGCAGCCGCTGTGGCAGCAGTTCCTGGGTGGCCAGCGCAAATGGCACACCCACCTCTGGAACGTGCTGATGTTCCAGGCCTGGCAGGACCATTGGCGGCAGGTGCGGGCGGGCGTGGCACGCGGCTGATCTTCACCGGGGCGCATCGGGCCGGCCGCTAGGCTGGCCCTTTCCCCCGTCAGGAGTGTGTCGCCATGCCTGTTCCCACCATCGCCGTGTTCGTTGGCAGCCTGCGCAGGGAGTCCTGCAACCGCAGGCTGGCCCTGGCACTGGAAAAGCTGGCCGGTGATCGCGCGCGTTTCCAGTACGTGCGCATCGACGATCTGCCGCTGTACAACCAGGATTTCGACGGCAGCTACCCGGCGCAGGGCACCCGCCTGAAGGACGAGGTGCGCGGTGCTGACGCGGTGCTGTTCGTCACCCCCGAATACAACCGCTCGGTGCCGGGCGTACTGAAGAACGCCATCGACATCGGCTCGCGGCCCTATGGTGACAGCGCCTTTGGCGGCAAGCCGGCGGCGGTGATCGGCGCCTCCATCGGCCAGATCGGCACGGCCGTGGCCCAGCAGCACCTGCGCAACAGCCTGGCTTTCCTGGACATGCACGTGCTCGGCCAGCCGGAGGCGTTCCTCCATTTCAAGGACGAGCTGATCGGGGCGGATGGCACGATCCACAACGAAGGCACGCAGAAGTTCCTGCAGGGCTATGTAGACCGCTTCCTGCAGCTGATCGCGGTGCATGCCAAGGGCGATTGACGCTGCCCTCGGGGTCAGGGCCCTCTGCTGCGCAGAGGGATCTGACCCCTTTCTGCCGGGGTCGGATCCCGTCGCGCAGCGGCGGGCTCTGACCCCATGCGATAATGGGTCTCCATAGGCCGGACAGGCACGTCGCACAGCGGCGGATATCCCCCGTTCGTCCACGGCTTATCCACAGGCTTGTCCATGGCCGCCGGGGTCGGCGCATGCCTACACTCGTCTGGCCCACTTTCGCAGGAAACACCGCAGCATGTCCGCCCGTTCCGGCTTCCGTTCCAACCGCAAAGAGCGCGGCGATGGCTTCGACCGCGATCGCGACGAATCGCGCATCGACCAGCTGCGCGTGCCGCCGCACTCGGTGGAAGCCGAACAGGCGGTGCTGGGCGGCCTGATGCTGGCGCCGGAAGCCTACGACCGGGTCAACGACCAGCTGACCGAGACCGACTTCTACCGCCGCGACCACCAGATGATCTACCGGGCGATCCGCGAGCTGTCCGAGCGCGAGCGCCCGTTCGATGCGGTGACCCTGGGCGAGTGGTTCGAATCGCAGGGCAGGATGGAGCTGGTGGGCGACGGCGCCTACCTGATCGAGCTGGCCAGCACCACGCCATCGGCGGCCAACATCGTCGCCTATGCCGAGATCGTGCGTGACAAGGCGGTGCTGCGGCAGCTGATCCAGGTCGGCACCGACATCGTCAACGACGGCTTCCAGCCGGAAGGCCGCGACAGCAGCGAACTGCTGGCCTCGGCCGAGAAGAGCGTGTTCGCCATTGCCGAACAGGGCGCACGCGGGCGTACCGACTTCGTGGCCATGCCCGGCGCACTGAAGGATGCCTTCGAGGAACTGCGCAACCGCTTCGAGAACGGCGGCAACATCACCGGCCTGCCGACCGGCTACACCGATTTCGATGCGATGACCGCCGGCCTGCAGCCGACCGACCTGATCATCCTGGCCGCGCGCCCGGCGATGGGCAAGACCACCTTCGCGCTGAACATCGCCGAGTACGCGGCGATCAAGTCGAAGAAGGGCGTGGCGGTGTTCTCGATGGAAATGTCCGCATCGCAGCTGGCGATGCGCCTGATTTCCTCCAACGGCCGCATCAATGCCTCGCGCCTGCGTACCGGCCAGCTGGAAGACGAGGACTGGAGCCGGGTCACCAGCGCGATCAAGATGCTGAAGGAAACCAAGATCTTCATCGACGATACGCCGGGCGTGTCGCCGGAGATCCTGCGTTCCAAGTGCCGGCGCCTGAAGCGCGAACACGACCTGGGCCTGATCGTGATCGACTACCTGCAGCTGATGAGCGTGCCGGGCAACAGCGAAAACCGCGCGACCGAAATCTCTGAAATCTCGCGCTCGCTGAAGGGCCTGGCCAAGGAACTGAACGTACCGGTGATCGCGCTTTCGCAGCTCAATCGATCGCTGGAAACGCGAACCGACAAGCGCCCGGTGATGGCCGACCTTCGCGAATCGGGCGCAATCGAGCAGGACGCGGACATGATCGTCTTCATCTACCGCGACGATTACTACAACAAGGAAAATTCGCCGGACAAGGGCCTGGCCGAGATCATCATCGGCAAGCACCGTGGTGGCCCCACCGGTTCGTGCAAGCTGAAGTTCTTCGGCGAATACACCCGCTTCGACAACCTGTCCCACGATTCGGTCGGTTCGTTCGAGTAACGGGTTCTTCCTGTGCATGCAGCGTGTAAATGACATGTAACGCGCTGCTTTTACGATTCCGCCGCTGCTGCTCTTCGACGCCGCCTTTCGGCGTCCAGCGTGCCCAAGGAATCCGCCTTCATGTCGCCCCATGCTCCGCTTCGCCGCAACCTGCTTGCCCTGCTGGTCTGTGCATCGCTGCCGTCGCTTGCTCTGGCTGAAACCGCTCCTGCCACTGAAGCACCGTCGGCCACGACCCTCGATTCGATCTCGGTGATCGGCCGCGGCGAGGCCCGCCAGGTGCAGCGTGTCACCGCGGAAGACATGAAGGTGCTGCCGCCGGGCGCCAATCCGCTGAAGCTGCTGGCCAGCAAGCCGGGCGTGCATTTCGAGTCGGCCGACGCCACCGGTGCCTATGAGTGGTCCACCAGCATCAGCCTGCGCGGTTTCAACCAGAACCGCCTCGGCTATACGCTCGACGGCATCCCGCTGGGCAACATGTCCTACGGCAACAGCAATGGCCTGCACATCAGCCGTGCCGTGATCAGCGAGAACCTGGGCGGTGCGGAAGTGTCCACCGGCATCGGCGCACTGGGTACGCCGTCCACCAGCAACCTCGGGGGCGTGTTCCAGTTCTATTCGATCGATCCGTCCACCGAGTACGGCGTGGTGCTGGCGCAGGGCTTCGGCAGTGACAATGCGCGCCGCAGCTATGCACGCCTGGAGACGGGCGAGCACCAGGGCTTCGCCGCCTATCTGTCCGGCGCGTATTCCGAGGGCGACAAGTGGAAGGGCAAGGGATCGCAGGAGTCGAAGCAGTTCAACGGCAAGGCCACCTACCACTTCGGTGAGGACAGCAGGATCACCGCGCTGTTCAACGGATCGCGCCGGGTCGAGGCCGACTATCAGGATCTGTCGCTGGAGATGATCGATCGCCTCGGCTGGAACTGGGACAACTACGCGCCGGACTGGGATCGCGCGGTCGCGGCGGCGAACGGCCAGTACAGTGGCGGCGTCAACAGCCCATGGGACGCGTACTACTCCGGCCATGGCCTGCGCAATGACGATCTGTCCAGCATCGCTGGCGATTTCGGCCTGAACGATTCGATGCGGCTGAAGGTCAACGTCTACAACCACAGCAATCGCGGCCAGGGCCATTGGTTCAGCCCCTCCAATCCGTCCAACCCGGGTACCAGCCGGGAAATTCCGATTTCGATCCGCACCACCGAGTACGCGATCGACCGTACCGGCGTGACCTCTGCGTTCACCTGGAACGTCGGCGGCCACGAACTGGAAGCCGGCCTCTGGTACGAGGACAACGGCCACACCGTGCAGCGCAATTTCTACTACATCGACGGTCCCATCACCGACGATTTCTTCCTGCGCAATCCGGACCAGCGCGTGTGGAACCAGCACTACACCACCATCACCCGCCAGTTCTATGTGCAGGACCGTTTCCGCCTGTTCGACGATCGCCTGACCATCGACATCGGTGCCAAGTCGCCGCACACCCGTACCAGCGTGCGCACGCCGCTGGGCAACTACGCGAACAACAGCAGCCTGACCGCGAAAAAGGGCCTCCTGCCGCAGGCCGGCTTCAACTTCAAGCTCAACGAAGGCAACGAGGTCTTCGGCTCGTTCGCAAAGAATGTCGCTGCCTATGCACTGGGCGTCGGCAGCCCGTTCAACGTGCCGCAGGCCGACTTCGATGCCAGCGCAGGCAACCTGAAGCCGGAACAGTCGCGCACGATCGAGCTGGGCTGGCGCGGCTACGGCCGCGGCTATGAAGCGTCGGTCGCGGTGTATGACGTGAAGTTCGACAACCGCCTGCTGGCGATCGCCCAGTGCGTGGGCATCCTTGGCTGCCCGGCGCTGTTCTCCAACGTCGGCTCGGTCACCAGCCGCGGCGCCGAGGCCACCCTGCAGTTGAAGCCGATGCAGGACCTGGCCTGGTCCAATGCGCTGTCCTGGAATGACAGCACCTACGACAACGATTACGTGAACAACGAAGTGGTGCCGACCCGCGGCCGCAAGACCGTGGACACGCCCGAATGGATGTTCGCCAGCACGCTCGCATGGACCCCGGGTCCGTGGGACATGCGCCTGTCGGCCAACCATGTCGGCAAGCGTTACGTGACCTACACCAATGATCTTTCGGTACCCAGCTACTGGCTGGTCAATGCGTCGGTGGCCTACGACTTCGGTGCGATGGGCCCGGCGCAGAACCTGACGGTTGCACTGAACCTGACCAACCTGACCGACAAGCGCTACCTGTCGTCCATCAACACCAATGGCACCTACGCCACTGACCCGACCCGCAGCCTGGCGACCATGCAGGTCGGCGCGCCGCGGCAGGTGATGGCCACTGCCACCGTCCGCTTCTGATGCGCGCACCTGTCGATCCGGAAACCCGTCGCCGCTTGCTGCGCATGGCGTGGCAGGGCACGGGGGCGGCGATCGCACTGGCGGCGATGCCGGGGCTGGTCACGGCCGGCCCGCGGCCGCGGCTCGGGCGCGATCCGTTCACGCTGGGCGTCGCTGCTGGCGATCCGGATCCGCAGGGAGCGGTGCTGTGGACGCGGCTGGCGCCGGACCCGCTCAATGGCGGCGGCATGCCCGCGCGGGCGGTACC
Organism: Stenotrophomonas sp. PFBMAA-4; assembly: GCF_030053215.1. Classification (NCBI taxonomy): domain Bacteria; kingdom Pseudomonadati; phylum Pseudomonadota; class Gammaproteobacteria; order Lysobacterales; family Lysobacteraceae; genus Stenotrophomonas; species Stenotrophomonas sp. PFBMAA-4. The sequence goes on along the minus strand of NZ_JASGBW010000016.1, from coordinate 8,009 downwards.
GGTCCGCTGGTACGTGGCAGAAGACCCTGGCATGCGCCGGCTGGTGCAGCGGGGTGTTGCTGCTGCCGTACCGGAACTGGCGCATTCGGTGCACGTGGAGGTCAATGGCCTGCGCCCGGGCCGTGACTACTACTACCGTTTCGCCTGCGACGGGGATGAAGAAAGCGCGGTCGGCCACTTCCGCACCGCGCCGTTGCCTGATACGCAGCTGCAGCAGCTGCGGCTGGCACTGTGCACCTGCCAGGCCTGGAACAGCGGCTACTACCCGGTACTGCGCGATATCGCGCGCAGTGATGTGGATCTTGTGCTGCACGCCGGCGACTACCTGTACGAATACAGCCCGCTGCAGAATGCACGCGGTCGCACGCTGGATGCGGAGCGCTTCAGCGGCGAGACCGTCAGCCTGGAGCGTTACCGCGACCAGTACGCGCTGTACAAGCTCGATCCGGACCTGCAGGCAGCGCATGCCGCGCATGCTTTCGCGGTGATCTGGGATGACCACGAGGTGCAGAACGACTACTCCGGCATCCATCCGGAGAAGCCCGGCGTATCGACGGAAGATTTCATCGTGCGTCGGGCGGCGGCCTACCGCGCGTTCTACGAACACCTGCCCATGCGCAGCACGCCGGCCGGCAATGGTGGCCTGCGCGTGCACCGGCGGCTGCGCTACGGTGATCTTGCGCAGCTCAGCCTGCTCGATTGCCGCCAGTTCCGTCCCGCCAATCCCTGCGGCGTAGGTGAATCGGCGCGCTGCGACGCAGCGATGGACCCGCGTATGAGCATGCTCGGTGTCGGCCAGGAAGCCTGGTTCGCCCAGTCGATGGTGGCGGCACAGGGGTTGCGCTGGAACGTGGTGGTGCAGCAGTTGCTGATGGCCCAGCTGCGGCTGGACGCAGGCACCCCGCGCGAGCGCTTCTGGAACGACGCCTGGGACGGCTATCCGCGTGCGCGCAACCGCCTGCTGCAGGCGCTGCAGGCAGGCGGGCAGGGCAACGCGATCGTGCTCGGCGGCGACTGGCACTCCACCTTCGTCAACGACCTGAAGCTGGACTTCGATGCGGCCAACTCGCCGGTGGTGGCCACCGAATTCATCGCGCCGGCGATCAGCAGTGGCGGCGACGATACCCCGTATGGCCCTTACTACGGCCCATCGATTCCGCAGAACCCGCATATCCGCTATTTCGACGGCGACCGTCGCGGCTGGTGGAAGCTGCAGCTGAACCGGCAGACCATGGATGCCGAACTGCGCTTTGCCGACAGCGTGCTGCGTGCCGATGCCGAGGTGCGGACCGCAGCGCGCTTCCAGGTCATCCACGGCCGACCGGGGGCCGTGCCGGTGTAGGCCCCGGCCGGCGCTCAAGTTCCCCCGTGACCTGCCGTTACCGCACCGGTATCAGGGGGAAACATCACCGTCCATGAGCCATTGCTGCACGCGCGGCGATGGACCGGCGCGTGCGCCCCCTTCATTCTTGGGGAACGGATCGATGTCGGTGGTAGCAGGGAAGAGTGGGGTGGGGCGCGGCGCCGCCTGGATGTGCGTGGTGCTGTTGCAGCTGCTGGCAGGTACGGGTGTGGCGCAGGCGGCGTCGGCGGCGTGCGAGGCCATCAACCTGATAGGTGCCAGGACCAACGAGATCCGGTCGTTCGCACAGGGTGCCTTCCTGCCAGGGGAGTCGCTGACGGTCCGTTTCACAGACAGCGGCGAGAACATCGGCAAACCGCCGAACTCGGCCGACGCCATCATTTTCCGCAGTTTGAGTTTCGGCCCGGGAGGCTACGACTACCGCAGCAACACCGGGTCTGCAGGAGCGCACAGCGGAACGGTCGACAGCAGCTTCCTGGTGGCCAATGGCCTGTTCATGAGCATCAAGACCGGAAGGTACATCAGCCCGGTCCAGATCAACTGCACCTCCACCGCCACTCAACCGCTGCAGCTCGATATGCCGGGCGTCCAGCAGTTCACCGTTGGCACGGCGGTGGATGTCAGCCTCGCCGCCAGCGGCGGCAGCCTGCCTTACATCTTCAGCATCAACATTGGCACCTTGCCCGCCGGGCTGGTGCTTGAACCCTCGGGCCGCCTGCATGGCACGCCGCAGGTCGCGGGCACGTTCAGCGTCAGCGTGGAGGTCACCGATGCCGCGGCCGCCAGCGCGCACCAGCCGCTGTCGGTCAACATCGCGGCCATCGCGCCCGATGCCCCCGGCCAGGTCGTCGCCGTCGCCGGCGATGGCCAGGCCGTGGTCAGCTTCACCGCACCGACGCAGACCGGCGGCGCGCCCATTGCCCAGTACGCCGTGATGGCGTCCACGGGCGAGTGGGTGCTCGGCACGCAGTCGCCGATCACGGTGACCGGCCTTGCCAACGGCATGCCCGTGCAGTTCCAGGTGATCGCCAACAACGGCAGCCAGGCCAGCCAGCCGTCGCAGGCAAGCGCCGCGGTCACGCCGATGACCGGGCAGACGATCCAGTTCAATGCGCCCGGTGACCAGCCATTGGGTTCGCTGCTGGCACTGGAGGCCACCGCGAGCAGCGGCCTGGCCGTCGAGTACGAAAGCCTGAATCCGCTGGTCTGCGTGCTGGAAAGTGCAGGCAACCTGCGCCTGTCCGCGCTCGGTACGTGCACGGTGCGCGCACTGCAGCCCGGCAACGCCGGCACGCGCGCGGCGCAGCCGGTGGAGCGCAGCTTCAACGTGGTGGCTGCCCGCGCGTCGGCGCCGACCCTGCGTCGCGTCGAACGGATCGGCGCAAGCAGCGTGGACGTGTACTTCGATGTACCCGCCAGCGACGGTGGCAGTGCCATCCTCTCTTACGAGGTGGCAGCGCGCCCGGGTGCTGCTGTGGTCAGCGGTGGCTCCAGCCCGGTACGCATGAGCCGCCTGCACGCAGGCACGACCTATACCTTCGCCGTGCGTGCGCGCACCGCGACAGGGCCCGGCACGTTCTCCGCCGAGTCCGATCCGGTGACGATGCCGTCCGTGCCGCGCGTGACCAGCCTGCTGCTACCGGCCGACGGCCGCTACCTGGCCGGTGCGAGCCTCGACTTCCTGCTGGTCCTGGATCAGCCGGTCACGGTGCAGGCTGTGCCTGCGCTGCTGCTGTCGATCGGCGGCCAGCAGGTGGCCGCGCGCTATCGCTCCGGCTCGGGCAGCAACCAGCTGGCTTTCAGCTACACCGTGGTGCCGGGCCAGTCCGACGAGGATGGCATCGGCATCGACGGCGTGCAGCTGGCTGGGGGCAGCATCCGCAACAGCGATGACATCGATGCAGTGCTGACGCTGTCGGGCGTCGGCACCACGGCGGGCATCCTGGTCGGCGCGCAGCCGGCGGGCGCACCGTCCATCACCGAAGTCGTCGCAGGCGACGGCACAGCGACGCTGCAGTTCGCAGCGCCCGCGCAGGATGGCGGCAGCCCGGTGCTGGATTACGTGGTGACCGCGCAGCCCGGTGGCCTGCAGCTGCAGACTGCCGCTTCTCCGGCAGTGTTCACCGGCCTGCGCAATGGCATCGCGTATCGCTTTACGGTCACCGCGCGTACCGCAGCGGGGCTGGGCGCGGCGTCCCTGGCATCGGACGACGTGGTGCCGATGGCGCAGCAGCAGATCCAGTTCGCACCCCTGGATGCCCAGGCTTTCGGCAGCACGCCACAGGTGCTGGCCAGCGCCAGCAGTGGCCTGGCGGTGTCGCTGTCCAGCAGCACACCCCGGGTCTGCAGCGTCGCTGCCGATGGCAGGGTGACCCTGCTTGCGGCCGGTACCTGCAGCATCGACGCCGATCAGCCGGGTGACGCCGCGACCCATGCCGCTACCCGCGTCAGCCGTTCGTTCGCGGTGCTGGCGGTGGTGCCGGGCGCGCCGCGCATCACCATGGTCGTACTCGCTGCGGGCAGCGTGGACGTGAGCTTCCAGGCGCCGGCGTTCGAAGGCGGCAGTGCGGTCGACAGCTATCTGCTGCAGGCGCTGCCAGGTGGACAGAGCGTGCGTGGCAACGGCAGTCCGCTGCGTATCGACGGGCTGCCCACCGGCATCGCGCATCGCTTCGTGGTGACCGCCTTCAATGCGGCGGGAGCCGGTGCGGCATCGTTGCCGTCCGATCCGCTCACCGTGCAGGGCGCACCGGCGGTGACCGGTGTGCAGGTGCCGTCCGTCGGCCGCTACCTCGCCGGACAGGTGCTGTCCTTTGCGGTGCAGTTCGACCAGGGCCTGCAGGTAGGCGCTGCGCCGCAGCTGCTGCTGCGCATCGGCAGCCAGGGTCGGCTGGCCACGCTCTCGGCGGTGGAGACAGAGGTGCAGGGCATTGTGCTGCGCTTCCAGTACACGCTGCAGGCCGATGACCGCGACGAGGATGGCATCGAGGTGGAATCGCTGCAGGCTGCTGCCGGCAGCCTGCGCAATGCACAGGGCACCGAGGCACGCACTGCGCTGGCCAACGTCGGGGCGACCGCCGGCGTACGCGTCGGCGCCGACCTGCCGTCGGCCGCTGCCAATGTGCGCGGCGTGGCCGGTGATGGGCAGGTGCAGGTGCATTTCGATGCAGCGTCGGCCGGCAGTGGCGCCATCGTCGATTACACCGTGACCGCGCAGCCGGGTGGCATCAGCGCAACCGGTCCGACCTCGCCGATCACCGTGCGTGGCCTGGCCAACGGCAGTGCCTATCGTTTCGTGGTGGTCGCACGCAGCGAATACGGCAGCGGCGTGGCGTCGGCCGCCTCGGCAGCGGTGGCGCCGTTGCCGGACCTGGCCGTGGCCGATTCCAGCATCGTCGTGCCTTACGGTGCCGCAGCCGTCGTGCTGCCGCTGTCGGTGGGCGGTGTGGCCGAGCAGGTGCAGCTGGCCGTGGGCCCGCAGCATGGGCAGGTTGACGTGCAGGGCACGACGCTGCGCTACACACCGGCCGCAGGCTATGCCGGCAACGACCGCATCAGCTACACCGTCAGCGATGCCTTCCGCACGTCGGCACCGGCCACGATCACGATCACCATCGGTACGCCGACCGTGGTCCTGCAGTCGGCCGTGTTGCCGTTGGGCGTGGCTGGCACGGCGCTCGACGCGCAGCTGTCCAGCAGCGGCGGCGCGGCGCCTTACACCTACGCCATTGTTGGCGGCAGTCTGCCGACGGGCCTCCGCCTGGATCGCAGCGGCCACCTGGCAGGTACGCCGGTGGCCGCAGGGCGTTTCGAGATCGAGGTCGAGGTGACCGACAGCAGCTCCGGCAGCGGTCCGTTCCGTGCGCGCCGCGCATTCGTACTGAATGTGGCGGCTCCGCAGATCGAGGAAGTCGAAGCCCCGCTGCCCGCGGCAACCCAGGCTGGCCCGGTCAGCCTGCGGCTGCAGGCCCGTGGCGGTACCGCGCCGTATGCGTTCCGCCTGATGTCGGGTGCGCTGCCGCCTGGCGTGCTGCTGTCCAGCGACGGCCAGCTGCAGGGCGTGGCCGCCCTGGCCGGCGTGTTCGATTTCGACGTGGAAGTCAGCGACACCTACGGTTTCACCGGCGTGGCGCGCTACCAGCTGAAGATCGCGCAGGCCGCGCAGGCGATCACCGGCTTCAGCGTGGACCCGGCAACGCCGGTCTACAGCGAGGGCGGCAGCTTCGAGGTCTCCGCGCTGGGTGGTGCGTCGGGTCAGCCGCTGCGTTTCGGCAGCAGCAGTCCTGCGGTCTGCAGTGTCAGTGGTACCCGCGTCGCCATGCTGGCGGCAGGGCGCTGCGTGCTGACCGTGGACCAGGACGGCGATGCCAACCATGAAGCGGCTGCGCAGCAACAACACGTGGTTGATATCGCGCTGGCCGTGCCGGTGCTGGCGTGGAGTGCGGACCTGCAGCGCCTGCTGGAACAGGGCAGTTTCGAACTGCCGCTGCCGACCAGCGCCAGCCCGGGTGCCTTCAGCTTCCATAGCAGCGACACCACAGTGGCCAGTGTCGAGGGCCGCACCGTGCACGTGCACGGCGAAGGTCGTGCGGTGATCACCGCCGAGCAGGCCGCTGCGGGCAGCTATGCCGCGGCCAGTGTCGAGCTGGTGCTGGTGGTGAACATGCGCCCGGATCCGACCCGTGACCCGGGCGTGACCGGGCTGCTGCAGGCGCAGGTGGATGCGAGCGTGCGGTTCGCCAACGCGCAGCAGGCCAACATCCGCGAGCGCCTGCGGCAGGTACGTGCGGGCGGCAATGCCGACAGCAACACGCTGTCGGTGTCGACCGGCGCGCGTGGCCCGGAGGCGGCGTCGCTGCCGCTGGGCCAGGCCATGGAGAGCGAGCGTCCGCTGCTGCCCGCCGGCTGGGGCACCTGGGCCTCCGGCACGGCCACCTACGGCCGGGGTGGCGCGACCGGGGCAGGGCGGTATGACCTGCGCAGCGACGGCCTGACCGTGGGCGTGGATCGTCGCCTCGGTGACAGCGCACTGTGGGGCGTGGCCGGCAGCATCGGCCGCAACGACAGCGAGCAGGATGATGCCCGCACGCGCCTGCAGGCCGACCAGCGGTCGCTGGCGTTGTATGGCCTGTGGCGCGGCAACGCGCACGTGTTCGTCGATGCGGTGCTGGCCACCGGCGACCTGCGCTTCGACCTGCAGCGCTGGAGCCGCGATGCCGGCGCGATGGCAGTGGCCCGTCGCGAGGGTTCGCAGTGGTTCGGTTCGCTGGCGCTGGGCTATGAGCAGGTGTTGTCGGGCATGCGCATGAGTGGCTACGCACGGCTGGACGGCAGCCGCAGCACGCTGGATGCCTACCGCGAGCAAGGCCTGGGCGAACTGGATCTGGCCTATGGCCGCCACGTCGTCGACAGCCGCGCACTGGCGTTCGGCCTGGAAGGCAGCGCGGTCGAATCGGCCGAGGCGCGCGTGCGCCCGTTCTGGAGCATCGAGTACCGGCAGGCGCTGCAGGACCGGGGCGAAGCAACGTTGAACTACGCTGAGTGGGCGCGTCCGCAGGACTACCGCCTGGCGATGCGCAGCTACAACGATGATCTGCTGTCGCTGTCTGCAGGCGTCGACATGTCCATCGCGCGCGGCTGGACCCTCTCGCTGCTGCTGGGCCACGAACAGGCCCGGGGCAGTGATCGTTCCAGCAGCGTCGGCCTGCGCCTGAGCAACGGCAGCCGCTGAGGCCGCCAGCGCGATACTGCCAGCGGCGGCACCGGGCCAAGCCCGGCGACCGCCGCTGCACCGGGTTTCATCGCCCCCAGCCCGGTTTCGTCGCAATCCGTTTGCGGCGGCCGCGGGCGCGCGGCACGGTGGCCACAGGCGGCAGGGTGCCGCCCAAGGAGACCGTCATGAAGACCTTGTTCGCGCTGGGCGTGTGGTGCCTGCTGTTCGTGCTGTGCTGGCCGTTGGCGCTGCTCGCGCTGATTGCCTGGCCGTTCGTCTGGCTGCTGAGCCTGCCGTTCCGCCTGGTCGGCATCACCTTCTCGGCGTTGTTCGCCTTCCTGCGTGCGCTGTTCATGCTGCCGGCCCGCGTGCTGGGCGGCCGTGCGGTGGCGGCATGAAGGTGCTGCTGGTTGCCCTGGCAGCGCTGGCCGGCCCGGCACTGGCGCAGTCGCCGGTACCGTCCTCGGCGTGGTTGGAGCGCCAGCAGACGGCCGCTGCCGATGAGGCGGATGCGGCCGGGTCCAGGTCTGCGAAAGCGCCCGAGGCCAAAGAGCGCTGTCGGGTCGTGAAGCAATGGAAGGTGGGGGACACCGTGGTCAAGCATCGCGTGTGTGATGACCCGCCAAAGCCGGCGGCCCCCGCCCGGCAGGGGTAGGGCCGGGCATCGGCCAGCCGAGCATGGGCTCGGCTCTACAATGGGGCTGCCGTCTTCTGTAGAGCCGAGCCTGCGCTCGGCTGCTTTTTGCACCGGCCAGCCGAGCATGGGCTCGGCACTACAATGGGGCTGCCGTCTTCTGTAGAGCCGAGCCTGCGCTCGGCTGCTTTTTGCACCGGCCAGCCGAGCATGGGCTCGGCACTACAATGGGGCTGCCGTCTTCTGTAGAGCCGAGCCTGCGCTCGGCTGCTTTTTGTACCGGCCAGCCGAGCATGGGC
>NZ_JASGBW010000015.1:0-102484 GCF_030053215.1 Stenotrophomonas sp. PFBMAA-4 | reverse complement strand
CGTCGAGATCCAGGCTCATACGGCGGCCCACGCCGGCTCTCGACACCTACGCTGCCAGATTCCAATCAGATAAGGCTCGGTCGCCGCATCCATGCGGCTCACGCCCCCTCAACCGGACCCACCCCGCCTTCGACAGATTTCAGCGATCTGTTGGAACGGCATTCTGCTTTGGTGGGTGCCGACCGTTGGTCGGCACGGGGTCGGATATCGATATCTGACAGAAAAATCGTGTCGACCAAGGTCGACACCAACCAACAGCCGCGCCCCAGTAGATCCACGCCATGCGTGGATGAATTCATTCGATATCTGACAGATGTGCCGACCAACGGTCGGCACCCACCACCAGCAGGTTCCAACAGCCGCGGGAACCTGTCGAAGGCGGGGCACTGTGGGTTTGCGGGGTGTGAGCCGCATGGATGCGGCGACCAAGCCCCCATGGGTGAGGGCGCCTTGCTTGCGAAGCACTGCTTCGCAAGCGCCCGAACGCCCAGCCGCCAGCGGCTGGGCCGGACCCCGGAGGGGGGTTTACGGCGTCCCCGCACACCCACAGTGCGCCGCCATCCCACGGAATGCCGCTTCGGCTTTTGAAGTTGACGTTGCCTCTGCAGGTGCAGGGCGCAGCCCTGCCGAAAACACAAAAAAAAACAGCAGGCCGGAGCCTGCTGTTTCGGTGTAATGGTGCGCCCGGAGAGATTCGAACTCCCGACCGCCTGGTTCGTAGCCAGGTACTCTATCCAACTGAGCTACGGGCGCCCTGCGACAGGAGCGGAATTATGCGGATGTCGGCGGCTGCCGTCAACGCTTTTGTGAAAATTTTCATTCAACTGAATGAAAAAGTGCTCAGCCACGGCATCCGGCGCCTTCATCCAGGCGAAGTGATCCGCGCGCGTACCCAGTTCCTGCGCGGAAAGCACGCGCACGCGTGAGGCTACATTCGGCAGCTTCGCCAGCAGTGCCTGCATTGATCCGAGGGGCGCGAACCAGTCATCGGCCATCAGTACCGCCTGCGCGCTGCCATGGATGCGCGTCAACTGCGCATCGAGGTCTTCGTGCATGCCGACGGCGGCGTAATGGTTGTTCAGGCCCACGCGCGCCCAGTCGGCGATCAGCCCGCGTGCTTCGGTGCCGCCAAAGCCGAGGCGGCGGCCGTGCAGTACCCCTTGCCGGCGCGCGATCCACGGCAGGAAGCGGTAGAACAGCGGCAGCAGCCAGCCGCGCGGCCGCGGGAACACGCGCCAGAACGGCGTGCCGCTGGCCGCCAGCCACAGGCGCTGGAATCGATCCGCAGTGCGGCCGGCATGCAGGCAGGCCAGTTGCCCGCCCAGGCTGTGCCCGCCGATGATCCATGGCAGCGCAGCCTCTTCTTCGTCTTCGCGGCCCAGCACGGCCTGGCTGGCCGGCAGGTCCTGTTCGAGGATCTCGCGGTAACCCCAGTCCGCCGTGCGCGAAGGGCGCAGGGAGCTGCTGCCGTTGCCGCGCCACTCATGCAGGTAGACGGCGATGCCGCGTGTGGCCAGTGCCTGCGCCAGTGGCACGTAGTGGCGTGCGGCCACGCCCAGTGCCGGCAGCCACAGCAGGCGTGCCAGTGGCCGTGGCGGCACGCAGGCGATGATTTCGTAACGGTGGCCATCGCCGCTGTCCACGGCGATCGTGCGCGGCGTATCGATCATGCGTGGGGTGCCGCGCCGAAGTGGTCCAACACGAGCACCTCGCTGCGGCCGGGCGCGTACCCCTGCTGCAGGCCGCGTGCCACGTAGTCGATGCCGGCTTCGCAGGCGTTGGCCAGGCTGAGCCCGTTGCACAGCTGTGCGGCGATGGCCGAGGCCAGCGTGCAGCCGGTGCCGTGTGCATCCAGCGGCAGCCGTGCGTGGATGAATTCCTCGCTGCTGACGCCGTCGAAGTAGCGGTCGATCACCCGGTTGCCTTCGTGCAGGTGGCCCCCCTTCAGCAGGACGGCGCCGGCCCCCATGTCCAGCAGGGCGGCGGCAGCCTGCTCGGCCTGGTCGGCGTTGCTGATGCTGCGGCCGACCAGCAGTTCGGCTTCGGGGGTATTGGGCGTGATCAGCGTGGCCAGCGGTATCAGCCGTTCGCGCATGGCCTGCAGTGCGCTGTCTTCCAGCAGCCGCGCGCCGCTGGTGGCGACCATCACCGGATCGAGCACCACGTGTGCCGGGCGGCGTTGTTCAAGCACGTCGGCGACGGTGTGGATCACCTCCGCATTGGCCAGCATGCCGAGCTTCACCGCGTGGATGTCGAAGTCATCGAAGCAGGCATCCAGCTGCGCGCGCAGGAAGGCGACCGGCGGCACGTGCACGGCCGTCACGCCGCGGGTGTTCTGTGCAGTCAGCGCAGCGATGGCGGACAGGCCGTGTACGCGATGCGCGGCAAAGGCCTTCAGGTCGGCCTGGATGCCGGCGCCGCCGCCGGAGTCGGAACCGGCGATGGTGAGGGCGGAAGCGGGAGTGGTCGGGCTCATGCCTCGATTGTGCCGTGGTCCCGCCTGTGAAAGTAGATCCACGCCATGCGTGGATGCCGCTGATTCAATGCCGCCAGCGCGCCCACTGCTGGTAGAGCACATAGACGATACCGGTCAGTCCGGTCAGCAGGGCGGGGGCGAGCAGGGCGTCGTAGCGGAAATGCATGAACAACCAGGCACCGAGAATGCCGCCGCCGAGGAAGCCGCTGATGATCAGCCCGCTCAGGGTCAGCCGGCGGACCTGCAGCGGCAGGCCGCGCAGCAGGTGGCCCAGGCCGATGCCGAGATCGGTGAACATGCCGCTCAGATGGGTGGTGCGCACCACCGCGCCGCTGAAGGTGGTGGCCATCGCGTTCTGCAGGCCGCACGCCATGGCAGCGGCCAGCGCACCCCAGATCTGCTGCTGTTCGAACAAGGGAATGGCCACCAGCAGCAGCGCCGATTCGATCGCCAGAGCCACGCCGTAGCGCCGGCCCAGCTGCAGGGCGCTGTCCTGGATCAGCAGGCCGCTGAGCATCGCGCCCAGCGAAAAGGCGATCAGCAGGCCCCACAGGTGGCCGACCGCGCGCCAGTCACCCTGGGCAATCGCCATGCCCAGCTGGCTGGTGCTGCCGGTCATGTGGCTCACCGCCTGGTGCTCGAAGCCCAGGAAGCCCACCACGTTGACCATGCCGGCCACGCTGGACAGCGCCACCGCGCCGATCCAGACCCAGGTGGGCAGGCGTATTCCCATGCCGCCGCCTCAGGGCGACGGCACTTTGCCGCCGTTGAACTGCAGGTCGCTGAAGGTGCCGGTGGCCGGATCGAACACCGCGCCCCAGAACTGCCGGCCGCCATCGCAGACACGGATCGCTTCGCGGGCGGGGTTGCTGCCGGCGCCTTCAGGCAGGTGGAAAGCGTTGATGTAGATCAGCTGCTGGCCACCGCTTTCGATGCCCACGTACTGGCGGTCGAAATCCAGTACGCGCGGCACCTGGGCTTCCAGCGAGGACAGCTTGGCTTCCATCTGGTCCACCTGCTGCCGGCTCGGCGCCCAGTAGCCGCTCACCCGCCCGGCCTCGCGGCCGGGGCTGGTGCGCGAGCAGGTATCCAGCACCTGCGCGGCGATGACGGGGCGGGTGACCACCCACGATTGGCCGGTACGCTCGGCGGTCGGCACGCTGGCCGGGCCGCGCGTGGTGGTGCAGGCGGCCAGTGCGGCTGCGAGGGTGATCGCAGCCGTGGGCAGCAGCAGGCGGGTGGAACGGTTCACAACACCTCCGAAGCGTAATCGGCCAGGCGCGAACGTTCGCCGCGGCGCAGGGTGATGTGCGCACTATGCGGCCAGTTCTTGAAGCGGTCCACCGCGTAGGTCAGGCCCGAGGTGGTTTCGGTCAGGTACGGGGTGTCGATCTGCTCGACGTTGCCCAGGCAGACGATCTTGGTGCCGGGGCCGGCACGGGTGATCAACGTCTTCATCTGCTTCGGGGTGAGGTTCTGCGCTTCATCCAGGATCAGGTAGCGCGACAGGAACGTGCGCCCGCGCATGAAGTTCATCGAGCGGATCTTGATGCGGCTGGCCAGCAGATCGTTGGTGGCCTGGCGGCCCCAGGTGCCGCCTTCCTGGTTGTGGGTGAGCACTTCCAGGTTGTCGGTCAGCGCGCCCATCCACGGCGTCATCTTTTCTTCTTCGGTACCCGGCAGGAAGCCGATGTCCTCGCCCACGCTGACCGTGGCGCGGGTCATGATGATCTCGCGGTAACGCTGCTGGTCCATCGTCTGCGCCAAGCCGGCGGCCAGCGCCAGCAGGGTCTTGCCGGTGCCGGCGGTGCCGAGCAGGGTGACGAAGTCGATCTCCGGGTCCATCAGTGCGTTGAGCGCGAAGTTCTGCTCGCGGTTGCGCGCGCTGATGCCCCACACGGCGTGGCTGCCGTGGCGGAAATCATCGACCAGCGACAGCACCACCTTGCCATCGCCGACCACGCGGCTCACGCGCAGTTCGACCTCGTCTTCGCCGGGCAGGTAGACGTACTGGTTCGGGTACCACTCCTCGCCATCCTGCGCGAGGATCTCGTAATGCGTGCGGCCCTTGTCGCTCCAGCTGCGCAGGTCTTCGCCGTGGCGCTTCCAGAAGTCTTCCGGCAGCTCGGTGGCGCCGGTGTAGAGCAGGCTGAAATCGTCCAGCGCGCGGTCGTTTTCGTAGTCCTCGGACACGATGCCGGCGATGGCGGCCTTGATCCGCAGGTTGATGTCCTTGGAAACGAACACCACCGGCAGGTCGGGGGTTTCTTCCTTCAGCGCCAGGATCGCGCCAAGGATGGCGTTGTCCGGGATGACCTTGCCGAAGCTCTTGCCCGCATCGAAATGGCTGGTCTGGAAGCGCAGCTTGCCGGCGCTCTGCTTGCCGCGCAGCTGCAGGCCGTTGGGGCGCTCCAGCGCAATGCCGTCGGCCAGGTTGTCCAGGCCCGATTCCTGCACCAGCTCATTGAGGAAGCGGCTTACCTGGCGGGCATTGCGGCTCGCTTCGGAGGTGCCCTTCTTGCCGTTGTCCAGCTCCTCGATCACCTGCATGGGCAGGTAGACGTCATGTTCCTCGAACTTGAACAGCGCGGTGGGATCGTGCATCAGCACGTTGGTATCCAGCACGTAGATGCGCTTGCCTCGGGTCATCGTCATTTCCTGGTTACGGACAGGGAAAAACCACCACGACCCGCTGCAGGGCAGGGTGGTGGCGGACACAGTGGGCGTTGGAACTCACTTGGATTGGGCGGCCTTCAGTTCGGCAAGCACGGCGTCGGCATGGCCGGCGACCTTGACCTTGCGCCAGGACTGCACGAGTTGGCTGTCGGGAGAAATCAGGAAGGTGCTGCGTTCGATGCCACGTACCTGCTTGCCGTACATGTTCTTCATCCTGATGACGTCGAAGGCGGTGCACAGCGCTTCGTCGGCATCGCTGACCAGCGGGAAGTTGAAGCCCTGCTTGGCGCAGAAGTTGTCGTGCGACTTCACCGAGTCGCGGGAGACGCCGAGCACGACCGCACCGGCCTTCTTGAAATCCGGCAGCAGCGCGTTGAAGTCGATGCCTTCGGTGGTGCAGCCGGGGGTGCTGTCCTTGGGGTAGAAGTACAGCACCAGCCACTGGCCTGCGTAATCGCCGAGGGTGGACTGGTCGCCGCCGGACAGTGCCAGCGGGAGGGAAAGGGTGGTGCTGTCCAGGGTATCGCCGTTGTTCATGAGGTCCTTCTGTCGAGCCTGGGTTGTTTCTACGACAATTGCATGAAACGCCACGCGCCCGTGAGAGGCGCGCGAAAATCCGCACGTCCGGTCAGAATTTCATCGGGTCCATGATCGCGTCCAGGTTCAGGTGGTCGCAGAACTCGAGGAAATCGTCGCGCAGCGCGGCGATGTGCATGTTGGCCGGCACGCCGATGGTGACCTGCGCGCTGAACATTTCAGCACCGGTCTGCATGGCGCGGTAACGCGTGCTCTGCAGGGTCTCGATGGTGATGCCCTGGCGGTCGAAGAAATCGGCCAGCTGGAACAGGATGCCCGGCTTGTCGGCAGCGATCACTTCGACGATGTACGGCAGCAGGTTGGACTGCGCCTGCTTGGCCTCGGTGCGGTACCAGACCAGCTTCAGGCCTTCCTCGCGCTCAAGCCGGGTCAGCATCGCTTCCAGCTTGGCCACCGAATCCCAGGAGCCGGTGGCCAGGGCGGTGACCGAGACATCGCGGCCGACCGTGGCCAGCCGAGCGTCCACCAGATTGCAGCCACTGTCGGCAATGCGGCGGGTGACGGACAGCAGGGGGGACTCCGGATGCGTCGTGTAGGCGTTGATCAGGAGGTGGTTTTCGCTCGGCGCGGGGCGCGGGGTGGTGTCGGTCAAGGCGATTCCGGGTAATGCATGGGTGAGTCTGAATGCCCGCCGGGGGCGGGAATCCACCGGTGTCCAGCATACTTGCCCGTGCTTTCGCGCCGCAAGTAACATTCAGGTGCCCCCGGCCTGTCGTGGCGGGCGTTTTCCCTCCCCAGCCAAGAGCAGCACGTCCTTGTCCCTTTCCGGCCTCATCACCGCGCTGGCGACCCCGTTCCGGGCCGACGGCTCCCTCGACCCCGACGGTTGGCAGCGCCTGCTGCACCTGCAGCTGGAGGGCGGCGTCCAGGGCGTCGTCGTTGCCGGCTCGACCGGCGAAGCAGCCACCCTGTCCGATGCGGAGTACGACCAGCTGCTGGCCAGCGCCGTCGAGCACATCGCCGGCCGCGTCCCGGTCCTGGCCGGCACCGGCCTGTCCGGCACCGCCAAAACCATTGAACAGACCCGCCGCGCCGCCGCGCTCGGCGCCACCCACGCCCTGGTGGTGACCCCGCCGTACGTGCGGCCCACCCAGGCCGGCCTGATCGCGCACTACCGCGCCGTGGCCGACCAGGGCGGCCTGCCGGTGGTGCTGTACAACGTGCCCGGCCGCACCGGCTGCGACATGCAGCCGGACACCGTGGCCGAGCTCGCCAGCCACCCGAACATCGTCGCCATCAAGGAAGCGGTGGGCGACATGGGGCGCGTGCAGGCCCTGCTTGCCTTGGCCGGCCCCGGGTTCGCCGTGCTCAGTGGCGATGACGGCACCGCCGCCCGCTCGATCCAGGCCGGCATGGCCGGGCTGATCTCGGTCGGTTCCAACGTGCTGCCCGGTGCCTACCGCCGCATGTGCGCGCTGGCTGCCGCCCATGAACATGACGCCACTGAATCCTGGGATGCGCGCCTGCAGCCGTTCCATGATTTCTGCGGTGTCGAACCCAACCCGATCCCGGTCAAGGCGCTGCTGCGCCGCATCGGCATCGGCCATGACCTGCGCCTGCCGCTGCTGCCGCTTTCGGCCTCACACCAGCCCGCGGCCGACCATCTCGCCGGCGACATCGCCGCCCTTGAAGCCCTTTCCAGCCACTGACCTGTTGTCGTGGCCTGATCCAGGAGATCCACATGCGTCAATCCGTTTCCACTGTCCGCGTGCTGTCCTACGCCCTGCTTGCCATCGCCGTCGCCGCCGGCACCACCGGTTGCTTCAAGCGTGGCGCCAAGGGTGATTACGCTCTGGCGCCCGAAATGCGTCCGCTGGAAGTGCCGCCGGATCTGAACGTCCCGGCCGGTGCCGGTGGCAACCAGGTGCCGGCGCTGAGCTCGGCCACCAAGCCGGCCGCTCCGGCCGCCGCCGCCCCGGCCGCTGGCAACAGCGGTTTCACCATCCCGGGCAGCAAGGAAGAGGCCTTCGGCAAGGTCGGCACCGCGCTGGAAGGCGTGGAAGGCCTGACCATCGCCAGCCGCGCGCAGCTGCTGGGTTCGTATGATGTGGCCTATGAAGGCAGCAACTTCCTGGTCCGCGTGGTCGCCGTCGATGCCGGTGCCTACATCTCCGCAGTCGACCCGCGTGGCCTGCCGGCCACCGCCGAAGCCCCGGTGAAGCTGATTGCCGCACTGAAGGCGAAGCTGGCGCAGTAAGCGCGGTCGAGGTTCCGCCGGGCATGGCCCGGCGCTACCTTCCGCTCTGGTAGACGCCAACATTGATTGGCGCCACCCACAAAAAAGGGCGCCCAGGGCGCCCTTTTTTCGTTGCTGCAGCAGGCGCGCCTCAGCGCTCCAGCAGCGGCAGCTTGTCCGGCTTGCCGTCCCACTCGCCAGCGTCGGCGGGCGGATCCTTGCGCACGGTCAGCACCGGCCACTCCTTGGCGAGCTCGGCATTGAGGCCCACGAACACTTCCTGGCCGGCCGGGACATCGTCCTCCGGGAAGATCGCGTTGACCGGGCACTCCGGCTCACAGAGGGTGCAGTCGATGCACTCGTCCGGGTCGATCACCAGGAAGTTCGGGCCTTCGTGGAAGCAGTCCACGGGGCACACTTCCACGCAATCGGTGTGTTTGCACTTGATGCAGTTTTCGGTGACGACAAAGGGCATAAGGGGGGAGGCAGATCCGTCTTCAAGCGGACAATTCTAGAACAGGTTGAACGCGCGCGCTGCCGTTGGGCCAACCGGCACCGTGCGCAGTGGCAATTCTGGACAGGTGGCGAGGGTGTGCGGCCACCGCGCAGCGGCACTTTGCGGCACTGCACATTGCCAAGCCGGGGAAGCCCCCGGCAGACTCGTTGTCCATCGGTGGACAACGGGCGGTGAAGCGGTGCGGATCGCATGGATGGGCAGGGCATGAGCGTGTATCTGGGCATCGACGCCGGCACGCAGAGCGTGAAAGTGATCGCCTACGACGCGGCGGCACGCACGGTGCTGGCGCAGCAGGCCCGGCCGCTGGAGCTGTCGGCGACAGCCGACGGTGGCCGCGAGCAGAACGCCGCCGATTGGGTAAAGGCGCTGGTCGAGGCGATCCAGGCCCTGCCCGGGCCGGTGCGCGCGCAGGTGCGCGGGCTGGCGGTGTCCGGCCAGCAGCACGGCTTCGTGCCGTTGGGGCGCGACAACCGCGCGCTGGGCCCGGTCAAGCTCTGGTGCGACACCAGCACCAGCGCCGAATGCGAGGACATCACCGCCACCCTGGGCGGGGCGGCAGCGTGCATTGCCGAGGCGGGCAACGACCTGCGGGTGGGCTACACCGCATCCAAACTGCGCTGGACCCGCCAGCACCGGCCCGAGGTGGATGCGGCCCTGGACGGCATCGCCCTGCCGCACGACTACCTGAACCTGTGGCTGACCGGACAGCGCTTCATGGAGGCCGGTGACGCCTCCGGCACGGGCTGGCTGGATGTGCGCCGGCGCGACTGGTCCCCGGCGATGCTGGCGGCCACGGATGAGCGGCGTGACCTGGCGGCGCTGCTGCCGCCGCTGGTCGGCCCGGAGCAGGGCTTTTCCCTGCTGCCGGCGATCGCCGCGCTGTTGGGGCTGCCGGCCGGGACCCGCGTGGCGGTCGGTGGCGGCGACAACATGATGGCGGCGATCGGCACCGGTGCGGTGCGCGAGGGGCGGCTGAGCATGAGCCTGGGTACCTCCGGCACGTTGTTCGCCTGGAGCGCCACGCCCTGCGTCGATGCGCAGGGGCGCTGGGCCGCGTTCTGCGCTTCCGACGGCGGCTGGCTGCCGTTGATCTGCACGATGAACTGCACGATCGCCACCGGCCAGGTCGCCGCGCTGCTGGGTCAGTCGCCCTCGCAGTGCGAAGACCTGCTGGCACAGAGCACGCCCGGTGCCGATGGGCTGGTGATGCTGCCGTTCTTCAATGGCGAGCGCAGCCCCGACCTGCCACTGGCGCGCGGCGCCCTGCACGGGCTGGACCTGCACAACCTGACCCCGGCCAACCTCTACCGCGCCGCGATGGAGGGCGCCAGCTACAGCCTGCGGCTGGGCCATGACGCGCTGGTCGAAGGTGGCCTGCATGGGCAACGCCTGGTGCTGACCGGCGGCGGCGCCAACAGCCCGGCGTGGCGCCAGCTGATCGCCGACCTGTTCCAGCTGCCAGTGGTCGTGCCGGTGCAGGCCGAAGGTGCAGCCTTCGGTGCCGCGCTGCAGGCCCTGTGGCTGTGCGAAGGGCAGGGCCGGGCGCTGGCCGATCTGGTCGATGAGCACCTGCAGTTCGACGCCGCCCTGGCCGCCCGGCCCGATCCCACGCGCGCCGCCGCCTACGAGGCCGGCTACCAGCGTTTCGTCCACCACCTGCAGGCGTTGACGCCGCTGTTCCAGCAGCGCCTGCCCTGATCCCGCAGAAGGAAGCATCGTCCATGGCAACCCCGTTCCATGTTGGTCAGCGTGAGTACTTCCCCGGCATCGGCCGCATCCCCTTCGAGGGCCGCGATTCCGACAATCCCCTGGCCTTCAAGGTCTACGACGCACAGAAGCAGATCGGCGGGCGCAGCATGGCCGAGCACCTGCGCTTTGCCGTGGCCTACTGGCACAGCTTCTGCGGCGCCGGCCAGGACCCGTTCGGGCCGGGCACCCGTGCCTACCCGTGGGACCACGGCGCTACCGCGCTGGCCCGTGCCGAGGCACGCTGCGATGCGGCCTTCGAGTTCTTCACCAAGCTGGGCGTGCCGTTCTGGTGCTTCCATGACGTGGACCTGGCGCCGGACGCTGACGACATCGGCGAGTACCGCGCCAACCTCGCGCACATGGTCGAGCTGGCCGGCCAGCGCCAGCAGCAGACCGGCATGCAGCTGCTGTGGGGCACCGCCAACCTGTTCTCGCACCCGCGCTACATGAATGGTGCAGCCACCAACCCGGACTTCGCCGTGGTCGCGCGCGCGGCGGTGCAGGTGCGTGCGGCGCTGGAGGCCACCGTGGCGCTGGGTGGCAGCAACTACGTGTTCTGGGGTGGCCGCGAAGGCTATGCCTGCCTGCTCAACACCGACATGAAGCGCGAACAGGCGCACCTGGCCCGGTTCCTTGCCGCGGCCCGCGACCATGGCCGCAGCATCGGCTTCCAGGGCACTTTCCTGATCGAGCCCAAGCCGATGGAGCCGATGCACCACCAGTACGACTTCGACAGCGCCACCGTGGTCGGTTTCCTGCGCGAGCACGGCCTGGACGGCGATTTCAAGCTGAACATCGAGGCCAACCACGCCACCCTGTCCGGGCATACTTTCGCCCACGACCTGCAGGTGGCTGCCGATGCCGGGCTGCTGGGCAGCATCGACGCCAACCGCGGCAACCCGCAGAACGGCTGGGACACCGACCAGTTCCCGACCGACCTGTACGACGCCGTCGGCGCCATGCTGGTGGTGCTGCGGCAGGGCGGGCTGGGCCATGGCGGCCTGAACTTCGATGCCAAGGTGCGCCGCGAGTCGAGCGACCCGCAGGACCTGTTCCTGGCCCATATCGGCGGCATGGATGCCTTCGCCCGCGGCCTGGAAGTGGCCCATGCGCTGCTGCAGGCCTCGCCGCTGGAGCAGTGGCGGCGCGAGCGCTATGCCAGCTTCGACCACGGCCCGGGGCAGGCCTTCGCCGCCGGCCAGCTCAGCCTGGACGACCTCTGCGCGCATGCGCAGCAGGCCGGCGAACCGCGCCAGCGTAGCGGCCGGCAGGAAGCCTATGAGAACCTGCTGAACCAGTACCTGCTGCGCTGAGCGGCAGGCCCACCCCTTTCGCGGAAGACCCAATGTCCACAGCGATTCCTGCAAACGCCGGCACGCGCGGCGAAAACACCGCCTTCATCGTCCTGATCAGCTGCGTGGCCACCCTGGGGGGCTTCCTGTTCGGCTTCGACAGCGGCGTGATCAACGGTACGGTCGACGGCCTGCGCCAGGCGTTCAATTCCAGCGAGGCCGCGCTGGGCTTCGAGGTGGCGTCGATGCTGCTGGGCTGCGCGATCGGTGCATTCGTGGCCGGGCGGCTGGGCGACCTGCTGGGCCGGCGCAGCGTGCTGATCATTTCGGCGGTGCTGTTCCTGCTGTCGGCGCTGGGCGCGGGCGCGGCGCATGCCTCGTGGCTGTTCGTGGCCGCGCGCATGGTCGGCGGCTTCGCGGTGGGTGCGGCCAGCGTGATGTCGCCGGCCTACATCGCCGAAGTGGCCTCGGCGCGCTACCGCGGGAAGCTGGCCACGGTGCAGCAGATGGCCATCATCAGCGGCCTGTTCGCGGCGTTCCTCAGCAATTTCCTGCTGGCGCGCGCCGCCGGTGCCTCCACCGAGGTGCTGTGGCTGGGGCAGGAGGCGTGGCGCTGGATGTTCTGGATGCAGGCGATTCCGTCGCTGCTGTTCCTGATGCTGCTGCTGGCCATCCCGGAAAGCCCGCGCTTCCTGGTGGCCAAGGGGCGCCAGGCGCAGGCCGAGGCGGTGCTGGTGAAGCTGTACGGTGCGGACGAGGCGCGGGCCAAGCGCAGCGAGATCGAGGGCAGCCTGGCCCAGGACCAGCACCGGCCGAGCTTTGCCGACCTGAAGGACAAGGCCACCGGCCGCCTGCGCAGCATCGTCTGGGTGGGTATCGGCCTGGCGGTGCTGCAGCAGCTGGTGGGCATCAACGTGGTGTTCTACTACGGCGCGGTGCTGTGGCAGGCGGTGGGCTTCTCGGAAAATGATGCGCTGCTGATCAACGTGCTGTCCGGTGCGCTCAGCATCGGTGCCTGCCTGGTGACGGTGCTGCTGATCGACCGCATCGGCCGCAAGCCGCTGCTGTGGGTCGGCTCGGTGGGCATGGCCGTTGCGCTGGCGCTGATGGTGGTGGCCTTTGCCAGCGGCAGCCTGGTGGATGGCAGGCTGCAGCTGTCCGACGGCATGGGCCGGCTGGCGCTGGTGGCCGCCAATGTCTACGTGGTGTTCTTCAACATGTCGTGGGGCCCGGTGATGTGGGTGATGCTGGGTGAGATGTTCCCGAACCAGATCCGCGGCTCGGCGCTGGCGGTGGCCGGCGCGGCGCAGTGGACGTCGAACTTCGCCATCACCGTCACCTTCCCGATGCTGCTGGCTGGCATCGGCCTGGCCGGCGCGTACGGCATCTACACCGTGGCGGCCTTCCTCTCGATCTTCTTCGTGGTCCGCTACGTCCGCGAAACCAAGGGCAAGGAACTGGAGCAGATGGAAGGCTGACGGCCGGCCTGCGATTCAGCGCCTCCTTTCTCCGTGGGGGAGGCGGCAGGCCAGCCGAGCCAGGACACGCCGTAAACCCATCCATGGGGGCTCGATGGCGCCTTGCTCGCGTGTGCTGTCCTGCGCACTCGGCAAGACCGGGGTTGAGCTCCTGCCCAACCCGTCGGGCGCATGCGCCCAACCCATGGCGCCAACGGTCCTGGATCGGCTGGTCTGCCGCCTCTCGACACATTGCGGGTGGCGGACGCAGGTCTGCGCGTCGGAGTTGAATTGGCTGCGGAGGAGCGAGGCTGTTCGTGCCGCCGTCGCGGGAAACTGTCAGGAGGGGGCGGGCCACCCTGGCCTGGACCGTTGGCGCCATGGATGGCGCCATCGAGCACCATGGAAGGGCTTTTGCGTGTCCAGGCCAGGGTGGCCCGCCCCCTCAAGCGCAGGAACAGGGAGGCGCCACAGCGACCAAGCACCCGCAGCCATCAAACCCCGGAAAACAGAAAAGCCCGCACGAAGGCGGGCTCTTTCGGTTCCTGCTGCGGCGACTGGTGCTCCCTAGGGGACTCGAACCCCTGTTTTAGCCTTGAGAGGGCCACGTCCTAACCACTAGACGAAGGGAGCAGTGTGTCGCTGCCGGGGCAGGAGCGCTAGTATATGCACCTCGATGCCATTGGGCAATCCCGAAACTTCAACCGGAAGCGCCAACATCATTTCCTCTGCTCCATCACCGTTCAGCCTGCGCGTCATCCCGCGCGACCAGCACACGATCTCCCGCAAGGACATCAGCCCCAATGCTTTGCGCGTGCTGTACCGCCTGCGCGATGCCGGCTTCGGCGCCTACCTTGTCGGTGGCGCGGTGCGCGACCTGCTGGTCAATGGCCAACCCAAGGATTTCGACGTGGCCACCGACGCCACGCCCGAACAGGTCAAGCAGCTGTTCCGCAACTGCCGCCTGATCGGCCGCCGTTTCCGCCTGGCCCACGTGGTCTTCGGCCGCGAGATCATCGAAGTCGCCACCTTCCGCGCCAACAGCGATGACGGCAGCGGCGACCGCGAAATGGAAAACGGCATGCTCGTGCGCGACAACGTGTACGGCACCATCGAAGACGATGCCGTCCGCCGCGACTTCACCTGCAATGCCCTGTACTACGCCATCGAGGATTTCTCGGTGCGTGATTACACCGGCGGCTTCGAGGACGTGCAGGCACGCCTGATGAAGCTCATCGGCGACCCGGTGCAGCGCTACCAGGAAGACCCGGTACGCATGCTGCGTGCGGTGCGCCTGGCCGCCAAGCTCGGTTTCCAGATCGAAGAAGGCACCGCCGCACCGATCCCGCACCTGGCCAACCTGCTCAACGAGGCCGCCCCGGCGCGCCTGTTCGAGGAAGTGCTCAAGCTGTTCCTGTCCGGGCACGGCGTGGCCAGCTTCGAAGGCCTGGAACGCTACGGTCTGTTCGACGTGCTGTTCCCGGAAAGCGGCAAGGCACTGAAGTCCAACCGCACCGGCGCGCTGCGCCGCATGCTGGTGGAAGGCCTGGCCAATACCGATGCACGCGTGGCCAACGACGAGCCCGTCTCGCCGGCGTTCCTGTTCGCGCTGCTGCTGTGGCCGGCCTACTGCCGCGCCCAGGCCAGCCTGCTCAAGCAGGGCGTGGCCCCGGAAGAAGCGCAGCGTCGCGCCGCCGACCGGGTCACCGTGCAGCAGCTGAGCACCATCGCCCTGCCGCGCCGCTTCTCGCTGCCGATGCAGGAAATCTGGCTGCTGCAGGCGCGCTTCAGCTCGCGCCAGCGCAAGCGCGTGTTCCGCACGCTCACCCACCCGCGCTTCCGCGCCGCGTTCGACTTCCTGGCCCTGCGCCAGGTCGCCTCGGCCGAGCACGAAGCCGACGTGGCGTTCTGGCGCGAGGCACAGGCGCAGTCCGGGCATGAGCTGGAATCCTCGCTGGATGCCATGCACACCGACGGTGGCGACGAGGAAGGTGGGGCACCGCGCAAGCGTCGCCGCCGTCGTCGTCGCACCGGTGCTGCCGGCGGCGGCGCTGCCGAGTAAGCCATGACCCTTGCCTGGATCGGCCTGGGGGCCAACCTGGGTGACGCGGCCAGCACCGTCCGCGCGGCCATCGCCGCGCTGGATGGGCTGCCCGGCACGCAGCTGCGGCAGGCGTCGCGCCTGTACGCCACGCCGGCCTGGGGCAATGAAGACCAGCCACCGTTCGTCAATGCGGTGGCTGCGGTCGAGACCTCCTTGGCGGCCGGCGATCTGCTGCAGGCGATGCTGGCGCTGGAGCAGCAGTTCGGCCGCGTGCGCGATCCTGCCGTGCACTGGGGCCCGCGTGCGCTGGACCTGGACCTGCTGCTGTACGGCGCGCAGGTGCTGGACGAGCCCGGCCTGCAGGTGCCGCATCCGTACCTGCACGAGCGCGCCTTCGTGCTGGTGCCACTGGCCGAAATCGCGCCAGAACTGACAATTCCTGGCCATGGCCGCGTGCAGGATGCAGTGATGCGGCTCGATGCCTGCGGGATCGCGCCGATAGGGTGATAATGGCCGGGTTATCTCCCCCGGTTATCAGCACATGAGCACCCACGCAGACAGCAAGCCCTGGACCGTTCCCGCCCTGGCCGAGGCCAAGCGCAATGGCCAGAAGCTGGTCATGTTGACCGCCTACGACGCTGGCTTCGCCCGCACTTTCGACGCCAATGGCGTGGACCTGATCCTGATCGGCGATTCGCTGGGCATGGTCGTGCAGGGCCATGATTCGACCCTGCCGGTAACGGTGGCCGACATGGTCTATCACACCCGTGCGGTGTCCCGCGTGCTGCAGCGTGCGCTGCTGGTGGCCGACCTGCCGTTCGGCGCCGACGCCACCCCGGAACGCGCGCTGGACGCTTCGCTGCAGCTGCTGCAGGCCGGTGCGGAGATGGTCAAGATCGAAGGTGCCGGCTTCAAGGTCAACATCGTGCGCTACCTCGTCGAGCGCGAGATTCCGGTGTGCTCGCACCTGGGCCTGACCCCGCAGTCGGTGCTGCGCCTGGGCGGCTTCAAGATCCAGGGCCGTGGCGATGCCGCGCGCCAGCTGGTGGAAGACGCCAAGGCCGTGACCGCGGCGGGTGCCACGCTGATCGTGCTCGAATGCATGCCGACCCCGGTGGCCGCGGAAGTGACCGCCGCCGTCGACGTGCCGACCATCGGTATTGGTGCCGGCCCGCACTGCGATGGCCAGGTGCTGGTGCTGCACGATTTCATCGGCCTGGACAGCGGCCACCGCCGTCCGAAGTTCGTCAAGGACTTCCTGGCCGAAGGCGGCTCGGTGGCCGGTGCCACCCGCGCCTACGCCGACGCCGTGCGCGACGGCAGCTTCCCCGACGAACAGCACGCCTACGCCCAATGATCCAGACCTTCAACGAGCTCGGCGCGCTGCGCGAGCAGATCGCGCAGTGGAAGCAGCAGGGCCTGCGCGTGGCACTGGTGCCGACCATGGGCAACCTGCACGGCGGCCACCATTCGCTGGTGAGCCTGGCACGCCAGTATGCCGACAAGGTGGTGGCCAGCATCTTCGTCAACCCGACCCAGTTCGGGCCGAACGAGGACTTCAGCCGCTACCCGCGCACGCCCGAGGCCGACGTGGCCGGGCTGGAGCAGGTCGGCTGTGATGCCGTATGGCTGCCCAGCGTCGAGGCGATGTACCCGCTGGGCGTGGACAAGACCACGCAGATGCACGCCCCGGGCGTCAGTGAAGTGCTGGAGGGCGCCAGCCGCCCCGGCCACTTCGATGGCGTCTGCACGGTGGTCGCGCGCCTGTTCCTGCAGGTGCAGCCGGACGTGGCCGTGTTCGGCCGCAAGGATTACCAGCAGCTGGCCGTGATCAAGCAGATGGTGGCCGAGCTGTCGTTCCCGATCCAGATCGTCGGTGCCGAGATCGTGCGTGACGACGATGGCCTGGCCAAGAGCTCGCGCAACCAGTACCTGGACGCCAGCCAGCGCCCGCTGGCGACCACCCTCCACCGCACCCTGCTGGGCATGCGCGAAGGCTACGTGGCCGGGCAGGCGCGCGCGCAGATCGAGGCTGATGCCACAGCCGCGCTGCAGGCCGCCGGCTTCCAGGTCGACTACGCAGTGCTGCGCACCCCCGAGCTGGCCGAGCCGACCTTCGACGGCGGTGGCCGGGTGGCGCTGATCGCCGCCCGCCTGGGCAGCACCCGGCTGATCGACAACCTGGAATTCTGAGTTCCGCCCGCGGGAGCGCCGGGCCTGGCCCGGCGCTACCTGAACGGGTTGCCGGCCGTGATGCCCCGCGCTGCGCGGGTGCTAGAATCCCCGCTTTCCTTTGCGTTGTGCCGTGCCATGCATCTGTCCCTGCTGAAGACCAAGATCCACCGCGCCACCGTCACCCATTCCGAGCTGAACTACGAAGGCTCGATCGCCATCGACGACAACCTGCTGGCTGCCACGGGCATCCGCGAGTTCGAGCAGGTGCACATCTGGGACGTGACCAACGGTGCGCGCTTCTCGACCTACGCCATCCGTGCCGAAGCCGGCAGCGGCGTGGTGTCGCTCAACGGTGGCGCTGCACGCCACGTGCAGGTCGGTGACATCATCATCATCGCGGCGTTCGCCAGCATGACCGAGCAGGAAGCCGACAGCTTCAAGCCGAAGCTGGTGTACGTGGACGGCAACAACCAGATCACCCACACCAACGACACGATCCCGACCCAGGCCGCATGACAACGAACAACGGATTCGACTCGCTGCATTCCCACGCCCAGCGCCTGAAGGGCGCAAGCATCCCCAGCCTCCTCGCCGCCGAACCCGGCCGCGTGCAGGACCTGGCGCTGCGGGTCGGTCCGTTGTACGTCAACTTCGCCCGGCAGAAATACGATGCCGCGGCGCTGCAGGCGTTGCTGGCACTGGCCGCCGACCGTGATGTCGGCGGTGCCATCACCCGCCTGTTCCGTGGCGAGCAGGTCAACCTGACCGAAGGCCGCGCCGCACTGCACACCGCGCTGCGCGGCGATGTGGTCGATGCGCCGGTGGCGGCCGAGGCCTATGCCACCGCGCGCGAAATCCGCCAGCGCATGGGCGTGCTGGTCCGCGCGCTGGAAGACAGCGGCGTGACCGACGTGGTCAGCGTGGGCATCGGCGGTTCCGATCTGGGCCCGCGCCTGGTGGCCGATGCGCTGCGCCCGGTCAGCGGTGCACGCCTGCGCGTGCATTTCGTGTCGAACGTGGACGGCGCCGCCATGCAGCGCACGCTGGCCACGCTGGATCCGGCAAAGACCGCTGGCATCCTCATTTCCAAGACCTTTGGTACCCAGGAAACCCTGCTCAACGGGCAGATCCTGCACGACTGGCTGGGTGGCAGCGATCGCCTGTACGCGGTCAGTGCCAACCCCGAGCGCGCGGCCAAGTCCTTCGCCATTGCCGCCGATCGCGTGCTGCCGATGTGGGACTGGGTCGGGGGCCGCTATTCGCTGTGGTCGGCCGTTGGTTTCCCGATCGCGCTGGCAATCGGCTTCGAGCGTTTCGAGCAGCTGCTGGACGGCGCCGCGCAGATGGACGCGCACGCGCTGGATGCGCCGCTGGAGCGCAACCTGCCGGTGCTGCACGGCCTGACCGACATCTGGAACCGCAACGTGCTGGGCCATGCCACGCACGCAGTGATGACCTACGACCAGCGCCTGGCGCTGCTGCCGGCCTACCTGCAGCAGCTGGTGATGGAAAGCCTGGGCAAGCGCGTGCAGCGCGATGGCCAGCCGGTCACCACCGACACCGTGCCGGTGTGGTGGGGCGGGGCGGGCACCGATGTGCAGCACAGCTTCTTCCAGGCGCTGCACCAGGGCACCAGCATCATTCCGGCTGATTTCATCGGCTGCGTGCGCAACGATGATCCGTACACGGTCAACCACCAGGCGCTGCTGGCCAACCTGCTGGCGCAGACCGAGGCGCTGGCCAACGGCCAGGCCAGCGACGACCCGCACCGTGATTACCCGGGCGGTCGCCCGAGCACGCTGATCCTGCTCGATGCACTGACCCCGCAGGCGCTGGGCGCCCTGATTGCCATGTACGAACACGCCGTGTACGTGCAGTCGGTCATCTGGAACATCAACGCCTTTGACCAGTTCGGCGTCGAGCTGGGCAAGCAGCTGGCCAGCGGCCTGCTGCCGGCACTGCAGGGCGAAGACGTGGCGATTGCCGATCCGATGACCCGCGAGATCCTGGCGCAGCTGAAGGGCTGATGCTCTGGTAGTGCCGGCCGCTGGCCGGCATCCAGGCGATGCTTCTTTCTGTAGAGCCGAGCCATGCTCGGCTATAACGTGCGCGGTACTTCTATGGTTGCCGGCCTGCGGTCAGCGATTTGATGGCATGTTCCTGGTCCGTTTTGGCATCAGACGAGAAGACGTGGAGTCCAATCGATGAATAGCGGTGTTGTCGAATTCAATGGCGATGAGTCCGAATATCTGAATTGGTTGAACGAGAATCCGACGGGATTCGTGGTGAACACCACGCGATCAATGTCCCCCGCATACTTTCTGCTGCACCGTGCGAATTGCAAGGCGATCAGTAGCCAAACTTCTGGCAAGAAGTTCACCAGCAGGAACTACATAAAAATATGTGCTGGTCGGGTTGCGCAACTTCGTGTGTACATGGAGGCGCGTAAGCGTCGAAATTTTTCGGGGTATTGCGGCAGCTGCAATCCAGGGTCTGCAGACGCAGATTTTGAAATCGATCAATTCGACAGTGAGGTAGCCAAGGCGCTGAAGGATGGTGCTGCGGCGCGTGCCAAGCGTCTGAAGCTTGCATGCAAGAAGCCGGATCAGGTTCAGGTCGTTGTTACGCAGTTCAAGCGGAATCCTGATGTTGTAGCTGAGGCTCTGTTCCGAGCCGATGGACGTTGCCAGTGTTGCGGCAATCCCGCGCCGTTCAACCGCACGAAGGATGGCAGCCCCTATCTTGAGGTTCATCATCGCAAGCGGTTGGCCGATGGCGGGGAAGACAGTGTCGAGAACGCGATTGCTCTGTGCCCGAACTGTCATCGCCAACAGCATTTCGGTGAGAAGACGATTTGACGAGCTGCGCGGACCGCAATCCCAACTGATGCTGCGATCGGACGCGCTTTGGGTGAGTGAGAGCGCTGGTTGCAGGAGTCAGCGCCAACAACGCTTGCGAGCGCTCGGATTGTGACGGTCAGGACAGCCGGCTGGCCATGCCCGGATGTCAGGTTCGCGTAGTCGAGCATGGCTCGACTCTACAAGTCGGTAACGCCGGGCCATGCCCGGCGAACGTGAAGCCTGCCCGGTAGCGCCGGGCCATGCCCGGCGGATTCGCCGCGTCAGCGGCTCGGGTCGCGTTCCGGGCTCGGCCGCTTGGCCAGCTTGCGCTGCAGCGAACGCCGGTGCATGCCCAGCAGGCGCGCAGCGGCCGATACATTGCCGCCGGTCTCGTGCATCGCCTGCTGGATGTGCTCCCACTGCAGGCGGCTGATCGGCGTCATCGCGTCGGGCACTTCCATTTCGCCGTCGTCGGCCGGGCCATCATCTTCCTCGCCCAGCGCGCGCAGGATCATCGGTACCGTGGCCGGCTTCGGCAGGTAATCATCCGCACCCAGCTTGATCGCCTCCACCGCGGTGGCGATGCTGGCGTAGCCGGTCACCAGCAGGATCCGCATGTCCGCGCGCAGGGCGCGCAGCGGCTGGATCAGCGCCAGGCCCGAATCGCTGCCCAGTTTCAGATCGATCAGCGCGAACGCCGGCGGGTGCTGGCGGGCCAGCGCCAGCGCGCTGGCGGCATCCTGCGCCGTCTGCGTTTCCAGCCCCTTGCGGGCCAGGCTGCGCTGCAGGGTGCGCAGGTACAGTTCGTCGTCGTCGACCAGCAGGCCGAGGGTTGAGGCGCTCATGGGGTTTCCTCGCGTGGAGCCAGTGGCAGGCGGAAGCCGACGCGGCTGCCGGCCCCCTGGGCCGGGCGCATCCACATTTCGCCGTGCAGGCGTTCGATGGTGGCATGGGACAGGGCCAGCCCCACGCCCATGCCTTCACTCTTGCTGCTGCCGAACAGCTTGCCCGGCAGCACGGCGGCGCGCGCGTTGAAGCCGTGGCCGTAGTCGCGCACTTCGCCGATCAGGTCCTCGCCGTCTATGCGCAGCTCCAGGTCCACGCGTGGCCGGCCGGCCTGTTCGCCGGCATCGGCGGCATTGTTGAGCAGCACCATCAGCAGGTGGCCCACGCCGGGGTCGAGCGGCAGGCGCAGCGGCGCGTCGTCGTTGCGGTGCAGGTCGATGGTCGGGCGCACCAGTCGCCATTGTTCCAGCACCTGCTGGGCGCTGGAGTGGCTGCGGCCGGGGCCATCGGTGGTGGCCGGCGCAGCCAGCGCCAGCACGCGCTCGCGGCATTGCACCAGCAGTTCGCGCAGGGTTTCCATGTCCTCGCGCACTTCCGGCTCCTCGCTGCGCTCGGCCACGTCATCGGCCAGCAGGGTCATGGTCGCCAGCGGGGTGTTCAGTTCGTGCGCCACCGAGGCGGCGTGCGTGGCCAGGGCGACGATGCCTTCATTGCGGGCAAACCGCTCGCGCAGCGCGGACAGTTCCAGTTCGCGCACGCGCAGGGCCATCGCCAGGCGGGTGGAGAAGGTCAGCACTACTGCGGCCGACAGCAGGAAGTTGGCCACCACGCCCCAGCGGTTGAGGTCCACCGTATGGAAGTAGCCGGTCGGCAGCGGCTGCCCGAACAGACCGCTGGCGGCGTAGCCGAGCAGGCAGGCGGTGGCCACGGCCAGCGCCCAGCGCAGGGGCAGGGCGAAGGCGGCCAGCGCGATCAGGATCAGGAACAGCGAGCCGAACGGGTTGGCGATGCCGCCGCTCCAGCCGACCATCCAGGTCAGGATGATCACATCGACCAGGATATGGCCGAAGGCGGTCAGTGGCGCGGTGTCATCCGGCTCCGGGCGCAGCTGCGTATACAGGTTGAACACGGCCAGTACGGCCACGCCCGCCCACAGCGGCAGCTGCGGCAGCGGCAGGCCCAGCACCCACGTGGCGACCAGGATCGTCGCGGCCTGGCCGGCCACGGCCAGCCAGCGCAGGCTGCAGAGGGTGCGTAGGAAGGGGGCGTCGGGACCGGTCATGCCCGACCATCGTATGCGTTCACCGGGCAACCTGCCTGCGACAATCGGCCGCAGACGTGCCGATGGCTGAATGGGAATCGCCCGGAATGCAGGGCCGGGCGGTAGAATGCGCCCATGCACGACGCCGTCACCCGCCCGACCCAACCCTCCGATGCCACCGCCTGGTCCCGTCGCCAGACCCATGCCGTCCAGATCGGCGGGGTCACCGTAGGTGGCGGCAAGCCCGTGGTGGTGCAGTCGATGACCAACACCGACACCTCCGACGTGGCCTCCAGCGTGAAGCAGGTGGCCGAGTTGTGGCGGGCCGGTTCGGAAATGGTGCGCCTGACCGTCAACACCGTGGAAGCGGCCGCGGCCATCCCGCGTATCGTCGACAAGCTGGCGATGATGGGCATCGACGTACCGCTGATCGGCGACTTCCACTACAACGGCCACCAGCTGCTGACGGCCGAGCCGGCCTGTGCCGAGGCGCTGGCCAAGTACCGCATCAACCCGGGCAACGTCGGCTTCGGCAAGAAGAAGGACCTGCAGTTCGCCCAGCTGATCGAGTTCGCCATCCGCTACAACAAGCCGGTGCGCATCGGCGCCAACTGGGGCTCGCTGGACCAGGCCCTGGCGGCGAAGCTGATGGACGAGAACAACCATCGGGAACAGCCCTGGGACGCCGGCCGCGTGCTGCGCGAGGCGCTGATCCGTTCGGCGCTGGATTCGGCCGAGCAGGCGGTGGAGATCGGCCTGCCGCGCGATCGCATCATCCTCTCGGCCAAGGTCAGCGGCGTGCAGGAACTGATCGCGGTCTATCGCGATCTGGCCCAGCGTTCGGATTTCGCCCTGCACCTGGGCCTGACCGAAGCCGGCATCGGCAGCAAGGGCATCGTCGCTTCGGCGGCGGCGCTGAGCGTGCTGCTGCAGGAAGGCATCGGCGACACCATCCGCATTTCGCTGACCCCCGAGCCGGGCCAGTCGCGAACGCAGGAAGTGATCGTCGCCCAGGAACTGCTGCAGACCACCGGCCAGCGTGCGTTTACTCCGCTGGTCACCGCCTGCCCGGGCTGCGGCCGCACCACCTCCGAGTTCTTCCAGGAACTGGCCAAGGTGGTGCAGAACCACGTCCGCGAGAAGATGCCGGTCTGGAAGGTGCAGCACCCTGGTGCGGAGAACATGACCCTGGCGGTGATGGGCTGCATCGTCAACGGGCCGGGCGAGTCGCGCCACGCCAACATCGGCATTTCCCTGCCGGGTACCGGCGAAACGCCGGCCGCGCCGGTGTTTGTCGATGGCGAGAAGAAGGTGACCCTGCGCGGCGACAACATCGCCCAGGAATTCGTTGCCCTCATCGACGAATACGTCGAACAGAAGTATGTCCGGATCGCCGGGTAAGCCGGCGATCCTGGCCGCGCCGGAACCGGCGTCCGGCTTCCGACACTGGATGGGGCGCAACGCGTGGCGCCTGGTGCTGCTGTTTGCCGGTGTGCTGCTGCCGCTGGCCGGCTTCGTCGCCCTGGCCGACGAGGTGCACGAGTTCGAGTCGTTCCATTTCGATGCCCCGCTGCTGTGGCAGATGCACGGGTTGCATTCGCCGTGGCTGGACCGGTGCTTCGTGCTGCTGTCGAAACTGGGTTATGAGTGGTTCCTGATCCCGGCCGACGTGCTGATCGTCGGTGCGCTGCTGTGGCGGCGGCGATGGCGCGAGGCGACCTTCGTGGCGGTGTGCTTCGTCGGCTCGGCGCTGCTGAACCTGGGCAGCAAGCAGTTCTTCCAGCGTGACCGCCCGAGTCTGTGGGAATCGATCGCGCCCGAATCAACGTTCAGCTTCCCCAGTGGCCATGCGATGGGCACCATGACCCTGGCCGCGACCCTGGTGCTGCTGGCCTGGAACACCCGCTGGCGCTGGCCGGTGCTGGTGCTGGCGCCGCTGTTCAGCCTGCTGGTCAGCCTTTCCCGGGTCTACCTGGGGGTGCATTACCCCTCCGATATCCTCGCCGGATGGTGTGCGGCGCTGGTTTGGGTGGTAGGGTGCTATCTGGTCATGTTCAGTCGCCGGCAACCCTGGCGACACCGCGGTTCGCCGCCAGCAGCGGCCAGCGAAGCGATCGCAACAGGGGAGTGACGTGGATGCCCCTCCGGGGACGTTCATGAAAGAGCAGGTTGTTTCGTTGTAACGGGTTCTGTGGGACAGGGGGCTACATCGATGTGCGAAGAATGTGATGCGCAAGGCAGAACGCCGTTTTTGCGCAGTCGTCGTGCTTGCGATGGTCGGATGCCCTGCCTAGCGTGGCCCGCAATGGCCGCATTCGAAGAGGTACGTGAATGACGATTCGAGTCTACCTGGTGGACGACCACGCGCTGGTCCGCACCGGTATGAAGATGATCCTGTCGGGTGAAGCCGACATCGAGGTGGTGGGCGAAGCCGAGACCGGCGAGGACGGCCTGCGCGAGATCCGCCAGCTGCTGCCGGACGTGGTGCTGTGTGACCTGCACCTGCCGGGCGTCAGTGGCATGGAAGTGACCGAGCGCATCGTGCGTGGACACCGTGCCACGCGCGTGGTGATCGTCTCCGTGCTGGAAGATGGCCCGCTGCCGAAGCGCCTGCTGGAAGCGGGCGCGGCCGGTTACATCGGCAAGGGCTGTGACGCGCAGGAGCTGCTGCGTGCGGTGCGTGACGTGGCTGCCGGCCGCCGTTACCTCGGCACCAGCATCGCGCAGAACCTCGCGCTGTCCACGGTGGAAGGCAATGCCTCGCCGTTCGACACGCTCTCGCCGCGCGAGCTGGAAGTGGCGCTGCTGCTGACCCAGGGCCTGCGCCAGGAAGACATCGCACGGCGGCTCAGCCTGAGTGCGAAGACGGTGAACACGCACAAGGCGCGGTTGTTCGAGAAGATGGGGATCAGCGACAACATCGCGTTGGCGCGCATGGCCAGCCAGTACGGGCTGGTGGATCCGGCGCGGCCGCTGTAACGGGTTTCGGCCAACGGCGAAGCCCCTCGCGGTGGTGGTGCGGTTGGATTTCTGGGGTTGGCCGAGCGGAGGGACCGCGGAATGAAAAAGGAAGAGCAGTAGAGCCGAGCCCATGCTCGGCTGCTTTTCCGGTCCGCTGGCGCGGAGCCGAGCGTGGGCTCGGCTCTACGCCTGTACCGGGCTTAGTGGCCGCGGACGCGCTTGATGATCTTCGCGGCGTCGGCGGCGCTGGCGCGCACCTTGTCCCACTCGCCGTCGGCGATCCAGTTGCCCGGCACCATCCACGAACCACCGATGCAGACCACGTTCTTCTGTTCGAGGTATTCGGCGGCGGTGTTTTCGGTGATGCCACCGGTCGGGCACAGCTTCAGGTCGGCAACCGGACCGGCCAGGCCCTTGATCATCGCCAGGCCACCCACGGCCGTGGCCGGGAACAGCTTGCAGACACGGAAGCCGCGCGCGTAGAGCGACAGCAGCTCGGTCGGCGTGGCCGCACCCGGCACCACCGGCAGCGGCGCCGCCGCCAGCGCATCGGCCAGCGCCGGCGGCGTACCCGGCGTCACCAGGAAATCCGCACCCGCATCGATGGACTGCTGCATCTGCTCCACGGTCAGCACCGTGCCCGCGCCCACCACCACATCGGGCAGCTCGCGCTTGAGCATCGCCAGCGCTTCCATCGCCACCGGCGTACGCAGCGTCAGCTCGATGGCCGGCAGCCCACCTTCCAGCAGCGCCGCACTCACCGCACGCGCCTGGTCCAGCGTATGAATCGTCACCACCGGCAGAATGCCCGCCGCACGCAGCAGTTCCGCCGCCTTCACCTGATGTTGTTCGATACCCATGCTTTTGCCCTTGCCTTTGCTCTTCTTGATTCAGTGGCCGCAGCGCAAATGACGCGCCGGGAATTGTCCAAGGGCAGTAGAGCGCCCTGGCCGGGACCGTGAGCGGCATGGATGCCGCGACCGAGCCCCCATGGATGGGTTTATGGCGTGTCCCGGCCAGGGCGCTCTACTGCCCAGGCCGGGAAGCCTGCCGCGGCTTTTCGCTTCAGGCGTCTTTTGCCTCATGCGGCGCCGCCGCCGCCGCGGCATCATGCCCCAGCTCATATTCCGAATCGTAATCCCACGGCCCACCATCAGCCGCCGCCGGCCCGCACGAAATCGAAATCGCCCCCTGGTCCGCCGGACCCACCACGCGGCGATTGATCGCGAACAGGTTGCGGCCCAGATCGTGCGCTGCCGGTGCCGTGTTCGGCGCCAGCGACCGTGCCGCCCACTCGGCCGCATCCACCAGCACTTCCAGCGTGCCGGCTTCACCGTCCAGGCGGATCATGTCGCCCTCGCGCACCTTGGCCAGCGGGCCACCGCGCGCCGCTTCCGGCGTCACGTGGATCGCCGCCGGGATCTTGCCCGACGCACCGGACAGGCGACCATCGGTGACCAGCGCCACGCGACGGCCCTGGTTCTGCAGCAGGCCCAGCAGCGGCGCCAGCGAATGCAGTTCCGGCATGCCGTTCGCACGCGGGCCCTGGTAACGCACCACCGCCACGAAATGCTCGGGCAGCAGGCCACCGGCGTGCAGCTTGTTCAGCACCTGCGGCGCATCGACCACCACGGCCGGCGCTTCAATGGTGCGGTACTGCGGCTTCACCGCCGACAGCTTGATCAGCGACTTGCCCAGGTTGCCGCGCAGCAGGCGCAGGCCGCCCTGGCTTTCGAACGGGTTGTCGACGCTGCGCACCACTTCTTCATCGGCGCTGCGTTCCAGGCCCGGCAGGTAGACCAGCTTGCCGTCGCGCAGCTGCGGTTCACGCGCGTAGTCGGCCATGCCTCCACGGGCCACGCTGACCAGGTCACCGTGCATCAGGCCGGCCTTGATCAGCTCGCCGAACACGAACGCCGGGCCACCGGCAGCGGCGAAGCGGTTCACGTCGGCCTCGCCGTTCGGATAGACGCGGGCCAGCAGCGGAATCAGCTGCGACAGTTCGTCGAAATCGTCCCAGGTCAGCACGATGCCGGCGGCGCGGGCCACGGCAATCCAGTGGATGGTGTGGTTGGTCGAACCGCCGGTGGCCATCAGCGCGATGACCGCGTTGATGATCGCGCGCTCGTCGATGATGCGGCCCAGCGGGCGGAAATCATCGCCCAGTGCGGTGATGTCCAGCGCACGCTCGGTGGCTTCGCGGGTCAGCGCATCGCGCAGCGGCGTATCCGGGTTGACGAAGGAGGCGCCCGGCAGCTGCACGCCCATCGCTTCCAGCAGCACCTGGTTGGAATTGGCGGTGCCGTAGAAGGTGCAGGTGCCGACGCCATGGTACGAGGCAGACTCGGCTTCCAGCAGTTCCTCGCGGGTGGCTTCGCCGGCCGCGTAGCGCTCGCGCACTTCGGCCTTCTGCTTGTTGGGGATGCCCGGGGTCATCGGGCCGGCCGGTACGAACACCGCCGGCAGGTGGCCGAAGGCCAGTGCGCCGATCAGCAGGCCCGGCACGATCTTGTCGCACACACCGAGGTGGATGGTGGTGTCGAACATGTCGTGGCTGAGGCCGATGGCCGTGGCCTGCGCGATCACATCGCGCGAGAACAGCGACAGTTCCATGCCGCCGCGGCCCTGGGTCACGCCGTCGCACATCGCCGGCACCGCGCCGGCCACCTGTGCGGTCGCGCCGAGTTCGCGGGCGACCGCACGGATCTGCTCCGGGTAGGTCTCGAACGGCTGGTGCGCCGACAGCATGTCGTTGTAGGCGGTGATGATGCCCAGGTTCGGGGTCACGCCGCCGCGCAGCCGGCTCTTGTCGGTGGTGCCACAGGCGGCGAAGCCGTGGGCGAGGTTGCCGCAGCTCAGGCGGCTGCGGAACGGGCCATCGCGCAGGGCGGCGTCGATCGCGGCCAGGTAGGCGGCGCGCGAAGCAGCGCTGCGGGCGATGATGCGATCGGTGATGGCTTGCAGTTGCGGATGGAGGCTCATTGGCTACCAGCGTTCAAGGTGGCGAGAGGCTGGCGGCGGCGGGCGCCGCCGCCGACGTCAATCAGCCCAGTGCACGCGCAGGCGCGCGCCGTCCAGGTTGATTGCATTGAGGATCGGGTAAAGCTGTGCGTCGTTGCTGTCCAGCGCCTGGCGCAGCACCTGCAGCTTCTGCTTGCCGCGCAGCAGCAGCAGGCGCTGGCGGCACTGGCCCAGGCCACGCGGGGTCAGGGTGATGCGCAGCGGCCACTGGTTGGCGCCAGGGCAGCCGGTGGCATCCAGCGCGGCATAGGGCAGGGTGCTTTCCAGTGCGCGGGCCAGGTCCTTCGAACCCGGGAACAGCGAGGCGGTGTGGCCATCGTTGCCCATGCCCAGGGCGACCACGCTCGGCGCCTGGCTGTGCTGGGCCTGCAGGTTGGCGGTGTACACGCATTCGGCCAGCGGCTTGCCGACGCGCACCAGCGGATCGAAGTGCGCCCCTTCGGCACGCTTGAGCAGGTGCTCGCGCACCAGCCAGGCATTGCTGTCGCGATCCTGCGGCGAGAGCCAGCGTTCATCGGCCAGGCTCACTTCCACCCGGTCCCAATGCACGTCCAGCTCGGCCAGCGCCTGGTACACCGGCGCCGGCGTGGTGCCGCCGGAGAGCAGGATGCGGGCGCGGCCGACTTCGTTGATGTCGTGGTTGATGGCCTGGGCCATTTCGGCGGCCACCGCTTCGATCCAGCCATCGGCATCGCCATGGCTGATGAAATCGATGCGGTCGTCGTGGAAGGTCTGGCTCATGCGGCAACTCCTTGGGCGTCACGTTCGGCGTCGGCGGCATAGGCGGCGGCGCCCAGCAGCCCGGGGCAGGGGTGCATGATCGCCAGCGACGGCACCCGCGCCATGATCGAAGAGAACCGGCCCTTGTGTTCGAAGCGCTGGCGGAAACCCGAATGCTGCAGCGAATCGAGCATCTTCGGCACCAGGCCGCCGGTCAGGAACACGCCATCCCAGGCGCCCTGCACCAGCACCAGGTCACCGGCGATGGCGCCGAACACGGCACAGAACACATCCACGGTGCGCATCGCCTGCGGGTCGCCCAGCGCAGCACGTGCGGTGACGTCGACCGGCTGCAGCTGGCCCGGATCGAAGCCGGCCATCTCGCATACGGCGCGATGGATGTTGACCAGGCCCGGGCCGCAGATCAGGCGCTCATTGGAGACGCGGCCGAACTGCTCGGAGAGGATTTCCAGGATGCGGATTTCCTCCGGCGTGCCGGGCGGGAAACTGACGTGGCCGCCTTCGGTTTCCAGCGGGTAGCTGCGGCCGTGGCGCACGATCAGGCCGCCGACGCCGAGGCCGGTGCCAGGACCAATCACGCCGTAGTTGCGCGGCTCGCCCGGCGCGGCCGGGGTCCAGTGCGCGCCGCCGATCTGGATCACGTCCTGCGGCTGCAGCAGGGCCACAGCCATCGCCTGTGCGGCGAAATCGTTGATCAGGTGCAGCTCGTCGAAGCCGAGCATGGCGGCGGTGCGGCTGCGCGAGATCACCCACGGATGGTTGGTGATGCGTGCCTCATCGCCGTCGACGCGGCCGGCCACCGCGAACACGCCGCGGCGCGCGGTGGCGCCGGCCTGTTCCAGGTAGTGGCGCGCGGCATCGCCCAGCGAGGGGAACTCGGCCACCGCGTATTCGCGGATGCTGTCCTTCTGCAGGGGCGCGTCCAGCGAGGTGTCGGCCAGGGCGAAGCGGGCGTTGGTGCCGCCGATGTCGGCGACCAGCACAGGCTGGCTGCCGACACTCATGCCGATGCTCCGCTGTCCGGTGCGTCCACGCCCTGCGGCAGGAAATCGGTGGCGTTGTCCGGGCCCCACTGGCCGGCCGGGTAGGGCTCCAGCGGCAGGTTGGCGGCCTTCCAGGCATCGGCCACGCTGTCAATCCAGGCCCAGGCCGCGCGCACTTCGTCATCGCGCACGAACAGGGTGTGGTTGCCGTTGAAGGCATCCAGGAACAGGCGTTCGTAAGCGATGCGGCGGTGCAGGCCGGTCGGCACGGACAGCTCCAGTTCCAGCGGGTGCAGTTCCAGCGCGCCCCATTCCGGGCCGGCCAGGCTGCTCATCAGGCCCAGCTCGATGTTTTCCTGCGGCTGCAGCTGGAACACCAGGCGGTTCGGCGCGGCCTGCGCACGCTGCGGGCGCTCGAACAGCCAGTGGGTGACCGGCTTCAGCGTGACCACCACGCGGGTGGTGCGCTCGGGCAGGCGCTTGCCGGTGACCAGGTGGAACGGCACGCCGCTCCAGCGCCAGTTGTCGATGTGCGCGGTGACGCCGGCGAAGGTTTCCACGTCGCTGCCTTCCGGCGGCTGGTAGGCCTGGGCCGGCTGGCCGTTGATGCTGCCGGCGGTGTAGCGGCCGCGGATGCTGTCACGCGCTGCGTGCTTGGCATCGAGCGGGCGCAGGGCGCGCAGCACCTTGACCTTCTCGTCGCGGATGCGATCGGCTTCCAGCGACGCCGGCGGTTCCATCGCCACCATGCACAGCAGCTGCAGGATATGGCTCTGCACCATGTCGCGCAGCGCGCCGGAGCGGGCGTAGTAGGCATCGCGGCCGTCCACGCCTTCGCTCTCGGCCACCAGGATGTGCACCGATTCGATGTAGTTGCGGTTCCACACCGCTTCCAGCAGCGTGTTGCCGAAGCGCAGGGCGATCAGGTTCTGCACCGCCGCCTTGCCCAGGTAATGGTCCAGGCGGAACACGCGGTCTTCGTCGATCCACTGGCCGATGGTGGAGATGATCTCCTCGGCGCTTTCGCTGTCGCTGCCGATCGGCTTTTCCAGCATCAGGCGCGACGGTGCTGCCAGGGCGCCGCCCTTGGCCAGGCCTTCGCAGGTGGAGATGTACAGGCCCGGCGGGATGGCCAGGTAGCTGACGCAGCGGCGGTCGACCAGGTCGGACACCGCGGCGGCGACCGAGTCGACGTCGCGCAGGTCCACCGAGCGGTAGTCGATGCGGCGCAGCAGGGAGGCGATGTCCTCCTGGCTGGCCATCGGCATGGCCTGCTGCAGGCGCGGCCGCAGGATGTCATGGAAGGCTTCGGTGTCATGGCCGGACAGGGCCAGCGCACGGATGCGGAAGTCCTCCGGCAGCAGGCCGTCGCCAAGCAGGCGCAGCAGCGAAGGGAACAGGTAGCGCTGGGCCAGATCACCTGTGGCACCAAACAGGAAGAGGGTGTCGTGCATCGCTCGAGTTTCAGATCCGGGTGACATCGTTGTCAATCGCTTCATGGCTGGGTTCAGGGGACATCCGCGCTACTGTCTGTCCGAGGCTCGCTGGGGGCGGATTTCCGGCGAACCGGAAGACCGTTCCATGCGTAACCACTACGACGATGACCTTTCGTCTGGTCGTCGAAGCAGATCGGCGCGCACCGACGTTCGGATAGTGCCACGTGAAAACGTTTACATGGCAGAATGGGCAACTGTATTCGATTGCAGTGGTCGCCGTCATGCGGCAGCTGCGCAATCATCACTGCCATCGGGAGGGCCGAGGCAGTCCCCAATGACAGCCCGGGCGTCGGGCGGACTGGATAGATTGATATGGCAAAAGTGCAGTTGCAGGGTGTGCGCAAGGTCTACGACAACGGCCAGGTCGCGGTGAAGGACGCCACCTTCGAGGTCGCCGATGGCGAGCTCATGGTGCTGGTCGGACCGTCCGGCTGTGGCAAGTCGACCCTGCTGCGGATGGTGGCCGGCCTTGAGGAGATCAGTGGCGGCACGCTGACCATCGGCGACCGGGTGGTCAACGATGTGGCGCCGAAGGACCGCGACATCGCCATGGTGTTCCAGAGTTATGCGCTGTACCCGCACATGACCGTGGCCGAGAACCTGGCCTTCGGCCTGAAGCTGCGTGGCCACGACAAGACGACCATCGACAAGCGCATCGCCGAGGCGGCGCAGACGCTGGGCCTGACCGAGATGATGGACAAGCTGCCCAAGGCGATGTCCGGCGGCCAGCGCCAGCGCGTGGCCCTGGGCCGTGCGCTGGTGCGCGAACCGGCGGTGTTCCTGCTGGACGAGCCGCTGTCCAACCTGGATGCCAAGCTTCGCCACAGCGTGCGTACCGAGATCGCACAGCTGCACCGCAAGCTGGGCACCACCATGATCTACGTGACGCATGACCAGGTGGAAGCAATGACCCTGGGCCAGCGCATCGTGGTGCTGAAGGACGGCATCATCCAGCAGATCGACACGCCGATGGCGCTGTATGACCGCCCTGCGAACCTGTTCGTGGCCGGCTTCCTCGGCAGCCCCGCGATGAACGTGCTGCGCGGCACGCTGCAGGGCGATGCTGCAGGCGTGTCGGTGCTCGACGGCGAGTGGCGCGCGCCGCTGGGCCAGGCCACCATCGACCCGGCATGGCTGCAGAAGCCGATTGCCGTGGGCGTGCGTCCGGAGCACCTGCAACCGGCGGGTGCCGACGATACGCATGCGTTCACCGCACGCATCGAGGGTATCGAGCCGGTCGGCAACGAGATCTTCGTCAACATGAGCAGCGGCAAGCATGCCCTGACCATGCGCGTGGCGCCGCAGGCGCTGCCGGGTGTGGGCGAGGACATCCGCGTGGCGATCCACCCGCAGGGCCTGCATTTCTTCAATGCCGAAACCGGCGAGCGCCTGTAAGGGGCGGTAGCGCCGGGCCATGCCCGGCGTCATTAAAGGTGTGCGGACCAACGGTCCGCACCCACCAGGTCCGCACCCACCCGATTTTGTAGAGCCGAGCCCACGCTCGGCTGCGGACCTCAGCGCGCCAGGCCGTCCAGCAGCGGCATGCGCTGCGCGGCCACGCCGCCCACCTGCAGTTCGGCATCGCTGGTTTCCAGCGGCAGCACGGCCAAGGCCAGGTCGCCGGCCACGCTGGCAATGCTGCCCAGCGCCGCACCGTCCTGCTGCACGCCATCGCCGGCCTGTGCCGGGGCGGCGGTATGCAGCAGCTGTACCACACGCTTGGCCTTGCCGAGGAAATGGGTGCGGGCCACGATTTCCTGGCCCGGGTAGCAGCCCTTCTTCACGCTGTAGCCGTTCAGCCGGTCCAGGCCCAACTGCTGCGGCGTCCACACTTCGCGCTGGCTCTCATCCAGGCGGGGCAGGCCGAAGCGCAGGTCGGCCTGGCGCCAGGCCAGCGCGAACGCGGCTTCATCGGCCTCGCTGCCGGCCGCAAATCCCTCAGCCGGACCAATGCGCAGGGTGCGCGGCAGGGCATCGCTGCCCAGGTCCAGCTCCCAGCCCGCCTCGCCACCTCCGGCGATCGCCGCGCCACTGGCCGCTTCCGGCGCAGTGAAGGCGCCGGCCACGGCCAGATCCGCGTGCACCTGCAGCTTCACCTTGCGGCGGAACACGAAACGCTGCAGTTGCGACGCAATCGCATCTGCATCGCCATCGGCCAGCACCAGCATCACGTGATCCTCGGCCAGTCGCAGCAGCTGGAACACCGCCAGGGTGCGGCCCTTGGCGCTCAGCCACGCGCTCCATTGCCAGTGCTGCAGGGGCAGGGCGGTGACGTCGCTGCTGAACTGGGCATGGGCGAAAACGGCTGCATCCACGCCCTGCAGGCTCAGCAACTGGTGGCCGGGCAGGCGCGGATATGCGGCGAAAGCAGGGGGAAGGTTGTCAGGCACGTGAACGAGGTCTAAAATTTGTGCGTTGCGAGACCGAACATGATAGGCCAAACAACCCCCACTCCCGACGACGAAACTGAAGCCCCGCTGGTTCCCGCGGCACCTGTGCCCGTGGAAAAACCAGAGGCGGAAGAAGAATTCGGCGGCCGCGGCGGACTTGATCCGGTGCGGTATGGCGATTGGGAGAAAAACGGACGCTGCATCGATTTCTGATCAGCATTGAGCCAACGCGGCATCGTGCCGCCCAGCCGAGACAACGAGCCCAGCGAAATGGCGACCAGACAACGCCCCCTATCCCCGCACCTTCAGGTGTATCGCTGGCAGATTCAGATGGCCACCTCGATCCTGCATCGAGCCACTGGCGTCTTTCTGTCCGTGGGTGCCCTCATCATCGCCGCCGGCCTGCTGGCCCTGATGATGGGACCCGATTCCTGGA
Source organism: Stenotrophomonas sp. PFBMAA-4 (assembly GCF_030053215.1). NCBI lineage: Bacteria > Pseudomonadati > Pseudomonadota > Gammaproteobacteria > Lysobacterales > Lysobacteraceae > Stenotrophomonas > Stenotrophomonas sp. PFBMAA-4. The sequence continues at coordinate 68,410 of NZ_JASGBW010000015.1, read as the reverse complement.
ACTGCTTCACCGGTCATGCCGGGGCCTGGTATGGCCGCGTGTTCCTGTTTGCGTGGACATGGTCGTTCGCCTATCACCTGTGCAATGGCATCCGCCATGTCGTGCAGGACTTCGCCGTCGGCTTCAGCATCCCGGCCTTCGTCCGCAGCAGCTGGATCTCGGTCTTCGGCAGCCTGGTGATCACCGCGCTGGTCTGGGCCTACGTGTTGTTCGGAGGTGCCGCATGAGCAAGTTCCGTACCCCGCTGAAGAACGTGCGCGGCCTTGGCTCGGCCAAGACCGGCACCGAGCACTTCGTGCACCAGCGCCTGACCGCCGCCGCCCTGGTGGTGCTGGGCCTGTGGTTCCTGGTGTTCGTGGTGCGCATGGCCGGCGCCGACTACGCCACGGCCGTGGCCACCATCGCCAAGCCGTGGAATGCCGTGCCGCTGATCGGCCTGCTGATCACCATGTTCTGGCACGCACAGCTCGGCATGCAGGTCGTGCTGGAAGATTACATCCACGAATCGCTGCTGGCCCTGGTGCTGCAGACCGCGGTGAAGTTCGTCGCCGTGCTCGGCATGATCGTCAGTGTGTTTGCGGTGGGCCGCATCGCCCTCGGCGTTGCCTGAGCCCAGGCACCAAGACAGGAATCCAGACTAGATGTCCGCTTACAAGATCACCGAACACAAGTACGACATGGTCGTGGTGGGCGCCGGCGGCGCCGGCCTGCGCGCCACGTTCGGCCTTGCCGCCAAGGGCCTGCAGACCGTGTGCCTGACCAAGGTCTTCCCGACCCGTTCGCACACCGTCGCTGCCCAGGGCGGTATTTCCGCCGCGCTCGCCAACATGGGCGAAGACGATTGGCGCTACCACTTCTACGACACCATCAAGGGCTCGGACTGGCTGGGCGACCAGGACGCCATCGAGTACATGTGCCGTGAGGCCATTCCGGCCATCATCGAGCTCGAGCACTACGGCGTGCCGTTCAGCCGCACCGCCGAAGGCAAGATCTACCAGCGCCCGTTCGGCGGCATGACCACCAAGTACGGCGAAGGCCCGGCGGCGCAGCGTACCTGCGCGGCGGCCGACCGTACCGGTCACGCCATGCTGCACACCCTGTACCAGCAGTCGCTCAAGCACGACGCGCGCTTCATGATCGAGTACTTCGCACTCGACCTGATCTTCGATGACGAAGGCGTGTGCCGTGGCGTGCTGGCCCTGGACATGTCCGACGGCACGCTGCACCTGTTCCGCGCCCAGGGCGTGGTGCTGGCCACCGGCGGCTACGGCCGTGCGTACTTCAGCGCCACCTCGGCGCACACCTGCACCGGCGACGGTGGCGGCCTGGCCATGCGCGCCGGCATCGCCATGCAGGACATGGAGTTCGTGCAGTTCCACCCGACCGGCATCTACGGCGCCGGCTGCCTGATCACCGAGGGTGTCCGCGGTGAAGGCGGCATCCTGCGCAACAGCAGCGGCGAGCGCTTCATGGAGCGCTACGCACCGCACTACAAGGATCTGGCCTCGCGTGACGTGGTGGCCCGTTCGATGACCATCGAGATCCGCGAAGGCCGCGGCGTCGGCGAGCACAAGGATCACATCCTGCTCGACCTGACCCACCTCGGCCCGGGCGTGATCGACGAGAAGCTGCCGGGCATCGCCGAGAGCGCCCGCATCTTCGCCGGCGTCGACGTGCACAAGCAGCCGATCCCGGTCATTCCGACCGTGCACTACAACATGGGCGGCATCCCGACCAACTTCCACGGCGAAGTCGTGCGCAAGGATGGCGACAACCCCGATGCCGTGGTGCCGGGCCTGTACGCCATCGGCGAAGCGGCCTGCGTGTCCGTGCACGGCGCCAACCGCCTGGGCTCGAACTCGCTGCTCGACCTGGTGGTGTTCGGTCGTGCGGTGGCCAACCGCTGCGCCGAAACCATCAAGCCGGGCTCTCCGCACAAGCCGCTGCCGGCCGATGCCTGCGACAAGGCGCTGGGCCTGCTGGACAAGCTGCGCCACGCCAATGGCGATACGCCGACCTCGGTCATCCGCGACAACATGCAGCGCACGATGCAGGCCGACGCCGCCGTCTTCCGTACCAGCCAGACGCTGAAGGAAGGCTGCGAGAAGATGGCGACCGTGTTCGACTCGTTCCAGGACGTGAAGGTCAGCGACCGTTCGCTGGTCTGGAACTCGGACCTGATCGAGACCTACGAGCTGAACAACCTGCTGCTGAACGCGGTGGCGACGATCAACTCGGCGGAACAGCGCAAGGAAAGCCGTGGTGCGCACGCGCACGAGGACTTCCCGGACCGCGACGACGTCAACTGGCACAAGCACACGCTGGTCACCGTCGACGAGAAGGGCAAGTGCAGCTTCGACTACCGTCCGGTGCACATGTACACGCTGACCGACGAGGTCGACGTGGTGCCGCCGAAGCCGCGCGTGTACTGATCGCGACCCCCGCCTACCATGCAATCCGCGCCTTGATGGCGCGGGCCGCCTGAGCCAACGAGAGCAGCCATGGCCGAGTTTTCACTCCCCAAGAATTCCAAGGTCACGAAGGGCCAGCACTTCCCCGCCAAGAGCGGTGGCAAGAACCTGCGCACCTTCAAGATCTACCGCTGGAGTCCGGACGACGACAGCAATCCGCGCACCGATACCTATGAGATCGATCTGGACGCCTGCGGCCCGATGGTCCTGGACGCGCTGATCAAGATCAAGAACGAGATCGATCCGACCCTGACCTTCCGTCGCTCCTGCCGCGAAGGTATCTGCGGTTCGTGTGCGATGAACATCGACGGCACCAACACCCTGGCCTGCACCCGCGCCATCGCGGACTGCGGCAAGAAGGAAGTGCCGATCTACCCGCTGCCGCACATGAGCGTGGTCAAGGATCTGGTTCCGGACCTGACCCACTTCTACGCGCAGTACGCGTCGATCAAGCCGTGGATCCGCACCCAGACCCCGGCACCGCCGGACCGCGAGCGCCTGCAGTCGCCGGAAGACCGCAAGAAGCTCGACGGCCTGTACGAGTGCATCCTGTGCGCCTGCTGCTCGACCAGCTGCCCGAGCTACTGGTGGAACGGCGAGCGTTACCTGGGCCCGGCGATCCTGCTGCAGGCCTACCGCTGGATCATCGACTCGCGCGATGAGGACACCGGTGCGCGCCTGGACGATCTGGAAGATCCGTTCAAGCTGTACCGCTGCCACACCATCATGAACTGTGCCCGGACCTGCCCGAAGGGCCTGAACCCGGCGCTGGCGATCGCTGAGATCAAGAAGCTGATGATGGAACGCCGCGCCTGATACGGCGCCGCGTTGTTGCATGACCCCAGTAGAGCCACGCCATGCGTGGCTTTGCTGTATCTGGAGAAACACGATGGACGAAGACACCCTGCTGAAGAAGCTGCGCTGGCGCTGCCGCCGCGGCATGCGCGAGCTGGACCAGCTGTTCGGGCGCTACCTGGACCGCGAATGGGGCACTGCGCCGACCGAAGAGCGCGAGGTTTTCCTGTTCCTGCTCGAGTGCGAGGACGATAAGTTGTGGCGCTGGTTCATGGGCTACGAGGCCTGCCCGCATGCCCACGCCATCCCCCTCATGCAGAAGATCCTCGCCCTCAAGGCTTGAGTGGCGACCCTCGCGGCTGCAGGCCGGCGCCCAGGCGCTGGTGCTGCTGGCCGCGCCCTGGCTGCTGCGCGCCTCGGCCCTTCCCGAAGACCGGTACTGGCCGGTACTTGCCGGCGTCTGGCTGCTGGGCCTGATCCAGCTGGGCTGGCGGCTGCGCCGGCCGGTGCGCCGGCTCGAACTACCGGCACTGCCGGCACCGCTGCGGCTGGATGGGGCCGATCTCGAGGTGCCGCGGCTGGTGGTGCGTGGCCCCTGGCTGCTGCTGCACTGGCGCTGCGAAGGGCGGCGCGGGCGCCTGCTGTTCTGGCCGGACGTGCTCGCCCACCGGCAGCGACGTGAACTGCGACTGGCCGTATCCGCACGCAGCGTTTCACGTCGACCCCGTACGATGGCACCATAGACTGAATCGACTGGCGTGCCTGCATGTTCAAACCCATCCCCGTGGCCATTGGCCTGCGCTATCTGCGCGCCAAGCGCCGCAACGGCTTCATCTCCTTCATCTCGATGGCATCGATCCTGGGCATCGCGCTCGGCGTCACGGTGCTGATCACCACCCTGGCGGTGATGAGCGGTTTCCAGAAGGAAATCCGCAGCCGCCTGCTGCAGATGACCGCGCATACCACCATCAGCCGCGATGGCGAGCCCATGCCCGACTGGATGCGCGTGGTCGACGTGGCCAACAAGGACCCGCGCGTGGCCGGTGCTGCGCCGTACATCGAGATCCAGTCGATGATCAGCGGCCCGCGCGTGCAGGGCGCGATCATCCAGGGCATCGACCCGGCGCTGGAGCCGAAGGTGTCGGTGATCGACAAGAAGATCACCAAGGGCAGCTATGACAGCCTCAAGCCGGGCAGCTTCAACGTGCTGCTGGGCAAGGAGCTGGCCATGTGGCTGGGCGTGGACGTGGGCGACCAGGTGCTGGTGACCTTTGCCGAAGTGCAGGGCACGCCGGCCGGCGCGGTGCCACGGATGAAACGCTTTACGGTCAGCGGCCTGTTCGAGGCCGGCTACAACGAGGTCGACCGCGGCGTCGGCTTCGCCAACATGAAAGACCTCGAGCGCGTGCTGCGCTCGGACGGCGCCACGGGCGTGCGCCTGAAACTGCATGACATGGACCGCTCGCTGGAAGTGGGCGTGGACCTGGCGCAGAACCTCGGCGGCGCGTACCGCGTGAGCGACTGGACCCAGCAGAACGCCAACCTCTACCACTCGCTGCGCATGGAGAAGGTGGTGATGGGCATCCTGCTGTCGCTGATCATCGCGATGGGCGCCTTCAACCTGGTCTCCTCGCAGGTGATGCTGGTGACCGACAAGCAGGCCGACATTGCCATCCTGCGCACGCTGGGCCTGACCCCGGGCGGGGTGATGCAGGTGTTCATGGTGCAGGGCTCGCTGATCGGCATCTTCGGCACGCTGGCCGGCCTGGTCGGCGGCATCACCCTGACCTTGAACCTGGAGCGCATCCTCGGCGCCATCGAGTCGCTGTTCAACGTCAAGCTGCTGCCCGAGGACGTGTACTACATCACCGGCCTGCCGACCGACATGCAGCCCCGCGACATCGTCGTCATCACCCTGGTTGCCTTGTTGATGAGCTTCCTGGCCACCCTGTATCCCGCATGGCGGGCAGCACGCACCCAGCCGGCGGAGGCCCTGCGCTATGAATAAGGTCTTCAATCGCGGCGATGAAGTGATCCGTGCCGAGACGCTGGCCAAGACCTACGCCGAAGGCCGCATGCAGACCCCGGTGTTCGACGGCCTCGACCTGAAGGTCACGGCCGGCGAGACGGTGGCGATCATTGGCGCCTCCGGTGCCGGCAAGAGCACCCTGCTGCACCTGCTGGGCGGCCTGGACGTGCCGACCGCGGGCGAGGTGTACGTCACCGGCCAGCGCATGTCGGCACTGTCGGACACCGAGCGCGGCTTGCTGCGCAACCAGGCGCTGGGGTTCGTCTACCAGTTCCACCACCTGCTGCCGGAATTCACCGCGCTGGAAAACGTGATGATGCCGGTGATGCTGGCCGGTACCGGCGTGCCGGAGGCCAGCCAGCGGGCGACCGCGCTGCTGGAAGCGGTCGGCCTGGGCCATCGCCTGGATCACAAGCCGGGCGAGCTGTCCGGTGGCGAGCGCCAGCGTGCCGCCGTGGCGCGTGCGCTGGTCAACCACCCGGCCTGCGTGCTCGGCGATGAGCCGACCGGCAACCTGGATGACCGCACCGCCGCCACCGTGTTCGAGCTGATGCTGGAACTCAACCGTGCGCGCCACACCAGCCTGGTGCTGGTGACCCACGACCGCAGCCTGGCGCGCCGCCTGGATCGCGTGCTGGAACTGCGCGAAGGGCGGCTGCACGCCCTGGCCCACGCAGACGTCTGAGGCGCCGGATCCCCGCGGGTACCGCCGACCGGCGGCTGAATCGGGCCGCCGGCCGTTGTGCCGGCGTTGCCCGGCCGGGCGCATGATGTGCGCAGTTCCCCGCTGGAGATCGCCATGAAAACCCCGTTGCTGATCGCCGGCCTGTGCCTGGCCCTGGCCGGCTGTGCCACCACTGGCCTGACCAGTGCCGACCGGCTGGAGCTGTACCGGGCACACGCCGGCCCGCCGCAGAAGGACATGCAGTTCTTCGGCACGCTCAATGGTTGGACCGAGCTGGGCGACAGCGCGCTGGCGGTGTGGACCCGGCCCAGCGAAGCCTACCTGCTGGAGCTGGCCGGGCCGTGTACGGATCTGTCCAGTGCACCCGCCATCGGCCTGACCAGCCGGATGGGGCGCGTCAGCGCGCCCTTCGACAAGGTGCTAGTGCGCGACCCGACGGGCGGCCCGCGCGTGCCGTGTTTCATCAAAACGATCCGCAAGCTGGATGTGAAATCGCTGCGCGCAGAGGAAAAGGAAATGCGGCAGGCGCAGGTGCAGGAGCGCGAGGAATCCGCGAATTGATCGGGTAGCGCCGGGCCATGCCCGGCGGGTGTCTGGTCGCCGGGCATGGCCCGGCGCTACCGGCTCAGGCTTCCGGGGTGAAGCCGGCCGGCTTTTCGGCGTCTTTCTCGAACAGGAACTTCACCAGTTCCGCTTCCAGCATCGCGCGGTGTTCGGGCTTGCGTGGCGACAGGCGGTTTTCGTTGATCAGCATGGTCTGGTGCGCCAGCCAGGCCGACCAGGCCTGCTTGCCGATGTGGTTGAACACGCGCTGGCCCAGGTCGCCGGGGTAGGGCACGAAGTCCAGGCCCTCGGCATCGCGTTGTTCGTACTGGCAGAAGACGGTTCGGGGCATGGCACTCACTCGTGGTTGCGGGGTTTCGTAGATCTGCGTTTCGGCGCCTTCACCGGCGAGCCGTCCAGCAGCTTGCGGATCGGCGCGGGCAGGCCCAGCGCCGGGAGTTCGTCAGCGGCGACCCAGCGCAGCGCGGGTTCGTCCACGCGCAGGCCGCGTACCTGCCGCGACAATACCTGCAGGTGCAGCCGATAGTGGCTGAAGGTGTGCTGCAGCACCGGCAGCTCGTCGGCATCTTCCAGCGAACCGTCGACGTGCGTGTCGAACCAGTCCTGCAGGTCGCTGCCGGCTTCGGCCTGCGGCAGGGTCCACAGCTGGGCCCAGATGCCGGTATCGGGCCGCTTCTGCAGCAGCACGCGCTGCTGCGGATCGCGCAGCAGCAGGGCCACCGCTTCGCGCTCGGGCAGGGTCTTGCCGGGTTTCGGCGTGGGCAGTTCGGCGGTGCGGCCTTCGCGGCGAGCCACGCAGTCTTCCTGCATCGGGCAGATCACGCAGGCCGGCCTGGCGCGGCTGCACACGGTCGCGCCCAGGTCCATCTGTGCCTGGGTGTAGTCGGCCATGCGCCCGGCCGGTACCTGCGCCACATGTGCTTCGGCCAGCGCCCAGAGTTGCTTCTCGATGGCCGGCAGGCCGGGAAAGCCCTCGATGCCGTGGTAGCGGCTCAGCACGCGCTTGACGTTGCCATCGAGGATCGCGAACGGGTCGTTCCAGGTTTGGCTGAGGATGGCGCCAGCGGTGCTGCGGCCGATGCCGGGCAGGGCATGCAGCGCATCGAAATCGCGCGGCAGGTCGCCGTCGTGCAGTTCCACGCAGCGCTTGGCCGCAGCATGCAGATTGCGTGCACGGGCGTAGTAGCCCAGGCCGGCCCACTGCGCCATCACTTCGTCGTTGCTGGCGGCGGCCAGATCGGGCAGGGTCGGGAAATGCTGCAGGAAGCGGTGGAAATACGGGATGACCGTGGCCACCTGGGTCTGCTGCAGCATGATCTCCGACAGCCAGACCCGGTAGGGGCTGCGCGGGTGCTGCCAGGGCAGGTCGTGGCGGCCGTGGTCGTCGAACCAGCGCAGCAGGTGGGCGACGAAGTCGTCTGCGGTGGCGGTTCCGGCGCTGGCGTGCGGCTGGCGGGGCATCAATGTTCCGGGAGAGTGCAGTAGAGCCACGACATGCGTGGCTGCACGGCGTATCAGGCGCCCAGCGCTTCAGGCAGCAGGGCGTCGACGAAGGCTTCCGGATCGAATACGCGCAGGTCTTCCGGGCGCTCGCCGATGCCGGCGAAGCGGATCGGAATGCCGAATTCGCGGGCCAGGGCGAAGACCACGCCGCCCTTGGCGGTGCCGTCCAGCTTGGTCACCACCAGGCCGGTCACCTTCACTGCGGCATTGAACTGGCGCAGCTGCGACAGCGCGTTCTGGCCCGTGGTGCCGTCGATCACCATCAGCACTTCGTGCGGCGCGGTTTCGTCGATCTTGCCGAGCACGCGGCGGATCTTGCCCAGCTCGTTCATCAGGCCGGACTGGGTATGCAGGCGGCCAGCGGTGTCGGCGATCAGCACCGCGGTGCCGCGCGCCTTGCCGGCCTGCAGCGCGTCGTAGGCCACCGAAGCGGCGTCGGCGTTCTGCCCCTGGGCGACCACGGCCACGCCGTTGCGCTCGCCCCAGGCCTGCAGCTGGGCCACGGCGGCGGCACGGAAGGTATCGCCGGCAGCCAGCATCAGGCTGTGGCCCTCATCCTTGAAGCGCTTGGCCAGCTTGCCGATGGTGGTGGTCTTGCCGACGCCGTTGACGCCGACGGTGAGCACCACGAAGGGCTTGGCGTTGCGGTCGATCACCAGCGGCTTGGCCACCGGCTGCAGGATCGCGATCAGCTCGCTGCGCAGTGCGGCCAGCAGGGCATTGGCATCGACGAACTCGCGCGACTTCATGCGCTTGCGCAGGCCCTCGACCAGGTCGGTGGTGGCGCCCACGCCGACGTCGGCGGTGATCAGTGCGGTTTCCAGTTCGTCCAGCAGGTCGTCGTCGAGCTTGGGATTGCGCGAGAACAGGCCGCCGAAGCTGCGGGCGATGACGCTGTTGCGCAGGCGCTCGCGCCAGCCGGGCTTGCCGGCCGGGGCCGGGGCGGCATCGACCAGCACCGGCAGATCAGCGGCGGGCGCGGCCGGAGCCTCGGCCGGGGTCACCGGCGCCAGCGGTGCGAGCACGGCGGCGGCAGCCAGGGCCTCGGCCTCGAAATCCTCCGGGGCGATGACCCGTTCCTGGACCGGCGCTGCCGGTGCCGTGGCAACCGGCGGCTCGGGCGCTGCGACGGGCGCAGGCGCAGCGGCCTCGACGGTGGCCGGCGCGGCTACCGGTGCGGCGGATGCCTCCTCGACCGGAGCGGCAGACGGGAACGCCGCCGCCAGCTCATCAGCCGAGTAATGCTGGGTCTTGGGCGCGTCCGTCGTGGCGGCGTCCTGGGGCTTCTTGCGGCGGAAAAAACTGAGCATTGGCAAAAGGCGCTGAAATCAGAGGGATATGCTACCACTCGGGCCTGTCGGCCCGATGTGGACTCAAGGTTGCGCGTGCGGGGCCGTTAACCGGTCCGAGGGGCTGCGCAGGGCAGCCCGGAGGACCGCCGATGAACGTGATGGAGACTGCGCTGTCCGGAATGCGTGCGGCCCAGCAGGGCGTGCAGGTTGCCGCACACAACGTGGCCAACGTCGCCACCCCGGATGCCCAGCGCCTGCAACTGCAGCGCAGTGCGGCCGGGCAGGGCGGGGTAGAGACGACGGTCGTTGCTGCCGACCCGGACCCCACCGCGCCACTGGGTGACCTGCTGGCGGCCAAAGCTGAAGTGGTGGCCTTCGCCGCCAACGCCGCGGTGATACGCCGCCAGGACCAGATGCTGGGCTCGCTGCTGGATCGGGAAGCCTGAGAAGCCCGCCCTGGTAGGTGTCAACCTTGGTTGACACGCATCCAGAGCGCCAACCAAGGTTGGCCTCTACCAGAGCATCGCCCGGTAGCGCCGGGCCATGCCCGGCGCCCCGCTGCCGATCAGGCCGACAGTTCCAGCAGCAGCTTGTTCAGGCGCGCCACGTAGGCGCCCGGGTCCTTCAGGCTGTCACCGGCGGCCAGCGCGGCCTGGTCGAACAGCACCCGGCCCAGGTCGTCGAAGCGCGCGCCGTCGGCTTCCGCATCGAGCTTGGCGATCAGCGGGTGGCCCGGGTTGATCTCCAGCACCGGCTTGCTGTCGGGAACCTTCTGGCCGCTGGCTTCCAGGATCTGGCGCATCTGCAGCCCCAGGTCCTGTTCGCCGATCGCCAGCACCGCCGGCGAATCGGTCAGGCGGTGCGAGACGCGCACTTCGGCCACGTCATCGCCCAGCACCGACTTCAGGCGCTCGACCAGGCCCTGCCTGTCCTTCGCCGCCGCTTCCTGTTCCTGCTTGTCGGCTTCGCTTTCCAGCGCGCCCAGATCGAGGTCGCCGCGGGCGATGTCGACGAAGCCCTTGCCGTCGAAATCGGTCAGGTAGCCCATCAGCCACTCGTCGATGCGGTCGGTCAGCAGCAGCACTTCCACGCCCTTCTTGCGGAACACTTCCAGATGCGGGCTGTTGCGCACCTGGCTGTAGCTCTCGCCGGTCAGGTAGTAGATCTTGTCCTGGCCTTCGGCCATGCGGCCGATGTAATCGGCCAGCGACACGGTCTGCGCATCGGCCTCGCCACGGGTGGAGGCAAAGCGCAGCAGGCCGGCCACCTTCTCGCGGTTGTTGTAGTCCTCGGCCGGGCCTTCCTTCAGCACCTGGCCGAATTCCTTCCAGAACGTGGCGTACTGCTCCGGCTTGTCGGCGGCCAGCTTTTCCAGCATGTCCAGCGAGCGCTTGGTCAGCGCGGCCTTCATCGAATCGATGACCGGGCCGGACTGCAGGATCTCGCGCGAGACGTTCAGCGACAGGTCGTTGGAATCGACCACGCCCTTGATGAAGCGCAGGTAGAGCGGCAGGAACTGCTCGGCCTGGTCCATCACGAACACGCGCTGCACGTACAGCTTCAGGCCCTTGGGCGCATCGCGGTGGTACAGGTCGAACGGCGCGCGGCCGGGCACGAACAGCAGCGAGGTGTACTCCAGCTTGCCTTCGACCTTGTTGTGGCTCCAGGAAAGCGGGTCGCTGTGGTCGTGCGCCACGTGCTTGTAGAACTCGGTGTACTCGGCGTCGCTGATCTCGGTGCGCGGGCGGGTCCACAGCGCGCTGGCGCGGTTGACGGTCTCCCATTCGCCGGCAGCGCCTTCTTCGCCTTCCTTCGGCATCTGGATCGGCAGGCCGATGTGGTCGGAGTACTTCTTGAGGATGCTGCGCAGGCGCCAGCCATCGGCGAAATCATGCTCGCCGTCCTTCAGGTGCAGGACGATGCGGGTGCCGCGCTCGGCCTTGTCAACGGTGGCCACGTCGAAGTCGCCTTCGCCGCGCGAGGTCCAGCGCACGCCTTCGCCTGCAGCCAGGCCGGCGCGGCGCGAGGTCACTTCCACTTCGTCGGCGACGATGAAGGCGCTGTAGAAGCCGACGCCGAACTGGCCGATCAGCTGCGAATCCTTCTTCTGGTCGCCGGACAGCTGGCGCAGGAAATCGCCGGTGCCGGATTTTGCGATCGTGCCGAGGTGGGCGATGGCTTCGGCGCGGCTCATGCCGATGCCGTTGTCTTCGATGGTGATGGTGTGCGCGGCGGCGTCGAAGCTGACGCGCACGCGCAGCTCGCTGTCGCCTTCCAGCAGGGCGGGCTGGGTCAGGGCTTCGAAGCGCAGCTTGTCGGCGGCGTCGGCGGCATTGGAGACCAGCTCGCGGAGGAAGATTTCCTTGTTGGAGTACAGCGAGTGGATCATCAGCTGCAGCAGCTGCTTGACCTCGGTCTGGAAGCCAAGGGTTTCGGTCTGGGGGGTCTCGGTCATCGATAGGGCTCCGTGTGCAATGCCGCGCCAGCGCGTGCGGCCTGGCCAAGGGGTATGGCTGATTGTCCCGAAATCAAGGGGTTGGTCTGGCAGGGCTTGCAGCCCTGCACCTGCTTCAATCCAGGGCAACGGCCAAAGCCAGAGCGGCATTCCGTGGGATGGCGGGGCGGTGTGGGTGGTCAGGACACGCCGTAAACCCCCCTCCGGGGTCCGGCCCAGCCGCTGGCGGCTGTGCGTTCGGGCGCTTGCGAAGCAGTGCTTCGCAAGCAAAGCGCCCTCACCCATGGGGGCTCGATGGCGCCATCCATGGCGCCAACGGTCCTGCCCACCCACACCGCCCCACCTCTGACAGTTGGCCGGTGGCTGTTGGTGCCAACTGCGGTTGGTGGGTGCCGACCGTTGGTCGGCACATCTGTCAGATATCGATACATCAAATGGGGTCAGATCCGTTTTCCTGCGGAAAACGGATCTGACCGCACCTGCATGACGGGCATCGGATTGCGTCTGGGGCAGAGCCCCCTGAGTCAGGGGGCGGCCGCGAAGCGGCGGGGGTATGGGCGTTGGTAAGGGGGGCCCGCGTTTCGCGCAGCGAAGCGTGGGAGCGACAGCGCGCATGCGTTGGCGCGTACCCGGGCGCCGCCCGGCCGAACTACAATCCCGCTCATGGTGAATTTCTCGAACAACACCCGCCGGGGCCGCCGGTGAGCGGCCGTGGTGGCAATGATGGCCAGGTCCGCATCATCGGCGGGCGCTGGCGCAATACCCGCCTGCCGGTGCCGACCCTGCCGGGTCTGCGGCCCAGCAGCGACCGCGTGCGCGAAACGCTGTTCAACTGGCTGATGCCCCGGCTGGGCGGGGCGCGGGTGCTGGATCTGTTCGCCGGCAGCGGCGCGCTGGGCCTGGAAGCCGTTTCCCGCGGTGCGGCGCACGCCACTCTGGTCGAGCGCGATCCCCAGCTCGGCCGCAACCTGTCGGCCGCCGTCGCCAAGCTGCAGGCCGCCGGGCAGGTCACCGTGGTCCAGGCCGATGCCCTGCGCTGGCTGCAGGGCGCGCAGGCGCAGCAGGCCGATCTGGTCTTCATCGACCCGCCGTTCGCCGATGGCCTCTGGCAGGACGTGCTGGCCCAGCTGCCACGCCACCTGGCCGCCGATGCCTGGCTGTACCTGGAATCGCCGGCCGGCCACGTGCCGGTGCTGCCGCCGGAATGGCTGCTGCACCGCGAGGGCGGCACCCGCGAGGTGCGCTTTGCCCTGTACCGCCGCGCCGCTGCTACACTTTGACCTCATCTGAACATCTGCATCCGCCCATGACCGTGGCCAACCGCCGCATTGCCGTCTATCCCGGCACGTTCGACCCCATCACCAACGGTCATATCGACCTGGTGAGCCGGGCCGCGCCGCTGTTCGAAAAGGTCGTGGTGGGCGTGGCGCAGAGCCCGTCCAAGGGCCCGGCGCTGCCGCTGGAGCAGCGCGTGCAGCTGGCCCGGGGTGCCCTGGGCCACCACAGCAATGTCGAAGTCATCGGCTTCGATACCCTGCTGGCCCATTTCGTACGTTCGGTCCAGGGCGGGGTGCTGCTGCGCGGCCTGCGCGCGGTGTCCGACTTCGAATACGAATTCCAGATGGCGAGCATGAACCGCCACCTGATCCCGGAGGTCGAGACCCTGTTCCTGACCCCGGCCGAGCAGCACAGCTTCATTTCGTCCTCGCTGGTCCGCGAGATCGCCCGCCTCGGTGGCGACGTGTCCGGTTTCGTGCCGGCCGCCGTGCTTGAGGCGCTGCGCAAGGTCCGCGAAGCGAAGTCGGCGCAGTCGTAAATCCTGCCCGCCGCGGCAGGGCCAGTAGTACCACGCACCCCCATTACGTAAACCACACGCACCACTCGGGAGGAAACCCATGAACACCACCATGCGCGCGATGCTGATCGCTTCGTTTGCCCTGGCCTTCACCGCCTGCAAGAAGGAAGAGGCCGCTCCGGTCGAAGACGCCAAGCAGGCCCTGGTCGCTCCGGCCAAGGAAGACGATGCAGGCTGGAAGAAGTACCTGCAGGAAGTGGCGATCCAGAACATGGGCACCATCACCAACAGCCCGTTCCTGTATTACCTCTCGCCGGAATCGGATCCGGACTTCCAGGCCAAGTACGAGCGCCAGACCGAAAGCGCGACCCAGGCCGTGGCCCGTGGCGTGCAGCCGGGCAACATGCTGGCCTTCGGTTCGTCGGCCTCCGGCAAGATGGCTGACATGATCCAGGCCGTGTTCAAGGACGTCTCGCCGGATTCGATGAAGGGCGTGCGCGTCGTCTTCATCGGCCAGTCCGCAGACAACGCCCGCGTGCAGGCTGTCGTGCAGCCGACCGGCGCCGAGTACATTTTCGTCGAAGCCAAGTAAGACCGTGCCATGGCGGCCATGCTCCGGCATGGCCCGGGCGACGCTCCGCAAGGGCGCCGCTGATGACCTGACCGGCCCGCGCGCCCGCGCGGGCCGGTCCTTGTCCCAAGGCGCGGGCGAGGAGTATCGCCATGTCGCTGAAAATCAACGAGCTCTGCGTCAACTGTGACGTCTGCGAGCCGGCCTGCCCGAACCAGGCCATTTCGATGGGTGAAACCATCTACCTGATCGACCCTGCGCGCTGCACCGAATGCGTGGGTCACTTCGACGAGCCACAGTGCGTGGTCGTCTGCCCGGTCGAATGCATCGACCCGGACCCGGAGATCGTGGAAACGGAAGTCCAGCTGCTGGCCAAGTTGCGCCGACTGCAGCACGATCACCCCGAACTCTATGCGGAGCCCCCATCCGAATGAAGACGCTGATCGTCCGTCCCCTGCTGCTGCTCGGCCTGGTGCTGAGCCCGCTGGCGTGGGCTGAAACCACCGCCCGTGCCGAGCGCCCCGATGGCGCGGCCATCGCCAGCGGTCATGCGCTGGCCACCCAGGCCGGCATTGACATCCTGGCGCAGGGCGGCAACGCCTTCGATGCGGCCGTGGCGGTGTCCTCCACCCTGGCCGTGGTCGAGCCGATCAGTTCGGGCCTGGGCGGCGGTGGCTTCTTCCTGCTGCACGATGCGGCCACCGGCAAGGACATCATGCTGGATGCGCGCGAGACGGCCCCGGCGGCCGCGACCCCGCAGGCGTTCCTGGACAAGCAGGGCAACCTGGACCGCGACCGTTCGGTGAACGGACCGTGGTCGGCCGGTATCCCGGGCCTGCCCGCCGCGCTGGTGGAACTGTCGGCCAAGCACGGCAAGCTGCCGCTGTCGGCCTCGCTGCAGCCGGCCATCCGCATTGCCCGCGAAGGTTTCCCGGTCTATGACCGCATGGCCAAGGGCTACGCCTCGCGCCGTGAGGTGATGGAACGCTTCCCCGGTACGCGCGAGGTCTACCTGCGCAACGGCAAGCCGATCGCCACCGGCGATCTGTTCAAGCAGCCGGAGCTGGCGCAGACCCTGGAGCGCCTGGCCGCAGGTGGCCGTGATGGCTTCTACAAGGGCCAGACCGGCAAGCTGCTGCTGGAAGGCGTGAAGCAGGCCGGCGGCAAGTGGACGGCCGACGAGCTGGCCGGCTACCAGGTCAAGCTGCGCGAACCGATCGTGTTCGACTACAACGGCTGGAAGATCACCACCGCGCCGCCGCCGTCGTCCGGTGGCATCGCCCTGGCCAGCATGCTGCAGATTCTCGAAGGCTGGGACATCAAGCAGATGGATGCGGCCCACCGTACCCACCTGGTGGTGGAAGCCATGCGCCGCGCCTACCGCGACCGCACCTTCTTCCTGGGCGATCCGGACTTCGTGCAGATCCCGCAGAAAGTGCTGACCAGCAAGGACTACGCGCAGGGCCTGCGGGCCACGATCCACCCGGAAAAGGCCACCCCGAGCGACCTGCTGTCGGGCAACCCGACCCCGCTGGAAGATGACGAGACCACGCATTTCTCGATCATCGACCGCGATGGCAACCGCGTCGGCGCCACCCAGACCGTCAACCTGCTGTACGGCTCGGGCCTGATTCCCAAGGGCACCGGCGTGCTGCTGAACAACGAGATGGACGACTTCGCGCTGAAGCCGGGTACCCCCAACGCCTTCGGCGTGATGGGTTACGCGGCCAACGCGCCGAAGCCGGGCAAGCGCATGCTCAGCTCGATGACGCCCACCTTCATGGAGAACGCCGACAAGGTGGTGGTGCTGGGCACCCCCGGTGGCAGCCGCATCATCACCATGGTGCTGCTGGGCATCCTCGGCTATGACGCCGGCCTGGACGCACAGCAGGTGGCCGCCCTGCCACGCTACCACCACCAGTGGCTGCCGGACCTGATCGAGGCCGAGAGCGATGCCTTCGACGCAGGCACCGTGAAGCAGCTGCAGGCGATGGGACACAAGATCGACCTGCCGGGCGACGTCGCCGCCGGCGGCCGCGGCTCCAGCCACGTCTGGGGCAACCTGCAGACGGTGGAGTGGGACCGCAGGGCCAACAAGCTCTACGGTGGCAGCGATCCGCGCAACCCGGTGGGCAGCGCCCAGGTCGTGCCGGCGCACTGATGTGGCGGTAGCGCCGGGCCATGTCCGGCGAAGCAGGAATCACCAGACCCCGCCACCCGGCGGGGTTCTGCATTTTGCGGCTAGCGATTATTTAACGGGGTGCCCTCGATAATTGCCGCATGAAACTATGGTCGATTCGTGGGAACTCGCAGCGCCTGGATGGCGGCGCGATGTTCGGCAACGCGCCGCGTGCGGTGTGGGAAAAGTGGGCGGCTCCGGACGAGCTCAATCGCATCGAGCTGGCGTGCCGTGCGCTGCTGGCCAGCCCGCTGGATGGCAAGACCGTGCTCTTCGAGACCGGCATCGGTGCGTTCTTCGATCCCCGCATGCGTGACCGCTACGGCGTGCAGGAAAGCCAGCACGTGCTGATCGATTCGCTGCGCGAGGCGGGTTTCGAGCATGAGGACATCGACGTGGTGGTGCTCAGCCACCTGCATTTCGACCACGCGGGCGGCCTGCTGGCGGCGTGGAGCGAAGGGCGCGGGCCGGAACTGCTGTTCCCCAACGCGACCTTCGTGGTCGGTGCGCAGCACTGGCAGCGGGCGCTGCAGCCGCATCCGCGCGACCGCGCCAGCTTCATTCCGGAGCTCCCGGGCCTGCTGCAGGCCAGTGGGCGCCTGGAAGTGGTCGATGGCGAGTATTCGCAGGCGCTGGGCAACAGCGTGCGCTTCAGCTACAGCGATGGGCATACGCCGGGCCTGATGCTGGCCGAGATCGTGGGCCATGCGCATGCCGGCGAGGATGCGCATGGTGGCGTGGTGTTCTGCGCCGACCTGATCCCGGGGCGCTCGTGGGTGCACGTGCCGATCACCATGGGCTACGACCGCAATGCCGAGCTGCTGATCGACGAGAAGCGGCGCTTCCTGGAAGACAAGCTGGCGCGCAACGTGCATCTGTTCTTCACCCATGACCCGCAGGTGGCGCTGGCGCAGCTGGGGCGGGATGAGAAGGGGCGTTTCGTGACCCTGCATGAGCAGGGGGAGCTGAAGGCGCGCGCGCTGGGGTGAGGGGTGTTCGTTCGGCAGGGCTTGCAGCCCTGCACCTGCAGAAGCCGAAGCAAGATCAAGAGCGGCATTCCGTGGGTTGGCGGGGCGGCGGCTGTTGGTGGGTGCCGACCGTTGGTCGGCACATCTGTCAGATATCGATATTCAAATGGGGTCGGGTGAAGTCGATGGACGTTCTTACGAGGCTTTCAGGCAGCTGCTCATGAAGGTCTTGCGGGCGTCGCCGGCGAGTTTCTTCGTCGCGGCATCGGCGTTGCACTGCTTCATGCGCTCCTGCGGGGTGGCGGCCTTGGTTTCGGTGGCGTGGCCGCTCAGACAGGCGCTCTGCGCGGTTTTGTAGGCGTCGCCCTTCAGCCCTTTGTTCTTGGCCGAGCAGTCAGCCATGCGCTGCTGTTGCGGGGTGGCGGCGGTGGCCGCCAGGGGCAGGCCGATCAGCAGGGCGGCGGCCAGCAGGAACGAGGCGTTCATGGCATCTCCAGGGCGAGCGGTGCGGGTGCGCGGAGCATTCGCCTGCTGGCTGGAAAACGACGTGAAGATCCGCGATCGTCCCAGTAACGCTTGCCTGGGCACGGCGATCGGCGTATCGGTGGGCATCCGACCGTTCGCACAGGAGTACGCCCATGACTGCCGATGCCGACCAGCATCCGGACACCGACCTGGTCATCAGCCGCGTGCTGGCCGCGCCGCGGGCGGCCTTGTGGCGGGCGTGGACCGAGCCTGACCTGCTGCGGCAGTGGTGGTGCCCGCGGCCGTGGACCACTGAAGTGCGCGCGTTCGAACTGCGCCCGGGTGGGGCATTCCACACCTTCATGCAGGGCCCCGAGGGCGGCAGCAGCGATAACCCCGGGTGTTTCGTCGAGGTGGTGCCGCAGCAGCGCCTGGTGTTCACCTCGATGCTGGGCGGTGGCTGGCGCCCGCAGACGCCGTGGCTGGGCTTCACCGCCATCATCACCCTGGAAGACGAAGGGCAGGGCTGCCGCTACACCGCGCAGGTGATGCACCCGGACAAGACAGTCCGTGACCAGCACGAACAGATGGGGTTCTTTGAGGGCTGGAACATGGCCATTGACCAGCTGGAAGCGCTGGCGGCCGGGCTGTAAAGACTCGGGGTCGGAGCCCTTTCTGCGAAAGGGTTCCGACCCCGGGGTCAGATCCCTTTGCACGGGCAAAGGGCTCTGACCCCTTGAACCGGATCACACCACGCGGGTACCGAAGATGCGGTCGCCCGCATCGCCCAGGCCCGGCAGGATGTAGCCCTTGTCGTTGAGCTGGGCATCGATGGCCGCGGTGTAGATCTCCACGTCCGGATGCGCGGCCTTGACCGCTTCGATGCCTTCCGGCGCCGCGACCAGGAAGATGCCCTTGATGCGGCGCGCGCCGGCGCGCTTGAGCATGTCGATGGTGGCGATCAGGGTACCGCCGGTGGCCAGCATCGGGTCCAGGATCAGCGCGTCGCGCTCTTCCAGGCGGCCGGTCAGGCGCTCGAAATAGGGCACCGGCTGCAGGGTTTCCTCATCGCGCTGCAGGCCGACCACGCTCACGCGCGCGGCCGGGATCAGCGACAGCACGCCGCTGAGCATGCCCAGGCCGGCACGCAGGATCGGCACCACGGTGATCTTGGCACCGGCGATGCGCTGCACGGTGACCGGGCCGGCCCAGCCGGGCAGGGTGTGCGGCTCGGTCTCCAGGTCGGCGGTGGCCTCGTAGGCCAGCAGCGTGCCCAGTTCGTTGGCCAGCTCGCGGAAATCCTTGGTGCTGAGCGCGGCGTTGCGCATCAGGCCGATCTTGTGCTGCACCAGCGGGTGGCGCACTTCGACGATCTTCATGGTCGGGAAGGGGAATGGAGAGAGGCCCCCATTTTGCCGGATCAGCGCTGCGAAGCCCACGCCGCATGCAATGAATGTGCTGAACAGTGTCACCGCCATGCAATCTTGCGGACATACCGTGCAGACCCATTCTTCACAGGTATGGGACTCCACCGTGCACATCAAGACTCCGCTGGCCATGGCCATCACCGTGACCCTGGCGCTGGGGGCCGCAGCACCGCTGCAGGCCGCCGGGCAGCAGGCCTTGGCCGCCACCGGCGCGGTTGCCGCCGATGCCGTCGACCTGGACCGCATCGAAGTGCGCGCCCAGCTCGAATCGCAGATCCGCGCGGTCGACCTCAAGCGCAGCAGCGACGCCATCGAAGACGCCGTGTCCTCCGATGCCCTGGGCCAGTACCCGGACAAGAACGTCGCCGAATCGCTGCAGCGGCTGCCGGGCATCAGCGTGACCCGCGACCAGGGAGAAGGCCGTTTCGTGGTCATCCGCGGCCTGGATGCCAACCTCAACAGCGTCAGCATCGATGGCATCGCCGTGGGTACCCCGGAAGATTCCAGCCGCGCCGCGCCGCTGGACGTCATTCCCTCCGATTCGACCGAACGCCTGCGCGTGGTCAAGTCGCCCACCCCGGACATGCCCGGTGATGCCATCGGCGGCGCGGTGCTGGTTGAATCGGCGTCGGCCTTCGACCGCGACGGCCGCAGCCTGCGTGGCAAGATCGAAGCCAGCCACCAGCAGCTGTCCGGCGAGACCAGCCCGAAGGCCTCGTTCAACTACAGCGAAGTGTTCGCCGACACCTTCGGCGTGGCGCTGGGCGTGAATTACCAGAACCGCAAGTTCGAGTCGGACAACACCGAAGTCGAGTACGACGGTGAGAAGGATGCCGCTCCGGGCGATGTCACCGCGATCAACCTGCAGAACCGCAAGTACGAGATCGAGCGCAAGCGCATCGGTGCCAACCTCAACATGGACTGGCGCCCGGACGAGGACAGCAAGTACTACCTGCGCACCCTGTACAGCCAGTTCGACGATGCCGAAACGCGCCAGCGCGTGATCTACAACTTCGACGACGCCGACATGGTCGCCACCGGCACCGACCAGTTCCGCCTGGACGACCTGCCGTCGGATGCGATCCAGAAGCGCATGCGCTACCGCACCAAGAAGGAAAACACCTTTGCTGCCAGCCTGGGTGGCGAGAACAAGCTGACCAACGCGGTGGTCGATTACAAGATCGGCTACACCCGTACCGAAGAGCGCGTCAACGACGAGATGGAAGCGCGCTTCGAACTGGATGCCGACGACATGTCCGGCACCCTGGACCAGCGCAGCCGCCTGCCGACCTACACGCTCAGCAGCAACGACTGGATGGACAACGCGAACTACGCGTTCGACCGCTTCGTGATCTCGCCCAAGCAGGTCAACGACGAAGAACGCAGCGCGCAGGTCAACGTGCGTTTCGACGGCGACAGCAGCAGCATCAAGTTCGGCCTGCTGGGCCGCTGGCGCGACCGTGATGTCAACGTGGACGAAAGCGAGCTGCGACGCGGCCCGGACATCGACCTGACCACCTGGACCGCCGCCGACCCGGAACACCGCCACGGCGTGATGGGGCAGGGCATGAGCTCGGCGGCCATGCGCCGCTACTGGGCGCAGAATGGCAGCCGTTACACCGCCCGCCCGCAGGACGTTGCCGGCAACGCCGCCACCTCGCTGGAAGAGGACTACACCGCCAGCGAAGACATCTTCGCCAGCTACGCGATGGGCACCTGGGACATCGGCGCGCTGCGCATCATCGGTGGCGTGCGCGTGGAAAACACCCGCTTCAAGGCCACGGGCAACAGCGTCGAGCTGGACGACGATGACGGCTACACCGTCAACCCGGTGCAGGCCAACCGCAGCTACACCAACGTGCTGCCGGGCCTGCACCTGCGCTACGACGCGGCTGACGACTGGGTGCTGCGCGCCTCGGCCAACAAGACGGTCTCGCGCCCGTCCTTCGGTGACATCTCGCCGCGCCGCGCGCTGAACGCCGGTGACGAAGAGCTGCGCCTGGGCAACCCGCAGCTGGATCCCTACGAATCGAAGAACATCGACCTGTCGGTCGAGAAGTACATCGGCAGCACCGGCATCGTCTCGCTGGGCCTGTTCCACAAGTCCATCGACGGCTACATCGTGGAGACCGTCAGCCAGAACGATCCGGCCTATGACGGCCTCGACGTGACCCGCCCGATCAATGGCCGCAAGGCCACCGTGCGTGGTGCCGAGTTCAACTGGCAGCAGCAGCTGGCATTCCTGCCTGGCGCGCTGGACGGCCTGCTGGTCGGTGCCAGCGGCACCTGGCTCGACACCAAGTTCGATGCAGGCATCGACGGCCGCGAGGGCGAGGACTTCATGCTGCCGCGCGCTTCCAAGCACGTCTACAGCGCGCACATCGGCTACGAGAAGTACGGCCTGAGCACGCGCCTGGCCGCGGTCTACCGCAGCGAGTACCTGGACACCGTCGGTGCGGGCCGCGCGTTCGACATCTACGTCGCGCCCAACACCCAGCTCGACTTCTCGCTGGATTACAAGTTCACCCCGCGCATCAGCATGTACTTCGAAGCGCAGAACCTGCTCGACAAGCCGCTGGAGCTCTACCAGGGCACCCGTTCGCGCACCCTGCAGATGGAAGAGTACGGCCGCACCTACGCCATCGGCCTGAAGGTGGCCCTGTGATGGCGCGTGGCATGACCCTGCTGGCCGCCGCGATGGCTGCCTGCCTTGCCGCCGGCTGCACGCCGGCGGAGGCACCGGCCGATGCCGGGACCGGCGCCGCCGCGAAGGCACCGGCTGAGGCCGCGCGCTCGGTGTCGACCATCGCCGAGGCGTTCCTCAGCCCGATGACCCCGGACGACAACATCGACTCGCCCGCTGCGTGGAAGGCGCCGGACGGCAAGACCTGGCTGATCGCCACGGCCAAGGCCACCGACAAGCTGGTGGTGTATGACGGCAGCACCGGCCAGCACCTGCGCGACGTCGGCACCGCCGGCACCGCGCTGGGCCAGTTCGACCGCCCCAACGGCATCTCGGTGACCGACGACCTGCTGTGGATCGTCGAGCGCGACAACCACCGCGTGCAGGTGTTCTCGCTGCCCGATTTCACCCCGCTGGCGGTGTTTGGTGCCGACGACCTGCGCAAGCCGTATGGCCT
The DNA here is from genome assembly GCF_030053215.1 of Stenotrophomonas sp. PFBMAA-4. NCBI lineage: Bacteria > Pseudomonadati > Pseudomonadota > Gammaproteobacteria > Lysobacterales > Lysobacteraceae > Stenotrophomonas > Stenotrophomonas sp. PFBMAA-4. The sequence goes on along the minus strand of NZ_JASGBW010000015.1, from coordinate 46,071 downwards.
GTGGGTCGACCGCCGTGCCGATGGCTACAGCGTGTACGTCACCGATTCGTGGGACAACGGCGAGGATGCACAGGGCAAGGACATCCTGCCGCCGCTGGCCGAGCTGGACAAGCGCGTGCGCCAGTACCACGTCACCCGCGATGGCGCCAAGGTTCAGGCGACCTTGGCGGCCAGCATCGGCGATACCAGCGAGGCCGGCGCACTGCGCGTGGTCGAATCAATCTGGGGCGACCCGGCCAACGATCGCCTGCTGATCGCCGAGGAAGACGAAAGCTACGCCAGCGAGTTCAAGGTCTACACACTGGCCGGCCGTTTCACCGGCACCACCTTTGGCCGCGATGTGTTCAAGGCGCAGGCCGAAGGCGTGATGCTGCGCACCTGCGGCAAGGATGGCTGGTGGATCACCACCGAGCAGGGCAAGCAGCGCAGCGTGTTCCACCTGTTTGACCGCCATACGCTGAAGCCGGTGGGTGCCTTCCAGGGCAACACCGTGGCCAACACCGATGGCATCTGGATGATGCAGCAGCCGAGTCCGCGCTTCCCGCATGGCGCGCTCTACGCCGTGCATGACGACCAGGGCGTGGTCGCCTTCGACTGGGAGGCCATCGCCAAACAGCTGTCGCTGCCGCTGGAGTGTGGCGCATGAGCCGTCGTTGCATGAATGCCCTCGCGCTGGGCCTGCTGCTGGCGGTTCCTGCGCTGGGCTTTGCCGCCGCCGAACCGAACACCCAGGTGCCGGTGGGCAGCCACCACTATGCAGCCACGACCGTGCCGGACCGCATCGTCGCCTCGCCGTCGGTCGATCCCAGCCAGGGCTTCGCCGTGGCCTGGCGTACCGATGGCAGCGTGCAGGCGCCGCTGCTGGAAATCGCCCTGGCCGGTGATTCGCCGGCCATCGAGGGCATCCGCCAGGTGCGTGCGAAGACCCAGGAACTGAAGACCGAGAACGGCGTATCGCACCACCATCGCGCCGAAGTCGAGGGGCTGACGCCGGACACCCTGTACGTGTACCGCGTGCAGGGCAATGGCAGCTGGAGTGCCTGGAACCAGCTGCGCACGCTGGGCAAGGCCGGCGAGCCGCTGACCCTGCTGTACTTCGGCGATACCCAGAACAAGAACCTCAGCCATGTCAGCCGCGTCGTTCGTGCCGCGCAGAAGACCGCACCGGAGGCACGCATGAGCCTGTTTGCCGGTGACCTGGTCAGCGGTGGTGACGGCGCCGATGACAGCGAGTGGGGCGAGTGGTTCGCCGCCACCAGCTGGCTGGCGCAGGAAACCCTGGTGGCCCCGGCCATCGGCAACCACGAGTACTTCGAAGAGTTCGAGGACACCCCGCAGGAACGCCGCGTGCTGGGCAAGCACTGGCCGGTGACGTTCGCGCTGCCGGGCAATGGTGCCGCAGCTGCGGCCAGCAGCACCTACTGGTTCGACGTGCAGGACGTGCGCGTGGCTGTGCTCGATGGCACATCCGCACTCGACCTGGGTACGGCCAAGGCGCAGGCGCAGTGGCTGGACAAGGTGCTGGCCAACAACCCGCACCCGTGGACCATCGTGCTGCTGCACCAGCCGTTCTATTCGCCGCGCGAAGGCCGCGAGAACGCGGCGCTGCGCGACGTGCTGCTGCCGGTGGTCCGCCGCCACAACGTCGACCTGGTGCTGCAGGGCCATGACCACACCTACGGCCGCCGCGGCGAAGGGCAGGCCGCCACGCCGCAGTACGTGGTGACGGTGGCCGGCCCGAAGCAGTACCGCCTGTCCGACGAGGCACGCCGGACGATGGACCCGGTGGCCGAGGACACCCAGCTGTTCCAGGTGCTGAAGATCGACCCGCAGCACCTGCGCTACGAAGCCCACACCGTCACCGGCCGGTTGTACGATGCCTTCGAGCTGCGCCGCGACGCCGCTGGCGGCAAGCAGCGGGTGGAGTTGCGCGAAGACCGCATCGCCCCGCGCGACTGCCCGCGTGCGCAGACCGCCAAGGGCCGTGCCGACCGTTGCTGGGAATGAGGAGTGACCGCATGAACTCAACTCGACGCATCGCCCCGCTGGCCGCCCTGGGCGCAGCCCTGCTGCTGGTGGCCGGTGCCGTGACCGCCGCCGACAGCGTGCTGCACCCGTTCCTGGCAGCGCAGCCGAAGCAGGCCCCGGCCGAAGTGAACCTGGCGGTGGAGATCCCGGCCGGCAGCTTCACCAAGTACGAGATCAAGGAAGACGGCCTGGTACATGTGGATCGCTTCCAGTCGATGCCGGTGGCCTATCCGGCCAACTATGGCTCGATGCCGCGCACGCTGGCCGGTGACAACGATCCGCTGGATGCGCTGGTGCTGACCCGCGAACCGCTGCACCCCGGCGTGATCGTGCGCTTCCGTCCGATCGGCTACCTGAAGATGATCGATGGCGGCGAGCACGACGAGAAGGTGATCGGCGTGCCCACCGACAAGGTCGACCCGACCTACGCCAACATCCGCGACCTGTCCGATCTGCCCGAGATCGAACGGCAGCGCATCGAGGCGTTCTTCCGGGTCTACAAGGACCTGCCGGCCGGCCGCAATCCGGTGCAGCTCAATGGCTGGGGCAATGCCGCCGAAGCCCGTGCGCTGATCAGCGAGGCGATGAAGCGCTTCGAAAAGTAGATCCACGCCATGCGTGGATTCACCCCAGGTAGATCCACGCCATGCGTGGATTCGCCCCAGGTAGATCCACGCCATGCGTGGATTCAGCCCAGTAGCGTCTCGATGAATGACTCCGCGTCGATCCGGTCGCCCAACACCCGGGCCACCGCCTGCACGGCTGCCTCCTGGTGCTCGGCGCGGATGCCGCCATCGTCGTCATCGTTGTAGAGATCGTCGCCGGCTTCCAGATACACCGTGCCGGCCGCGGCGAGGGCTGCCATAAGAGTCGGCAGGTCGTCGATGAACGTATCGGCCTCCCAGCTGCCGCAGCCGTGCCGTGCGAACAATATGCGGCCGTCCTCCATATCAAGGATGAAAGGATCGGCGCCGAGGTCGGCCACGACCAGCCAGTTGGCGGCCCAGTCCTCGATCGGCTCGCCGTCCACGCCGTTCCAGCGATACCCGGCCTGGTAGCTCCACAGACGCTGCAGCGGCGGCACCCACACCTCAAGGCCGGGGATGGTGATGCCGGCACGGCCGACCTTGGCATTGATCTCGTGGCCCAGCGGCCCGACCTGCGCGTAGAAACGCGCCAGCACCGGCGGCAGCGGGAAGGGACCGTCCCAGTCCTGTCCGTCCTGGGCCTGCAACGGGCCGAAACGGGCGAAGGCAGCGTGCAGGTCATCCATGGCGACGTTGTTCCGGTAATGGGCCCGGCAGCCTAGCAGACGGCCCTGCGTGCAATGCCTTCACCGCCGCTGGCTATCATGTGCGCCATCCAGAACGAAGGCGATGCACGTGTCGGTAGCGTTGGTGTGGTTCCGCCGCGATCTGCGGCTGCAGGACAATCCGGCCCTGCAGGCCGCGCTCGATGCCGGCCACGAGGTGGTGCCGGTCTACATCCATGCGCCGCAGGAAGAGGGCGAATGGGTGCCTGGCGCAGCGTCGGATGCTTGGCGACACCGCTCGCTGGCCGCGCTCGATGCTGACCTGCGTGCACGCGGTTCGGCGCTGGTGCTGCGCAGCGGCGAGAGCCTGGCCACGCTGCAGGCACTGATCGAGGAGACCGGCGCCGAGGCGGTGTACTGGAACCGCAAGTACGAGCCGGCCACCCAGCCGCGCGACGCCACCATCAAGCGCACGCTGCGCGAGCAGGGCATCGACGCGCAGAGCTGCAACGGCAGCCTGCTGTTCGAGCCGTGGGATGTCGCCACCCAGCAGGGACAGCCGTACAAGGTGTTCACCCCGTACTGGCGCAACGTGCTCAGCCACTGGCGCTTGCCTGCGCTGCAAGCCGCGCCGAAGAAGCTGGCATCGCACGGCGTCGCGAGTCTCGCGCTGGAGGAACTGCAGCTGGCGCCGGCGCTGGACTGGGACACCGGCTTCTGGGAGCACTGGCAGCCGGGCGAAGCGGGTGCGCTGGAGGCGTTGTCGGTGTTCGAGGATGGCGCCCTGCGCGGGTACCGCGAGCAGCGTGACCTGCCGGACCGTGTAGGCACCTCGCGGATGTCGCCGCACCTGCATTTTGGTGAGATCGCACCGTGGCGCATCGCCCATGCGCTGGAAGGCCTGCGCAGTGCCGGCACTGATGCCGATATCGACGGCTACCTGCGCCAGCTCGGCTGGCGTGATTTCGCCTATCACCTGCTGCACCACTTCCCGAAGACGCCGAACGAGAACCTCAACCCGCGCTTTGATCGCTTCCCCTGGGCCCACCCCAGTGGCGCGCAGCTGCACGACTGGCAGCGTGGCAACACCGGCGTGCCGATCGTCGATGCCGGCCTGCGCGAGCTGTGGCATACCGGTTACATGCACAACCGGGTGCGGATGATCGTTGCCAGCTACCTGTGCAAGCACCTGCGCGCGCACTGGCTGCACGGCGCGCGCTGGTTCTGGGACACGCTGGTCGATGCCGACCTGGCCAACAACACGATGGGCTGGCAGTGGGTGGCGGGCACCGGGGCCGACGCGGCGCCGTATTTCCGCGTGTTCAATCCGGTCACCCAGGCCGAGAAGTTCGATCCGCAGGCCCGTTACATCACCCGCTGGGTGCCGGAACTGGCCGCGCTGCCGGTCAAGGCGCGCTTCGCGCCGTGGCAGCATCCGCTGCTGCTTGCTGACAAGGCGCCGGGCTACCCGCGCACCCCGCTGGTGGACCTGGCTGCAGGCCGCGACGCCGCGCTGGCGGCCTACCGGAGCACGGGCGGCGCGTAAAGGCCGCCGATGAAGGCCGGCTCAGAAAGCTGAATGCAGCACGTCCGGCCTTCACATCCATCATCCCGGCATCGCGCCGGGCTGTATATCCTCCGGGTCGTTCGCACGCCGCACTGGCCGGCATCCAAGGAGACCACCATGATCCGCAATACCACCCGCAACGTCGCCCTGGCCCTGATGACCGCTGCCGCGCTGACGGCGTGCGCCACCGGCGGCTCCTATGTGCAGAGTGACCAGTACGGCAACCCGACCGAACAGCAGAACCGCACCGGCCGTGGCGCCCTGATCGGCACCGCCGTCGGCGTGGCGGCTGGCCTGCTGAGCGGCAACAGCGCCACCGAACGTCGCCAGCACGCGCTGGTCGGCGCCGGCATCGGCGCGCTGAGTGGCGCTGCCATCGGCAACTACCAGGATCGCCAGGAGCGCGCCCTGCGTGAGCGCACCGCCAACACCGGCATCGACGTGCAGCGCCAGGGCGACAACATCACCCTGAACCTGCCGGACGGCATCACCTTCGACTTCGGCAAGTCGGCGCTGAAGCCGCAGTTCTATGGCTCGCTCAACGGCGTTGCCAGCACGCTGAACGAGTACAACCAGACCATGATCGAAGTGGTCGGCCACACCGACAGCATCGGCAGCGACGCGGTGAACAACCGCCTGTCGAAGGAGCGCGCGGATTCGGTGGCCCAGTATCTGGTCGGCCAGGGCGTGCAGCAGGTGCGCATTGAAACCCTGGGCGCCGGCAAGGCCTATCCGATTGCCGACAACAGCACCGACGCCGGCCGCGCGCAGAACCGCCGCGTGGAGATTCGTGTGATTCCGCTCAAGCAGTAACGCGCAGCGTTACTGCTTGAGCCGGTCCGGCCTTGGGCCGGAACGAAAATGCCGCCCTTGCAGGCGGCATTTTTGTGGGTGCCGAGCGTTGCTCGGCACGCCATGGAACCGTCCGCCGCATCGCCTGCTTCTGCTTGGCACGCTCTGGCCTTTGTAGAGTCGAGCCATGCTCGACTGCTCCTGCTCTTGGTAGGTGCCGAGCGTTGCTCGGCACGCTCTGGGCTTTGTAGAGTCGAGCCATGCTCGACTCCGTAGAAGCAGTCGAGCATGGCTCGACTCTACAAAAAGCAGTCGAGCAAGCTCGACTCTACACATCACCCCGCCGCCGTCGGCCGCACCACGATCTCGTTCACGTCCACGTCGCCCGGCTGCTCGATCGCAAACCGCACTGCGCGGCCGATCGCATCAGGCTGCAGCGCGATGGCGCGGTACTGCACCATCGCCTCCGCGGCGACCGGGTCGGTGATGGTGTCCGCCAACTCGCTTTCCACCACGCCCGGGTGGATGCAGGTCACCCGCAGGTCGCGATGCTCCTGGCGCAGGCCCTCGGAGATCGCGCGCACGGCGTACTTGGTCGCGCAGTACACCGCTGCCGTCGGCACCACCGACAGCGCACCGATCGAGGCGATGTTGATGATCTGGCCCTGGCCACGCGCCTGCATGTGCGGTAGCACGGCGGCGATGCCGTACAGCACGCCGCGGATGTTGACGTCGATCATCCGGTCCCACTCGTCCACCTTCAGCGAGGCCATCGGCGAGAGCGGCATGACGCCGGCGTTGTTGACGATCACGTCGATACTGCCGAACTCCGCCAGCGCCATCGCAGCGAACGCCTCGACCTGCGCGCGCTGGGTCACGTCCAGCGCCTGCACCCGCACCTGCGCACCTTGTCCGCGCAGTTCGTCGGCGAGTGCCTGCAGCCGGTCGAGGCGGCGTGCGCCGAGCACGAGGCGCGCGCCCGGCTGGGCCAGTGCGCGGGCGATGCCGGCACCGATGCCACTGGATGCGCCGGTGATGAGGATGGTTCGGGAAAGGCTCATGGCAGGACTCCTGGACGGGGAAAGGGTCGGTCTGGACCCGGTGTCGCCACGGTAGATCCCCCACGTTGTCGCGATAAGATGCCTATTGCCGATCAGACTGTTAAGGATTGCTAACCAATGTCCGTGGATCTCAATGCCCTTGCCGTGTTCCAGCGGGTGGCCGAATGCCGCAGCTTCACCGGCGCCGCCGAGCAGCTGGGCGTGACCCGGTCTGCGGTCAGCCAGACGATCAGCAAGCTGGAACAGGCGCTGGGCATTGCCCTGGTCCTGCGCACCACGCGCAGCGTCAACCTGACCGATGCGGGGCAGGCGCTGCTGTCCTCGGTGCGGCCGGCGCTGGCAGAGCTGGATACCGCGCTGGAGGCGACCCAACGTCGCCAGGCTGCCGTATCGGGGCAACTGCGGCTCGCGGTGTCCTCCATCGCTGAAGCCTTTCTGGCTGGGCCGATGCTGGCCAGCTTCGCGGCGCGGCACCCGGCGCTGCAGCTGGACATCACGGTGAGTGACGAGGAATTCGACATCGTCGGTGCGGGCTTCGATGCCGGCGTGCGCCTGGGCGAAGTCATCGCCCAGGACATGGTGGCGGTACCGGTGTCGGCACGGCAGCGGCAGCTGGTGGTGTGCGCGCCGGCATACCGCGATCAGCATGCGCTGCCCACGCATCCGCGCGAGCTGGCCGATCATCGCTGCATCGGTTGGCGCAGTGCGCCAGGCAAGGCGCCGTATCGTTGGGAATTCGAAGAGCGCGGACGGGAGTTCAGTGTCGATGTGCAGCCGGAAATCACCAGCAACGACATGGGCGTGATGGCGCGCCTGGCGGTGGCCGGCGCGGGCATCGCCATCGGCATGGAAGAGACCTGGCGGCCCTGGCTGCAGCGCGGCGAACTGGTGCCGCTGCTGGAGCCGTACTGCCCGCGTTTCGCGGGCTTTTTCCTGTATTACCCGAGCCGCCGCCAGGCCGAGCCTAAGCTGCGCGCGCTGGTCGAGCACGTGCTGGGTTGACCGGCGACGCTACCGTGTAGATCCACGTCATGCGTGGATGCGTCGGTCATGCCGCAGCAGTGACCTTCTCGAGGATGCGCTTGCCACTGGTTTCCAGCGCGGCATCTTCCTTTTCCTGCTGCTGCCGTGCCAGCTTCGCCGCCGGGCACTGCGCCAGCATGTAGTTGGCGTCGAAGTTGAGCTTCTCCACCAGGAAATCGACGAAGGCACGCACCTTCGGCGAGACCAGGCGGCCGCCAGCAAACACCGCGTTGAAGTCCACTTCCGGCCCGGTCCAACCGGCCAGCACGCGGCGCACCATGCCCGATTCGACGAACGGCTTGGCCATCACGTCGCCGGTCAGCAGCAGGCCTTCGCCGCACACCAGCGCGCCGTTCAACGCCGACATGTCGTTGGCGGTCATCAGCGGCGTCACCGGGAAATCGCGCAGCTCGCCACCGTTTTCGCCCAGCTGCCAGGTGAAGCGCGGCGAGTTGCCGGTGTGGTACGGCTTGCGCATGGCCAGGATGCGGTGGAACTGCAGCTCCTCCGGGTGCAGCGGCTCGCCGTAGCGTTCGATGTAGGCCGGGCTGGCAAACACCTGCGTGCGCAGGCTGCCCAGCTTGCGCGCAACCAGGTTGGAATCGGGCAGCGCACCCACGCGCAGGGCAAGATCGGCTTCGCCTGCAATCAGGTCCAGCTTCTCGTTGCCCAGGTGCATGTCCAGGCGGATTTCCGGGTACTGCGCGTGGAACTGGCCCAGCAGCGGCGCGATCCAGGTAATGCCGATGGAGTAGGGCACGGTGAAACGCAGCCAGCCACGCGGGCCGGACTGCAGCTGGCTCACCGCGCTCTCGGCTTCTTCCAGTTCGCGCGCGATGCGCTGGCAGTGCTCGTGATAGATCGAACCGGCTTCGGTCAGGCCGAGGCGGCGCGTGGTCCGATGCAGCAGGCGCGCACCCAGGCGCGTTTCCAGCTCCTGCACTTTGCGGCTGACCGTGGTCTTGGGCAGGCCGAGCGATTTGGCAGCGGCAATGAAGCTGCCTTGCTCGACCACCTTGACGAAGATCAGCGTCTCGTTGAGATCGTGGGACATGGTCGGGATCCTGGACGGCGGGGATGGGACAATCGTGACAGATCGATTGGACCGGGGACGGGATGATTATTCCCCTTAATCCGGACTAATCAAGTAAAGGTTTGAGGTCTATCGTGGCGCCATTCGTGAAATGGAGCTCGTCCCCCATGAGCCTGCGCAACATTCTTGCCCACTTCCGGCGTGCCGGCCAGAACGCTCTGGACCTGGCAATGACCGTCGAAGCCCGCCCCAGTTCCTTGGTACACAAGGATTTCCGGGAGTTTACCGCGCCCATGCGTAACCAGCGCGGCAGCTCGATCCGCCTGTCCGCCCAGCAGGGCGATCGACTGCGTCGAATTGGGACTATCCCGGATTTGGGAGGAAATGTCCCGTGAATGGGATTCTGACGCCCGAAGTCCTGGTTCTCGGCGGCGCCGGTGCCGTCGGCCAGGGCGTGGTCGGCGCCCTGCTGGAGGCCGGCAGTCCGGTCCTGGTGGTGGGGCGCGACCCGGGCCGACTGGCGGCACTGCACGAGCAGTTCGCCGATGAGCCGGGCCTGCAGACGATGCTGGGCTCGCTCAGTGACGACGGCTCGGCGAAGGTGCTGGCCGAACGCGTGGCGCAGCGTCCGCGCCCGCTGGCCGCGGTGGTCGCTGCGATGGGCGGGCCGTACAACCGCGGCCGTGTCATCGACCGCAGCGGCGATGCACTGCTGGGTGCGATGCAGGCCGACCTGATGCCGCACGCCCATGCGGTGCGCCACCTGCTGCCACTGCTGCAGGACAACCCGCATGCCCGCCGCTACGTGATGATCGGCAGCCCCGCCGGTGCCAAGCCCTGGGCGGGCTACGGTGAAACCTCCATCACCACCGCTGCGCTGCGCATGTACGCGCAGGTGGTGCACCAGGAAGCGCAGGCGCTGGGCGTGCGTGCGCAGATGCTGGAAGTGTGCAGTCCGGTCTGCACGCCGGCCAATGCGGCCAATGCCTGCATCGAGTGGCCGAGCTCGCTGCTGGTCGGCCGCCGCGTGGTGTCCCTGCTGGACGGATGCCGCGACAACCGCGCCATCGTCCGCTGCGACAACAGCGATGCGGAACTGCCGCGCGGCCTGTTGAACCTCGACCTGCCACCGCTGTGGCGCGACACCGCAGGCGTTGCTTGACCTCAACCATCGTTGAGGTCGCAGGCTACGCCGCCGCTTTACCGATCTTCGATTCCTACGCTGTACCACCCCTTCCGTACGGATGCATGCCATGACTTCCCCCAACACCACCTCACACCGTTTCAGCCATCGCCTGGCGATGGCCGGCGTGTCGATCCTCGCAGCTGCGGTGCTGGCCGCCTGCAGTGGCGGCCATGCCGAAGAGGCCGGCGCACCGCCGCCGCCGCAGGTCAGTGCCGCCCCGGTGCTGGTCAAGCCGATCAGCCAGTGGGACGAGTTCAGCGGCCGCGTCGAGGCCGTGCAGAGCGTCGAGCTGCGCCCGCGCGTGTCCGGCTACATCGACAAGGTCAATTACGTTGAAGGCGAAGAAGTGAAGAAGGGCGCTGTCCTGTTCACCATCGACGCCCGCAGCTACCAGGCCGAGTACGATCGCGCCGCCGCCGAGCTGGCCCGTGCCCGCACCCAGGCCAGCCTGGCCCGCAGCGAATCCGAGCGCGCCAAGCGCCTGTCCGAGCAGCAGGCCATCTCCACCGAGACCGCCGAGCAGCGTCGCGCTGCAGCTGATCAGTCCGGTGCGGCGGTGCAGGCTGCGCAGGCAGCATTGGATGCCGCGCGCCTCAACCTGGAATTCACCAAGGTGCGCGCGCCCATCGACGGCCGTGCCGGCCGCGCGATGGTCACCGCCGGCAACCTGGTCACCGCCGGCGACAGCGCCAGCGTGCTGACCACGCTGGTCTCGCTGGATACGGTGTTCGTGTACTTCGATGCCGACGAAAGCACCTTCCTCCGCTACGCCCAGATGGCCCGCAAGGGCGAACGCCCGAGCGAGCGTGACAGCGAGCTGCCGGTGAAGGTCGGCCTGTCCGGTGAAGAAGGCTACCCGCACACCGGCAAGGTCGATTTCCTCGACAACCAGGTGGCCCGCAGCACCGGCACCATCCGCGTCCGCGCACTGCTGGACAACGCCGATCGCCAGTTCACCCCGGGCCTGTTCGCCCGCGTGCAGCTGCTGGGCAGCGGCCAGTTCCAGGCCATGCTGATCGACGACAAGGCCGTGCTGACCGACCAGGACCGCAAGTACGTGTACGTGGTCGACAAGGATGGCAAGGCCCAGCGCCGCGACATCCAGCTCGGCCGCACCGCCGAAGGCCTGCGCATCGTCCAGAGCGGCCTGGCCGCCGGTGACAAGGTCATCATCGATGGCGTGCAGAAGGTCTTCATGCCGGGCATGCCGGTGCAGGCCAAGGCGGTGGCGATGCAGCCCTCGCCGGCGCCCGCACCGGGCCGCGATGCCACCGCCGCCCTGAACCACTGATCCGCCGTCTCCTGATCCAAGTGTCCGCTTAGCTGTCGGCGCCAGCGACAGCCTTCCCTGCCTTCGTCATTTTGACGAGGGGCAGGGCGGCTGTTGCCCGTCGGCGGCATTTCCCAGGAATTCCTCCATGGACTTTTCCCGTTTCTTCATCGACAGGCCGATCTTCGCGGCGGTGCTGTCGATCGTGATCTTCGCCGCAGGCCTGATCTCGATCCCGTTGCTGCCGATCGGCGAGTACCCTGAAGTGGTGCCGCCGTCGGTGGTCGTGCGCACGGTCTACCCGGGCGCCAACCCCAAGGTCATCGCTGAAACCGTGGCCACCCCGCTGGAAGAGGCGATCAACGGCGTCGAGGGCATGATGTACCTCAAGTCGGTGGCCGGCTCCGATGGCGTGCTGCAGATGACCGTCACCTTCCGCCCGGGCACCGACCCGGACGCAGCGGCGGTGAAGGTGCAGAACCGCGTGGCGCAGGCGCAGGCGCGCCTGCCCGAGGACGTGCGCCGGCAGGGTGTGACCACCCAGAAGCAGTCGCCGACGTTCCTGATGGTGGTGCACCTGACCTCGCCCAATGGCAAGTACGACACCCTGTACCTGCGCAACTACGCCCGCCTGCACGTCAAGGACGCGCTGGCCCGTATCCCGGGCGTGGGTGATGCACAGATCTTCGGTGGCGGTGACTACGCCATGCGCGCCTGGCTGGACCCGGACAAGGTGGCCTCGCGTGGCCTGACCGCCAGCGACGTGGTGCGCGCCATGCGCGAGCAGAACGTGCAGGTTTCGGCCGGCCAGCTCGGTGCCGAGCCGCTGCCCAACAGCCAGTTCCTGACCCTGATCAATGCCCAGGGCAGGTTGAAGAGCGAAAAGGAATTCGGCGACATCGTGCTCAAGAGCGGCACTGATGGCGAGATCGTGCGCCTGTCCGATGTGGCCCGTGTGGAACTGGGCGCCGGCGACTACACCCTGCGTTCGCAGCTGGATGGCAAGAACGCGGTCGGCATCGGCGTCTTCCAGTCGCCGGGTGCCAATGCGCTTGAGATCCGTGATGCGGTCATCGGCACCATGGACGAGATGCAGAAGACCATGCCTGCCGACGTGAAGTACGAAGCGGTGTATGACACCACCATCTTCGTGCGTGATTCGATCAAGGCCGTGGTGTCCACCCTGCTCGAAGCCATCGCCCTGGTGGTGCTGGTGGTGATCCTGTTCCTGCAGACCTGGCGTGCCTCGATCATTCCGCTGATCGCCGTGCCGGTGTCGGTGGTGGGTACCTTTGCCGCGCTGTACCTGCTGGGCTTCTCGATCAACACGCTGAGCCTGTTCGGCCTGGTGCTGGCGATCGGCATCGTGGTCGACGACGCGATCGTGGTCGTGGAAAACGTTGAACGCAACATCGAGGAGGGCCTCACCCCGCTGGCTGCGGCCCACCAGGCCATGCGCGAAGTGTCCGGCCCGATCATCGCGATCGCGCTGGTGCTGTGCGCCGTGTTCGTGCCGATGGCCTTCCTGTCCGGCGTCACCGGCCAGTTCTACAAGCAGTTCGCCGTCACCATCGCCATCTCCACGGTGATCTCGGCCATCAACTCGCTGACCCTGTCGCCGGCCCTGGCCGCACGCCTGCTGAAGCCGCATGACGCCGCCAAGGACGCACCGACGCGCATCATCGACCGCCTGTTCGGCTGGGTGTTCCGTCCGTTCAACCGCTTCTTCAAGTCCAGCTCGGAGAAGTACGAGCGTGGCGTGTCGAAGATCCTCGGCCGTCGCGGTGCCGTGTTCGTGGTCTACGCGATCCTGCTGGTCGGTACCGGCGTGATCTTCAAGCTGGTGCCGCCGGGCTTCATCCCGACCCAGGACAAGCTGTACCTGATCGCTGGCGTGAAGCTGCCGGAGGGTTCGTCGATCGCGCGTACCGATGAAATGCTGCGCAAGGTCGCCAAGATCGCCCAGGAAACCGATGGCGTCGCCCACACCATTTCGTTCCCCGGCCTCAACGCGCTGCAGTTCACCAATACGCCCAACACCGGCGTGGCGTTCATTCCGCTCAAGCCGTTCAACGAGCGTCATGGCCGTACGGCTGCGCAGATCAACGCCGAGATCAACCAGAAGATCGCCGGCCTGCAGGAAGGCTTTGCCTTCGCCCTGATGCCGCCGCCGATCCTCGGCCTGGGTAACGGCAACGGCTACCAGATGTTCATCGAGGACCGTGGCAATCTGGGTTACGGCGCGCTGCAGAATGCCGTGCAGTCGATGCAGGGTGCCGTTGCGCAGACCCCGGGCATGGCCTTCCCGATTTCCAGCTACCAGGCCAACGTGCCGCAGCTGGATGCGGAAGTGGATCGCGTGAAAGCCAAGGCCCAGGGCGTGCAGCTCACCGAGCTGTTCGACACCCTGCAGACCTACCTCGGTTCGGCCTACGTCAACGACTTCAACCAGTTCGGTCGTACCTGGCAGGTGATCGCCCAGGCCGACGGCCCGTTCCGCGAGAGCGTCGAAGACATCGGCAAGCTGCGTACCCGCAATGACCGCGGTGAGATGGTGCCGATCGGTTCGATGGTCACCATCAAGCAGACCTTCGGCCCGGACCCGGTGCTGCGCTTCAACGGTTACCCGGCGGCCGATCTGGCCGGTGAAGCCGATCCGCGCCTGCTGTCCTCGGCCGAAGCGATGAACAAGCTGACCGAGATCGCCGACAAGGTGCTGCCGGTGGGCATGACCACCGAATGGACCGACCTGAGCTACCAGCAGGCCACCCAGGGCAAGGCCGCCTTCATCGTGTTCCCGGTGGCGATCATGCTGGCCTTCCTGGTGCTGGCGGCGCTGTACGAAAGCTGGTCGCTGCCGCTGGCGGTGATCCTGATCGTGCCGATGACCCTGCTGTCGGCCCTGTTCGGTGTGTGGATGACCGGCGGTGACAACAACGTGTTCGTGCAGGTCGGCCTGGTGGTGCTGATGGGCCTGGCGTGCAAGAACGCGATCCTGATCGTCGAATTTGCCAGAGAGCTGGAGATGGGCGGCAAGGGCATCGTTGAATCGGCCCTGGAAGCCTGCCGCCTGCGCCTGCGCCCGATCGTGATGACCTCCATCGCGTTCATCGCCGGCACCGTGCCGCTGGTCCTGTCCCATGGTGCAGGCGCCGAAGTGCGCTCTGTCACCGGCATCACGGTGTTTGCCGGCATGCTGGGCGTGACCCTGTTCGGCCTGTTCCTGACCCCGGTGTTCTACGTGGCCCTGCGCAAGTTCGTCACCCGCAACGGCGGTGGCCAGCTGGTGCAGCACGGCGAGCCCACCATTCACCACTGACATGCACCCCGCGGTCGCCGGCATTGTCTGGCGACCGCTTCCCCCAAACCAAGGCGTGAATCCATGAACACCCATCAGAACAAGATTGCACTGGTCACCGGCGCCACCCGTGGCATCGGCCTGGAAACCGTGCGCCAGCTGGCCCAGGCCGGCGTGCACACGCTGCTGGCCGGCCGCAAGCGCGAGACCGCGGTGGAGCAGGCACTGCTGCTGCAGGGCGAAGGCCTGCCGGTGGAAGCCATCCAGCTGGACGTGACCGATGCTGCCAGCATCGCCGAAGCGGTCGAGCAGGTTCGCCAGCGCCACGGCCGCCTGGACATCCTGGTCAACAACGCCGGCATCATGATCGAGAACCCGGCGCAGGCGCCGTCCGAGCAGTCGCTGGAGACCTGGCACCGCACCTTCGACACCAACGTCTATGCGCTGGTCGCGGTCACCCAGGCATTCCTGCCGCTGGTCAAGCAGGCCAAGTCCGGCCGCATCGTCAACGTGTCCAGCATGCTCGGCTCGCAGACCCTGCATGCCGATCCGGACTCGGGCATCTACGATTTCAAGGTTCCCGCGTACAACGCGTCCAAGGCGGCCGTGAACAGCTGGACCCTGTCGCTGGCGTACGAGCTGCGCAACACGCCGATCAAGGTCAACACCGTGCATCCGGGCTACGTGAAGACCGACATGAACGGTGGCAACGGCGAGATCGAGATCAGCGAAGGCGCGCGTTCCAGCGTGGAAATGGCGCTGATCGGCGAAGCCGGTGCCAGCGGCAGCTTCACCTACCTGGGTGAGGTGCTGCCATGGTGATCCGCACGTTGGCGATGGCCATCTCCAGCCTGGTGCTGGCAGGGTGTGTCAGCGTCGGCCCCAACTACAAGGCCCCGGCGCAGGAGCCGGTGGTCCTGCAGGGCGCACAGCAGGCGGTGTTCAGCACCGCCTCGCCGGTGGCCAGCTGGTGGGCGCAGTTCGATGATCCGGTGTTGGAAGAGCTGGTGCACGGCGCATTGTCGGAGAACCTGGACCTGCGCGTGGCTGTGGCCCGCGTCAGCCAGGCCCGTGCGGTGTTCGTGGAAAGCCGCTTCGACCAGGCCCCGCATGTTACCGCTGGCGGCAGCTACGATCGCCGCAAGCAACCTGATCCGCAGCTGGGTGGGCAGCGGGTGTTCAGTGAAAGCTACCAGCTCGGCTTCGACGCCGGCTGGGAGCTGGATCTGTTCGGCCGCAAGCGCCGCGCTGCTGAAGCCGCTCGCGCCGATCTCGGCGCCGAACAGGCCAACCTGGCCGATGCCCAGGTGCTGGTCGCCGCCGAAGTGGCGCGCAACTACTTCGAGCTGCGCGGCACGCAGAAGCGCATCGCGGTGGCCCAGCACACGCTGGAAAACCTGCGCGATACGCAGAAGCTGACCGAGGCGCGCTGGGAACTGGGCGCCGGCAGCGAGCTGGATGTGCAGAGCAGCCGCGCCCGCCTGAAGGCGATCGAGGCCGACATCCCGCTGCTGGAAGTGTCCGAGGCACAGTCGCGCAACCGCCTGGCGGTACTGCTGGGCCAGCGTCCGGAAGTGCTGACCGCGATGCTGGCACCGCAGGACGTGCCGGCCTTTGCCAAGGCACTGCCGCTGGGTGACACCCGCGAACTGCTGCGCCAGCGTGCCGACGTGCGCGTGGCCGAACGTCGCCTGGCCGCTGCCACCGCACGCGTGGGCGTGGCCACGGCCGATCTGTTCCCGCGGCTGTCGCTGTCCGGTTTCGTCGGCTTCCTCGGCGGCGATGCCAGCGGCCTGGTCAACGGCAACAACAAGGCCTGGTCGCTGACGCCCTCGCTGAGCTGGGCCGCGTTCGATTTCGGCACCGTGCGTGCACGCCTGCGTGCCAGCAAGGCCGAGGCCGAAGGCGTGGCCGCGCAGTACGAACAGGCCGTGCTGCTGGCGCTGGAAGACACCGAGAACGCGCTGACCCGCTACTCCAAGCAGCAGGCGCGGCTGGCCATCGTGGTCGAGCAGGCGCAGGCGGCACGGCGTGCCGAGTCGCTGGCGCAGATCCGCTTCCGCGAGGGCTCGGAGGACTTCCTGACCCTGCTGGATGCGCAGCGCACGCAGCTGGCCGCCGACGATGCACTGGCCGCGGCCGAGGCAGAGGTCAACGTGAGCGTGGTGGGCGTCTACAAGGCCTTGGGCGGCTGGGGGCAGTCGCCGCAGGCGCCGAGCGTGGCGCAGGTACAGTAACCGCAGGACTGCAACAACGACGAGGGGACGGATGCGCAGGCATCCGTCCCCTTGTTGTTTGTGACCGTCAGCGCTTCGGCCAGTCCAGCTCAACCACCAGCGGGAAGTGGTCCGACGGCAGCACGCCGCCGATGCGGCGGTCGTCGGTGGTGAAGCTGCGGGCATGGAAGCCGCGCACCAGCACCCAGTCCAGCTGCACGGTGGCCTTGCCGGTGAAATCGTGGAAGGTTTCGCGCGGGCCCTGCGGCGCCTTCACCTGGGTGCGGGTGTCCTGCAGCACGCGGGTGAAGGCCTTGTAGGTCTCGCTGCCGGGTTCGGTGTTGAAATCACCGGTCAGCACCACCGGCAGGTCGGCGGGCAGCGTATCCAGGCGCTTGGCGATCAGCTCGGCGCCCTTGATCCGGCGCGGCTCGTCCTCGTCGCGGTAGGGCAGGTGGGTGTCCATGAAGTAGAAGCGGCGGCCATCGTCCAGGCGGCGGAACAGCGCCCAGGTGACCATGCGCGGGTACAGGTTGCCCCAGGTGATGCTGCCGGGCACGTCCGGGGTATCGGACAGCCAGAAGTTGCCGGATTCCTCGATGGCCAGCACCTTGCTGTCGTAGAACACGCCCATGTGCTCATCGCCCTCGCCCCCGCGGCGGCCTTCGCCGAACCAGCGGTAGCCGGGCAGGTGGGCGGCCAGGTAGGTGGCCTGTTCCTGCACCAGTTCCTGGGTGCCGACCACGGCCGGGTGCGCATCGAGGATGACCTTGACCATCACATCGCGACGGTCGTCCCAGCGCTTGCCCGGTTCGGTATCGGCGGGGGTGCGCACGTTGAAGGACATCACCTTCAGCGGGGCGGGCGGTTGGGCCGCCCAGGCAGCGGCAGGCAGAGCAAGGGCCAGCAGCGCGCACAGTGCGGGCCGGCGAAGACGCGACAACATAGTGGAATCCCTCCATTCCATGAAAACGGTTTCACGAAGCATGCCACGGAACGCAGGGCAGGGGGTGTGCCGGGATGGGTGGCTGAGACGAGGGCCGGGCGGACGCTGGGACCGCCCGGCAGACCGCAGGACGCGCGATCAGGGGTCGTACATCATCCCGTTCTCGTCGCGGTTGTAGTGATCCTGCTCGACGCGGGTGCCGTCGTCATAGATCGCATACAACGTGCAACGCTGGTGCACGCCGAAGCCGGCGTGGAAGGGAACACACTGCTCGTCCAGCCCGACGAGCTCGGCCGCCTGCACCGGTGCAGAGGGGGCCATCGCAGCCAGCGCCAGCACGGCGCCGAACGAACACGCAAGCATCTTCCTGTGCAGCATCGAACACACTCCTTATGTCAGGGATGTTGAACGCGCTTTCTGCAATCGCGCAGATGCGCCGGACCTGTGTATCACGGGGCGGGCAGGGCGGGTAGTCGCAGGGCAGCATGGATTGGGGCGGCACGATTTGACGCATCCGGACACGTCGGGAAAGATACGCCCCTGTTCCGGGCCAGCCATATCGCCACGCCCTCCCCCCAAGAGGAGTTCACGTGCTGAGATATTCGCGGCTGACGGTCGCCATTTCGTTGCTGGTCTGCGCCCACGCCCACGCCCACGCCGAGCAGGCCCCGCCCGCGCCGCAGACGCTGGACAAGGTCATCGTAACGGCCTCGCGTACCGGTCAGGACGCCGCCACCGCCCCGCAGACGGTGGTGATCATCGGCAAGGAGCAGATCGAGCAGCAGCTGCGCCTCAGCAGCAATTCGTCCGATGTGCTGTCCAGCCTGCTGCCGTCGTACACGCCCAGCCGCGGCAAGATGAACGGCAGTGGCGAGACCCTGCGCGGGCGCACGCCCCTGATCCTGGTCGATGGCATCCCGCAGTCGAACCCGCTGCGCCCCACCGGCCGCGAGGCGCATACGATCGACTACGCGCTGGTCGAGCGCATCGAGGTGATCCAGGGTGCCAACGCCATGAACGGCCTGGGCGCTACCGGCGGCACCATCAACCTCATCACCCGGCGTCCGGAGCCGGGCGCGGTCAACCAGCACTTCGGCGTGCAGACGACGCTGCCGACCTCTGAAGTGCGCGGTGAAACCACTGGCTACCGCGCCGATTACCGCATCAGCGGCAGCAAGGGAAAGTGGGATTACCTCGTCGGCGCCGGCTATGAAGACCAGGGCCTGTGGGTGGATGGCGAGGGCACGCCGATCGGCGTGGACGTCACCCAGGGCGACCTGATGTCCACCCGTGCCTACGACCTGCACGCCAAGCTGGGCTACTGGATCGACGACAACCAGGAGCTGCAGTTCAGCAGCAACCGCTACCGCATCAAGTCCAAGGCCGAGTATGTGCCGGTTGCCGGCAACCGCGATCTGGGCGTTGCCACCACATCGGTGCGCGGCACACCGCCGGGTACGCCGGCCTGGAACGATGCCTGGACCACCGGCCTCAGCTACACCCATCACGACCTGGCCGGCATGGAGCTGAAGGCGATGGTGTTCAACCAGGAGTTCGAAGGCTTGTTCGGCGCGGACAACTCGTCCACCTTCCAGGACCCGCGCATCGCGCCGGTCGGGACGTTGTACGACCAGTCGCGCTCGACCGCTTCCAAGTGGGGCAGCAAGACCAGCCTGGGCCGCGATGACCTGCTCGGTGGCGACCTGAAGATCACCGCCGGCGTGGACACGCTGCGCGACAGCGGCAAGCAGGACCTGTACGGCACCGGCCGCACCTACGTGCCCGATTCGCGCTACAGCAGCGTGGCCGGCTTCGTGCAGGCCGACTACAGACTGCTGCCGCAGCTGACCGTGCAGGGTGGCTGGCGCCGCGAAGAGGCCGACCTGCGCATCGACAGCTACACCACGCTGTACCGCTACAACCGCGTGGCGGTGCAGGGCGGCAAGCTGAAGTTCCAGCAGAACCTGCGCAACATCGGCCTGGTGTACGCGCCGACCGAGCGCTTCAACACCTTCGCCAGCTATTCCGAAGGGTTCGGCATGCCCGACGTCGGCCGCGTGCTGCGCTCGATCAACACGCCGGGCACCAACGTGGAATCGCTGCGTTCGCTGCAGCCGCTGCTGACCCGCAACAGCGAGATCGGCGTGCGCTACCGCTCGCCGTCGTGGGAAGCCGAGGCCAGTGCATTCCAGTCACGCTCGGAGTACGGCACGCGCGTGATCGCGGTCGACGGCGCGTTCCAGCTCGCCCGCGAAAAGACCGCCATCGAGGGCCTCGATGCGAGCGTGCGCTATCGGTTGAATGATGCCCACCGGCTGGGCCTGTCCTATGCCTGGACCCGCGGGCGCTACGACAGCAATGCCGACGGCCGGCTCGACGCGCGCCTGGATGGCCTGAACATCGCACCGAACCGCGTCATCGCGACCTGGTCGGCGCAGTGGACGCCGGAGCTGTCGACCTTCCTGCAGGGGCAGTACGCCTTCAGCCGCAACTTCGACGAGGCCGCCAAGGAATTCAGCGGCTACGCGCTGTTCGACCTTGGTGTTGACTACCGGCTTGCCAAGGGCAAGGTGAACCTGGGCATCGCCAACCTGCTCGACCGCCAGTACATCACCTACTACTCGCAGAGCGCGCTGATCGAACCGGCGCGGTACTTCGCCGGGCGTGGACGGACGGTGACGCTGGGTTACAGCCTGGATTTCTGAGGCGCGACGCGCGGGCAGGATTATTTCTGCCCGCCATCATGCGCCTGCATGTCCTCGTGCAGGATGCGCCGCAGCTCGACAATCGCCGGCGTGGCTTCCTGCACGCTGTGCCCGGACACGATCACCTTTTCCGATACCGCATTGGGCAGGTGCGAGCTCCAGTAGGGCACCAGCCCGTCGTTGGTTTTTTCCAGTGGCCCGTCGGCGCTGGCGCGCGCGATGATGGAGTGGTAGCGCACCCGCGGTGACATCGGCAGATCGGCGACCGCCTTCACGAACGGATCGTCCTTGTCGAGGTTCTGGATGCTGTTCATCTGGTAACCGTGCTTGCCATCGTCGCGGTCGATGTGGCCTTCCTTGGCGACGTTGGCGGCGTCTTCCAGCACGGTCAGCGGCAGCCGCACCAGGCGGCCGATCCAGCGGCCCAGCCGCGTGCCGGCCACGTCGGTGCCACGGTGCGGGGTGGCGATGAAGACCACCCGCGAGATCTCCGGTTCGGGCTGGAAGGTCAGCAGCGGCGGGCCCTTGGTGCGCAGCAGTTCGCGTTGCGCCGGGCTCAGCTGGGCCGTGGCCAGCAGCGTATCCACCAGGTGGTCGCCCGACGAAGACACCATCAGCCGCGAAATCACCCCGCCCATGCTGTGCCCGACCAGCACCATGTCATGCGAGGCCACGGCCTTGCCGCTGGGATCGTAGTGTTGCATCACGTCCTCGAGCGTGCGCCGGATCGCATCGTGGCTGAGCGCGATCGGCATGTTGGTCGGATAGTAGAACTGCCACACCTGGAAATCGCTGCGGATCTCGTCGTCGCGCATCAACTCGTTGGCCACGTTCACCCAGGCCTCGGGGCTGCTGGCCAGGCCGTGGATCATCAGCAGCACGCGGCGGTTGGGGTCGTAGGGCTGCATCATGAACAGATGCGGGCGGTCGATGCCGCCCTTGCCACCGAACAGCGAGCGCAGCGATTGCCGGCTGAAGTTGGAACGGGCCAGCCACAGGGCGTAGCCGGCGGTGAAGTTGGCCGCCAGCGGCACCTGCTCGCCATGCAGCTGCACCATCGAGATCTGGTAGGGGTCGTGGATCTCCAGCTCGGGCTCGTCGTCGTGCAGCATTTCCCACAGGTTGGCGCCGGAAAAACGCAGCAGCACCGTCATCGAGGGCGAGGGCATCTCGCTCCAGCTGCGCTCGGGTGGCGCGGCGTCCTGGCTTGGGCGGTCGGCATGCGCTGCAGCGGCCAGGCCGGTCGTGGCCGGGTCGGCCATCACCGCCACCAGTTCGGCGCCGAAGCCATCGCGGCGGTGCACGCTGCGCAGGGTGCCGGTGAAGGACATCGACGCGGCCGCCACCAGCTCGATCGGCTCGCGCGTGTCCTGCGTGGTGCCTGCATCGGGCTGGGCCAGCACGAAGGTCCAGCGGCCCAGCCGCAAGCGGCCGCTGTCGTTGCCCACCTGGTGGCTGGAATAGGCATCGAACAGCATCACCGCAGCTTCCTGCACGGCCAGGTTGTAGTAGTCGCGCACCTGGGTCTGGCGGTCTTCGAAGCCGCGCTGGTTGGCCGTGCGTTCGGTGAAGAAGAGATACGCATAGGCCTGCCGCGCGACGTGCATCCACGCATCCAGCCGTGGCTGGAAACCGGGATCGGCCACCAGCATCGCCGGCGTCGTGCCGCGCCGGGCCTTCGGCATGGGCATCGCCATCGCCTGCTGCAGCCACAGTTCGGCCAGCGCCGAGCGCTTGTCCTCCTCGCGCACCACGATGCTCGCTTCCATCGCCTCGATACAGGGCAGGCCGGGCTTGGCGCAGGCGGTTTCGTCCAGGCCCGCCACCCGCAGCGTCTCGATGGTCGCCGCGCTGAGCCTGCCGCTGGTGAGGATGTCACCGCGCTTGAGGGCGATGTACTGGCCCGGGGTGACCGTGGCCACCTGCACCGAGGGGCCGAACTGGCGCAGCGTGGCGCAGCCGCTCAACAGGAGCAGCGCGATGAAGACGAGGGTCGTGTGGCGAATGACGCCGAAGCCCGTAGTTGCCATGCGATCCTCCGGCGCGGTGGCGCCACTCTAGCGGGCGGGGCGTCAAGGCGGAAGCACGTGGATAAACGCGCGCTGGGTGGACTGTGACACCATCGCTGGCAGTGCTTTTCAGGGAATGACGATGCACCTGCTGGAAACGCGGATTCCACCGCCGCTGGTGATGCTGCTGTGCGGGGCGGTGGGGTATGCGCTGGCCGGCGCCTGGCCGTGGCCCGTCCTGCCGGTTCCTGGCTGGGTTGCAGTGCTGGTGGGGCTGGCAGGGGTGGGGCTGAACCTGCTGCCCAAGCTGGCCTTCCGCCGCGCGCGGACCACGGTCAATCCACTGCGCCCGGCCGCTGCTACATCGCTGGTGACCGGCGGCATCTACCGCCACACCCGCAATCCGATGTACCTGGGGCAGGCGCTGGTACTGCTGGGCGGAATGCTGTGGCTGGGCAGTGCTGCGGCGCTGCTGGTCGCGCCGCTGTTCGTCGGCTGGATCACGCGCTTCCAGATCCTGCCGGAGGAGCGGGTGCTGGCCGACCGGTTCGGGGAGGACTATGCCGCCTTCCGGCGCGGGGTGCGGCGCTGGTTGTAGGGCGGGTCAGGCCGTCACGGCGTGATCTGGCGCTTCATGGCAGCGGAATAACCTTCGTAATCGTCACCCGCAATTGATTGACGCTATTGAAGCTCAGTCCAAACCTCGATAGCCCAGCGTTTTGATTGACAGTCTCGTTCATAAGGTTGAAGTGGCCCGCTTGGCGAACTGATTCGCGGCCAGCGAACCCGACGAAGTGGCGTCAGACAATTGCTGTTGTCAAAGCGGTGAGCCAAGGGTGGGTTGAAGAAAATCACGAAGTGTCGGATAGAAAATCATCCAGTGCAGCATGGAGAAATTGACGAGGCCGTGAATAACTGATCGCTGTGCTGAGTTAAGATTGAAAAATTGCATGCCAGCGCAGAGGAATACCGAGAGGAGAAAGGCTGGCACTATAGCGTCGACGTGAACTGCAGCGAATAGCGCGCTTACCCCGATGGTGGCAGCCAGCTTCCCAAAGTAGTAGGAGGCTCCATCAAGAAGGAGGTGTCTTACAACTTTCTCCTCAAATAGTGGAGCTGCGATACAACTGGTCACCAAGCCTAGCGCGTAGAATTTTAAAGGTATTTCTTTTAATTGCGGGAAGTTGGTTTCGTGTCTCCCGGGGAAACCAATGAAAAGCACCCAGATTGCTCCGAGTAGTAATCCAATAGCTATCAATCCGGTGCACAGACGAGGCGACCATTTTCTGCGCGGTTCGTTGGGGAGTAACCGGGAGCAGGCAAGAAACGCGAGCATCTCGGTCATCGCTTTTGATCCGAAAACGTCGAATGAGTTGAGAATTCCTTGCGCGGCGCCGACGCCTGCTATTGCAATTGCCGCTACAAGTATTTTGTTCTCTGCAATCGGACGAGGTTTCCAGAGAGATATATTGTTGATCACGAGCATTGTTCCCATGACCCGGGCCCTGACTCAGGTCAGGGCCCGGGTTGCTGCCTTACTTCATCATGATTTGCTTCCAGACCAAGCCCGCAGCGCCGAATCCACTGAATGGTGCGATTCGACCATAGCGGTAAGCCATTTCTCCGATTTGCCCAAAGTTCCCACCTACGTGAGTGCCGCTGCTCTGGCCAATCTGGAATCGAAGGTCGCCCGAGCCACCGGAAATCTCCGCAACTTCAAAATGTATTTAATTCGCGCATATTGAATCCTTGTTTTCCCGTCATTGGGATTGACATCCTTTCGATCCACCTCTGGACCTGTCAAGCGTGTTGTGAGATTTCGTTTTTCGCAACTCCGCCGGCGAGACGTGCAATTTTCCGCAAATGGTCTGAAATCCCCGCATCGATGGCTTCAGAACATGAAGCGAGTTCCAATCCTGCGATGTTTGATGGGATTCGAGACGCTGCGAATCTAGTGCTGAATCCTCGTTTGGACGGCTGGGTGGATGTGGTCGAAGGCGACACCTAATTGTTCTGCAGCCTGATCAGCAGGGGAGCCTTGGGTCAAATTGATTTCGGAGATCATGAGTTTCAGTGAGGTTGTCCGGTCGATCTGGGGCAAAGACGTAACTTTCCAGCTGAGCTATGCCGTGGTGTACAACGGCGGCATCTGTTGCTGGATCTTCCCAGCTAACGAAGAGCAGACGCCCCGCGGGGCATGAAGGCGTAGGGTGCGTGAGAGCGACCGAAGCTGGTGCAATGGTCGTGGGTACTGACCAGATCGAGGCGGGCAACCGATTGAGAAATTGGTCCGGCTACAGGTCAATTGATAGCCTCTCCTTGCCGGCGATGCGGTACTTCAAGCGCTTTTTGCGTGCACCGGTCGGGGTGAGAAGAAGTACAGGCCGCCGTCGTCGGTGATCTTCCCCGGCTTGTCACACGGCTCGACGCGCCTGATGGCTGCCTCGGTCAGTGGCATCGGGGGGCCGCCTCAGTCGGTGCTGGCCGACCGGTTCGGGGAGGACTATGCCGCCTTCCGGCGCGGGGTGCGGCGCTGGCTGTAGGGCAGGGCGCAGACAACAAAAAAGCCGGACCCCAATCGACGGGAGTGTCCGGCTTTTCGTGCCCCGAAGGGCGGTACAGATGGTGGAGGTGGGCGGAATTGAACCGCCGTCCGAAGGCACTCCATCCCCAGCACTACATGCTTAGCTCACCGTTGAATCTCATCCCCGAGCAGCACGGTGTGCAAAGCGCACCCGGGAACCAGCCTGTTGTGTTCTAGTGCCGGACTGACAGGCAGCCGCCCAGCGCGATTCCATGATAATGACTCTACGCTGCGAGCATGGACACAAGCAGTTTCGAGGCTCCGCCTAAGTCGGCAGAAGGTCACGCACCGCAGTTTTTAGGCTGCGAGAGCGACCGGAGCGTAGTTGTCGTCGTTGGCAACTAGAGTTTTGCAGCTGGATTTACGAGGACAGCTACCCCCTCGGCATGCGCCAGGCGACTTCACAACCCCCGTCGAAACCAATGCACCCCCGGTTTCTTCAAGTTCTGCAAGGTACTAGGCCAAGTGCGTGTTGCCACGTACCGGTCCTGCCCAACGGTTGCAATGCTACGGCAAAACAGCTGAACAGTCACCTTGGCAATCCGCAACAAGTTGTAGAGCCGTTGTCATAGCGGATTGCTAACTTCATTGGCACGATTTTGCGACACACTGGCCACCAACATCCGAGCCAGGACAGACACGGAGACCCAGGGTGAGCGACACCATCCAACAACGCAGCCTGCGACAGCTGGTCGGGCCGGTAGGCGCCGACTACCGCCGACGCGCGTTGCCGCCCGGCTGGGTATGGGCGGTACTGGCCGCGATCGTCACTGCGGCCTGCCTGACCGCGCTGCCGGCGACGGCGGCGGTGTTCCTGGTGGCCAGTGCGGTGGTGGTGTACTGGCCGCGTCGCGACCAGGCTCTGGTGCCGGGCTGGCGCATGCTGGCCCTGGCCGTGCTGGCGGTGATGGTGTGGGGCCCGGATGTCATCGCGCTGTGGTTCGAGCACGGTGCGGCGGTGGCCCTGCTGACCCTGGCCTCGTTGAGCATCCTGACCCATGTCCGCCGCAGCTGGGCGCTGTCGCAGCAGCTGCAGCACCGGGCCGACGCGCTGGATGACCAGCAGCTGCTGGCCCTGTTGCCGGATGATGCGGCCCAGATGGCAAAGCAGTGGCGGGCCGGCGATGACCGGCACGCGCCGGAGCTGGCGGTGGTGATGCACCTGGCGGTGATGCATGCGGCGCTGGCACCGCGGATGCGCGGGCAGGGCATGCTGGCGGGCTGATCGCCCGCCTTCCTGTAGAGCCGAGCCCATGCTCGGCTGCCCCGCGACCTGTAGAGCCGAGCCCATGCTCGGCTGCCCCGGACCTGTAGAGCCGAGCCCATGCTCGGCTGTTTTTGATCTGCGCAGTCGAGCAAGCTCGACTCTACATACAGCTGTTACGCGTCGCGGTTTCCGCGACGCATCACGCGCTGCTTCTCGATCGCCCAGTCGCGGTCCTTGGCGGCATCGCGCTTGTCGTGGGTCTGCTTGCCCTTGGCCAGCGCCACTTCGAGCTTGATCTTGTTCTTGCTCCAGTACATGGCGGTAGGCACGATCGTGTAGCCATCGCGCTCGACCTTGCCGACCAGCTTGTCGATCTCGTTCCGGTGCAGCAGCAGCTTGCGCTCGCGCCGGTCGTTGGCCACCACGTGGGTGGAGGCCTGGATCAACGGGGTGATCTGCGCGCCGATCAGGAAGATCTCGCCCTGCTTCACGTAGGCGTAGGCGTCGATGATGTTGCCGCGCCCGGCGCGGATCGACTTCACCTCCCAGCCCTGCAGGGCCAGGCCTGCCTCGAAGCGCTCCTCGATGTGGTACTCGTGGCGGGCACGCTTGTTCAACGCGATGGTTTTGTTGGCCGTCGCGTTCTTTGCTTTATCCTTGCCGCTGTTCTTGCTCATTTCCGTATTGTCTCCGATTCGGGCCCGCCCGGTCGATTGCCGAAACGCGCCGTCTTTATGCCTACTATCCGCCGCAGCGCCCTGGTCGAACACTCGGCCGCGCGCATGTTCGACCTGGTCAACGATGTCCAGGCCTACCCGCGCCGCTTCCGCTGGTGCTCGGACGCCTGCATCCTGGAACAGGGCGAGGACCGCCTGGTCGCCCGCCTGGATCTGGGCCTGGGCTCGTTCAGCACCTGGTTCCAGACCGAAAACACCCTGCAGCGCCCGCACAGCATTGATATGCAGCTGCGCGACGGTCCGTTCAAGCAGCTGCATGGCCGCTGGGAGTTCCATGCGCTGGCCGAGGATGCCTGCAAGGTCACCCTGACCCTGGAGTTCGAGCCGAAATCGCGACTGCTCGCGCCGGCGCTGGCGATCGGTTTCCAGGGCCTGGCCGACCGCATGGTCAACGACTTCGTCCGCGTTGCCGACGAGGGCTGAGCGATGATCGAGGTCGAGGTGGTACTGGCCTGGCCGCAACAGGTGCAGTCACGCCGGTTGCAGCTGCCGGAAGGTGCGACCGTGGCCGAGGCCGTTGCCGCAGCCGCCCTTGAGGGCAGTGCCGGGTGTCCGGCCGCCGCCGTGCATGGCGTGCTGGCACGCCCGCAGCAGGCGCTGCTGGACGGTGATCGGGTGGAACTGCTGCGGCCGCTGCAGGCCGATCCCAAGGAAAACCGCCGGCGTCGCGCGCGCGGCGATTGATTCCAGGGTCCCGCCCCGCAGGGCGGGCGGTGGGCTCAGCGACCCTTCTTCTTGTCCTTGGCCAGGTTGCGGCCGAACTGGCGGACCGTCTGCTGGGCCAGGGCCTTGTCGTTGGCCGGGAAGTAGTCGCCATCCCAACGGGTGACGGCGTCATTCTCGAAGTACACGGTGAAGTTCTTCACTTCGGTACGGCCGAGACGGTTCACGCGCTGGCTGGAGGTGTAATCCCAGCGCTGGGCGTGGAAGGGGTCCGGCACGGACGGGGTGCCCAGCAGCGCATTCACCTGCTGCTTGCTCTGCCCGACCTGCAGCTTGGAGACGGCATCTTCCCGGATCAGGTTGCCCTGATAGATGGGTTGCTTGTAGATGATGCCGCACCCGGTGGTGGACAGGGCGACGGCGGCGACCAACAGAAGATTGCGCATCGGTACTGGCGGTTGGGGAAATCAAACCGATGATACACTCCCGGCGTGCCACCGCGACCCAATCCGAGGCAGCTGGCGCTAAATCGCCAATGAACGGAGACCTATGGAAACCCACGACCTGCGTAAAGTCGGCCTGAAGGTGACCCATCCGCGGATGCGGATCCTGGCGCTGCTCGAGCAGCGCAACGCCCAGCACCACATGACCGCCGAAGACATCTACCGCCAGCTGCTGGAGCACGGCGATGAAATCGGCCTGGCCACGGTGTACCGGGTGCTGACCCAGTTCGAGGCCGCCGGCCTGGTGCTGAAGCACAACTTCGAAGGCGGCCAGGCCGTCTACGAACTGGATCGCGGCGGCCACCACGACCACATGGTCGATGTGGACAGCGGCAAGATCATCGAGTTCGAAAGCCACGAAATCGAGGAGCTGCAGCGCAAGATCGCCGCAGACCACGGCTACGAGCTGGAAGAGCATTCGCTGGTGCTGTACGTGCGCAAGAAGCGCAAGTAAGGCGCTGGCGCCAGCAGTGGATACGCGAAGACCCCGGGCATGCCCGGGGTTTTTCGTTTGTCACGGCAGGTCCGCGCCATGCGTGGATGGCCCCATCAACAGCTCCAGGTCCACCGCCTCGGCCATCGCCCGGTTGCCGGCATCGCCGGGGTGCAGGTGGTCGCCCGAGTCAAAGGCGGGGGCCATCCGCGACGGATCAGCGGGATCACGCAGGGCCGCATCGAGGTCGATCACGGCGTCGAACGGGCTGTCGCTGCGCAGCCAGTCGTTGAGCTGCCGGCGCAGCGCGTCCTTGTCCGCAGCGTAGTAGTCCTCCAGTGGCGTGCCCGGCAGGGCACCCGCGAAGGGTGGCAGGGTCGCGCCGAGGATCCGCAGGCCCCGGCCGTGGGCCTGCCGCGCCAGCGTGCGGTAGCCGGCCTGCAGCTGGCCCAGGGTGGGGCGGGCCTCGTCGCGGGCGAAGGCCGTGCCCGGCCAGCTGATGTCGTTGATGCCGAGCAGCACGATCACGCTGGCCACGCCGGGTTGGTCGAGCACGTCACGCGGGAAGCGGGTGAGGGCGGCTTCGCCCATGCCGTCGCGCAGCAGGCGGCCGCCGGAGATGCCGGCATTGGCCACGGCCACCCCGCGCGGGGCCAGGCGGGCGGCCAGATGGTCGGTCCAGCGCTGGTCCTGGTCCAGGCTGGCGGTCGCGCCATCGGTGATCGAATCGCCGATGACCACCACGCTGCGCGCGCTGGCTGGCGCCTCGACGTCGATGCCGGTCAGTACCAGGCGTGCGGTGGTGGGTTCGGCCCCGTGCAGGGTGGTCGCTCGGCTCTGGTCACCGGGGGCGATCCAGCTGGTCTGCCGGCCGTCCCAGTGGAAACTGTGCAGCGGCGTGGCTGCTGGCAGGTAGAGGCTGACCTGGACGGCCTGCAGGGCGCGGGTGGGCAAGGCCAACGGGTCGCTCAGGCGCTCCTGGCCGGGGGCGATCAGCACGCTGGGTTGGCCGTCGAACTGCAGGGCCAGGGGCGCGCTGCCGGCGGCGCTGGCCACGCTGGCCGCGCCTACCCGCAGCGGCTGCTGCCCATGGGCATTGCTCAGCCGCACCCGCAGCCGCGGTCCGCCCAGGCTGATGCGCGCGGTCTGGCGGAAGGTCTGGTCCTGCAGGGCGGGCGGGATCAGGGTCGGAAACAGGAAGTCCGCGCCCCAGACCGGTTGCGGGCTGGCCTGCCAGCTGGCGACCCAGTGGCTGGGGCTGGCTGGTTCAGCGCTGGCGGTGCCGGACAGGGCGATCAGGACAGTGACGGCAAGATGGCGGAAGCGGTGCATCGGGCAATCCCGGCAGGAGGAAGTGCCATGGTGATTGCGGCCCCATCTGTGAACTAGACTGCGGATGGACAATCATCTGTGAACTGGATTCACTGGCATGGCGCGACCTGACATCAACCGATCCGGCGAACTGGAAGTGTTCGTACGGGTGATCGAGACCGGCGGCTTTTCCGCCGCCGCGCGCTCGCTGGACATGACGCCTTCGGCGGTCAGCAAGCTGGTGGCGCGGCTGGAGCAGCGGCTGGGCACGCGCCTGCTGCAGCGTTCCACCCGGCAGCTGCAACTGACCCCGGAAGGCTGCGCGTTCTACGAACGCGGGCTGCGGGTGCTGGCTGACCTGGAGGAGGCCGAGCGCTGTGCCAGTGCCCATGCCGAGCCGCGTGGGCGGCTGCGGGTCAATTCCAACGTGCCCTTCGGCCAGCACTTCCTGCTGCCGCTGCTGCCGCGGTTCCTGCAGCGCAATCCCCAGGTGGGCGTGGACCTGACGCTGAACGACGAGGTGATCGACCTGCTGGAGCAGCGCACCGATGTCGCCGTGCGTGCAGGGCCGCTGAAGAGTTCCAGCCTGGTGGCCCGGCGGCTGGGCTCGACCCGGATGATGATCGTGGCGGCGCCGTCCTATGCGCAGCGGCAGGGGCTGCCGCGCACGGCCGAGGAACTGCTGGCGCACAACCGGCTGGACATCGGCCATGCGCGGGCGATGCAGGGCTGGCCGGTGCTGCAGGACGGCCGCGAGCGCATGGTGCTGCCCAACGGCAATGCCCGCGCCAGCAATGGTGACGCGCTGCGCCAGCTGGTGCTGGGTGGGCTGGGCATGGCGCGGCTGGCCGCGTTCCAGGTGCAGGCCGACATAGCCGGTGGGCGCCTGCTGCCGGTGCTGGAAGACGCCAACCCGGGTGACCTGGAAGAGGTGCACGCGGTGTTCCTGGGGCAGGGCGGTTACCTGCCGCTGCGGGTGCGCGCGTTCCTCGACTTCCTGGTGGAGAACGTGGATCTGGCGCGGCCGTTGGGGTGAGACCGCCGGCGGACGGAAGCCGAGCATGGGCTCGGCTCTACATGTCGGTTTCGTTCGGGATGTTCCTGTAGAGCCGAGCCCATGCTCGGCTCGGCCTGCATTACACCTGCAGCAGCTTGCGGGCGGCCGCGCGCGCTTCCTTGCTCACTTCCACGCCACCCAGCATGCGCGCGAGCTCTTCCTCGCGTGCCTTGGTATCCAGCTTCTCCACTGCGCTCTGGGTCATGCCTTCCACCGGGGCCTTGCTGACCCGGTAATGGGCGTGGCCCTTGGAGGCGACCTGCGGCAGGTGGGTGACGCACAGCACCTGGCGCTTCTCGCCCAACGCGCGCAGCTTCTGGCCGACGATGTCGGCCACCGCGCCGCCGATGCCCGAATCGACTTCGTCGAACACCATGGTCGGTACCGCATCGAGGTCCAGCGCAGCCACTTCGATGGCCAGCGAGATGCGCGACAGTTCGCCGCCGGAGGCGACCTTGCGCAGCGCACGCGGTGGCTGGCCGGCATTGGCTGCGACCAGGAACTCCACGCGCTCGGCACCCTGCGGGTCGGGCTTGCCGCTGTCCTGCGTTTCCAGCTCGATCAGGAACTGGCCGCCGCCCATGCCCAGCTCGGCGATGATGCCGGTGGTGGTGGCCGAAAGTTCGGTCGCGGCCTGGCGGCGGCTGCTGCTGAGCACTTCGGCCTGCACGCGCCACGCGGCGGCGGCCTTGTCGATCTCACCGGCCAGGCGCTGCAGGCGCTCGTCGGCGCCGCGCAGCTGCTCCACTTCGGCATGCATGCGCTCGCGCTGCGCGCCCAGTTCGTCCATCGGCACGCGGTGCTTGCGGGCCAGGTCGTGCAGGCGGCCGAGGCGGCGCTCGTTCTCCTCGAACTGCTCCGGGTCGGCATCGAGATCGTCGTGCACCCGGTCCAGCAGCGACAGGGCTTCGTGCAGCTGGATCGAGGCGTTCTCGATCAGGCCGTCCACCTCGCCCAGGCGCGGGTCGTGCTCGATCAGGCGTGACAGCTCGTGGCGCACCTGCTGCAGCAGGTCCAGCGCCGAGCTGCCGTCGTCACCGTTGAGCTGGTTGCTGGCCGCCTGGCAGGCGCTCAGCAGGGCGCTGGCGTGGGCCTGGCGACGGTGGCTGGCGCCCAGAGCGGCAATCGATTCGGGTTCCAGGTCCTCGCGGTCGAGCTCGCGCAGCTGGTGCTCGAGGAAGCCGATGCGGTCGGAAACGTCGCCCTGTTGCGACAGCGCCAGCGATTCATCGACCAGTGCCTGCCACGCGGCGGCGGCGCGGCGCACCTGGCGGCGCTCGGCCTCGTTGCGGGCATAGGCATCGAGCAGGGCCAGCTGCGACGGGCGCGTCAGCAGGGCCTGCTGCTCATGCTGGCCATGGATCTCCACCAGCCGCCCTGCCAGTTCGGCCAGCTGTGCCAGGGTCACCGGGCGGCCGTTGATCCAGGAGCGCGAACCCCCGTCGGCGCGGATCACCCGGCGCAGCTGGCACTGGTCCTCGTCGTCCAGCTCGTTGTCGGCCAGCCACTGGCGTGCGGCCTGCAGCTGGTCCAGGGCGAACTCGGCCGACAGCTCGGCGCGGGCGGCGCCGTGGCGGACCACGCCGCTGTCGGCGCGCAGGCCGGACAGGAAGCCCAGCGCGTCGACCATCAGCGACTTGCCGGCGCCGGTCTCGCCTGAAACAACGGTCATGCCGGGCCCGAACTCCAGTTCGGTGGCGCGGACGACGGCAAAATCCTTGATCGAAAGATGTCTGAGCATGGGTACAGGGGTGTCTGAGCCGCGCAACGCTAGCACGCGCGGCGGGGTGGTCCAATGACTTGCCAAGGCGACGCACCGCCATTATCTAGTGTCCGTGTCTCACAGGTTGATTCCATGCACGGTTCCGCTGACCAGCTTGCCCCGCGTGCGCGCCATCTGCTGCGCACGCTGATCGCGCGTTACATCCAGGACGGTGAGCCGGTCGGCTCGCAGACGCTGGCGCGCGTGGCTGGCCTGGAGGTCAGCCCGGCTACCATCCGCAACATCCTGGGCGACCTGGAGGACCTGGGCCTGCTGGCCTCGCCGCATACCTCGGCCGGGCGCATCCCGACCGCGCACGGCTACCGGGTGTTCGTGGACAGCCTGCTGCAGATGCAGCCGCCGGGCGAGGGGCAGCTGGCCCGCCTGCGCCACGAACTGGCCGGAGGCGGCAGTACCCAGGCCCTGCTGGGCAGCGCCTCGGAGCTGCTGTCGGCCATGAGCCACTTCGTAGGCGTGGTCAGCGCGCCGCGGCGCGAGCAGTTCGCCTTCCGCCAGATCGATTTCGTGGCGCTGGACGGGCGCCGGGTACTGGCGATCCTGGTGTTTGCCGACAACGAGGTGCAGAACCGGGTCATCGAGACCCGCCAGGACTTCGAGCCGGGCCAGCTGGAACAGGTGGCCAACTACCTCAATGCCCATTTCGCCGGCCTGCCGCTGGCCGAGATCCGCACCCGCCTGCTGCTGGAGCTGCGCGACGCCCGTTCCGAGCTGGAGCTGCTGCTGGCCCACAGCATCGAGCTGGCCGAACAGGCCCTGCAGCCGCCGGCCGACGACATGCTGGTGGCCGGCCAGACCCGGCTGATGGGGGTGCAGGACCTGTCCGACCTGGAACGCCTGCGCGAACTGTTCGAACTGTTCTCCAGCAAGCGCGAGATCCTGCAGCTGCTGGAGCGGACCATCCAGGCCCCGGGCGTACGCATCTTCATCGGTGAAGAGACCGGGATGATGCCGCTGCAGGGGGTCTCGCTGGTCACAGCGCCGTATACCGCCAACGGGCAGGTGCTGGGCGTGCTGGGGGTGATCGGGCCCAAGCGGATGGCCTACGACCGGGTGATTCCGCTGGTCCAGGCCACCGCGGACGTGCTCGGGGCGGCCTTTTCGCCCCCGGGACGCGGTCCGGGGCCGGCAGACGCTTGAAACGCAGCATCCCGCCCACACTAGGGTGGGTGGAGGCGGAGAGTGACCGCCAGGGACCCAGACATGAACCAAGAACATCCAGATATCGAAGCCCAGCAGAGCGCCGCCGATGCGGCCGCTGCCGCAGGCACCCATGACGAACTGGAGCGCCTGCGCGCCGAGGTCGAGCAGGTCAAGGCCGACGCGCTGCGTGAGCGCGCCGACCTGGAGAACCAGCGCAAGCGCGTGGCCCGCGACATCGACCAGGCCCGCAAGTTCGCCAACGAGAAGCTGCTGGGCGAGCTGCTGCCGGTGTTTGACAGCCTGGATGCCGGCCTGAAGGCTGCCGGCGACGATGCCAACCCGCTGCGCGAGGGGCTGGAGATGACCTACAAGCAGCTGCTGAAGGTCGCCGCCGACAACGGCCTGGTCCTGCTGGACCCGACCGGCCAGCCGTTCAACCCGGAACACCACCAGGCCATCAGCCAGGTGCCGGCCCCCGGTGCCGCCCCCGGCAGCGTGGTGACGGTGTTCCAGAAGGGCTACCTGCTCAACGAGCGCCTGCTGCGGCCGGCGCTGGTGGTGGTGGCCGCCGATTGACGCGCTGGGCCGGCAACGGCCCGCCGCCGTCGGGTAGCGCCGGGCCATGCCCGGCGTTTCTTGAACGGTTGAACACAGCGTTCGGGTGATGGCTTGAATGTTCCACGAGCCTCCCCCACATCCCATTCATCCACCGGCCGACCGGCCGGATTGACACCAACAAGCATTCTTCAGGAGTCTCCCCCATGGGCAAGATCATTGGTATCGACCTCGGCACCACCAACTCGTGCGTGGCGATCATGGACGGCGGCAAGGCCCGCGTCATCGAGAATTCGGAAGGCGATCGCACCACCCCGTCGATCGTCGCCTACACCAAGGACGGCGAAGTCCTGGTCGGCGCCTCGGCCAAGCGCCAGGCTGTCACCAACCCCAAGAACACCTTCTACGCGGTGAAGCGCCTGATCGGCCGCAAGTTCACCGACGCCGAAGTGCAGAAGGACATCGCCCACGTCCCGTACAGCATCCTGGCCCATGACAACGGCGACGCCTGGGTGTCCACCAGCGATGCCAAGAAGATGGCGCCGCAGGAAATCTCGGCCAAGGTGCTGGAAAAGATGAAGAAGACCGCCGAGGACTTCCTCGGTGAGAAGGTCACCGAAGCGGTCATCACCGTGCCGGCCTACTTCAACGACAGCCAGCGCCAGGCGACCAAGGACGCTGGCCGCATCGCCGGCCTGGACGTCAAGCGCATCATCAACGAGCCGACCGCGGCCGCGCTGGCCTATGGCCTGGACAAGGGCGACAACAAGGATCGCAAGATCGTGGTGTACGACCTGGGCGGCGGCACCTTCGACGTCTCGGTGATCGAGATCGCCAACGTCGACGGCGAGAAGCAGTTCGAAGTGCTGGCCACCAACGGTGACACCTTCCTGGGCGGCGAAGATTTCGACAACCGCGTCATCGAATACCTGGTCGAAGAGTTCAACAAGGACCAGGGCATCGACCTGCGCAAGGATCCGCTGGCCCTGCAGCGCCTGAAGGACGCCGCCGAGCGCGCCAAGATCGAGCTGTCCAGCGCCCAGCAGACCGAAGTGAACCTGCCGTACGTCACCGCTGACGCGTCGGGCCCGAAGCACCTGAACATCAAGCTGACCCGCGCCAAGCTGGAGTCGCTGGTGGACGAGCTGATCAGGAAGTCGATCGAGCCGTGCCGCGTCGCCCTGAACGATGCCGGCCTGCGTTCGAGCGACATCAGCGAAGTGATCCTGGTCGGTGGCCAGACCCGCATGCCGAAGGTGCAGCAGGCGGTGACCGAGTTCTTCGGCAAGGAACCGCGCAAGGACGTCAACCCGGACGAAGCCGTGGCACTGGGTGCGGCGATCCAGGGCGGCGTGCTGGGCGGCGATGTCAAGGACGTGCTGCTGCTGGACGTGACCCCGCTGTCGCTGGGCATCGAGACCATGGGCGGCGTGTTCACCAAGATCATCGAGAAGAACACCACCATTCCGACCAAGGCGTCGCAGGTGTTCTCGACCGCTGAAGACAACCAGTCGGCCGTGACCGTGCACGTGCTGCAGGGTGAGCGCGAACAGGCCCGCTTCAACAAGTCGCTGGCCAAGTTCGACCTGTCCGGCATCGAGCCGGCCCCGCGCGGTCTGCCGCAGGTGGAAGTGTCCTTCGACATCGACGCCAACGGCATCCTGCACGTGTCGGCCAAGGACAAGAAGACCAACAAGGAACAGAAGGTCGAGATCAAGGCCGGTTCGGGCCTGTCCGAGGAAGAGATCGCACGCATGGTCGCCGACGCGGAAGCCAACCGCGAAGAAGACAAGAAGTTCCAGGAACTGGTGCAGGCCCGTAACCAGGCCGATGCCCTGATCCACGGCACCCGCAGCGCCATCACCGAGCACGGCAGCAAGGTCGGCGGCGATGTCATCGGCAAGGTCGAGGCCGCACTGGCCGACCTGGAAACCGCGATCAAGGGCGACGACAAGGCACAGATCGAAGCCAAGTCGAAGGTGCTGGAAGAAGCAGGCCAGGCGCTGTTCGCCGCGGCTTCGGCCGAACAGGGCGGTGCCGCCCCGGGTGCCGACGCCGGCAACGCAGGCAAGGCGCAGGATGACGTGGTGGACGCCGAGTTCACCGAAGTCAAGGACGACAAGAAGTCCTGATCCGGACCGACACGGGACGCTGGCTACCAGCGTCCCGTTGTCGTACCAGGGTCCTGACCGCCCACCGGCGTGTCGGGGCGCCCGACGCAAGAGCGGACCTGGTTCCGCTCTTCCGCTTTGACGAATCCCGACTTTCCGGAATGCGATCCACGATATGAGCAAGCGCGATTACTACGAAGTGCTGGGCGTTGCCCGCACCGCCACCGACGAAGAGCTGAAGAAGGCCTACCGTCGCTGTGCGATGAAGTTCCACCCGGACCGCAACCCGGGTGATGCGGCGGCCGAAGCCTCCTTCAAGGAGTGCAAGGAAGCCTACGAAACGCTGTCCGACGGCAACAAGCGCCGCATGTACGATGCCCACGGCCACGCCGCGTTCGAGCACGGCATGGGCGGCGGCGGCGGTCCGGGCGGCCCGGACATGAATGATATCTTCGGCGATATCTTCGGCAACATCTTTGGCGGTGGCGGCGGTGGTCCGCGCCAGGCCCGTCGCGGTGCCGACATCGGTTACGTGATGGAGCTGGACCTGGAAGAAGCCGTGCGCGGCGTCGAGCGCCGGATCGAGATCCCGACCCTGGCCGAATGTGGCGACTGCGATGGCAGTGGCTCGGAAGACGGCAAGGTCGAGACCTGCAACGTGTGCCATGGCCGCGGCCAGGTGCGCATCCAGCGTGGCATCTTCGCCATGCAGCAGGCCTGCCACAACTGCAACGGCCGTGGCCAGATCATCGCCAAGCCCTGCAAGACCTGCCACGGCAATGGCCGCATCGAGGAAGACAAGGTGCTGTCGGTGAAGGTGCCGGCCGGCGTCGATACCGGCGACCGCATCCGCCTGCAGGGCGAAGGCGAGGCCGGCCCGGCCGGTACGCCGCCGGGTGACCTGTACGTGGAAGTGCGCGTGCGCGAGCACCACATCTTCCAGCGCGACGGTGACGACCTGCATTGCGAAGTGCCGATCCGCATCTCGCAGGCGGCACTGGGCGACACCGTGCGCGTGGCCACCCTCGGCGGCGAAGCGGAAATCCGCATTCCGGCCGAGACCCAGACCGGCAAGCTGTTCCGCCTGCGCGGCAAGGGCGTGCGTTCGGTGCGCAGCCGCAGCGAAGGCGATCTCTACTGCCGCGTGGTGGTGGAAACCCCGGTGAACCTGACCAACGACCAGCGCAAGCTGCTGGAGCAGTTCGAAGCCACCTTCGTCGGCGAGGAAGCGCGCAAGCATTCGCCGAAGTCGGCCACCTTCATGGATGGCGTGAAGGGCTTCTGGGATCGCATGACGTCCTGAGTCCTTGAGCGGAAACGTAGAACGGTAGCGCCGGGCCTTGCCCGGCGTTTTCGTTTGCGCGCATCGCACGCATTCCGCCCGGCATGGCCTGGCGTTACCAGGGGTGCTGTTCTCTGGTAGATCCACGCCATGCGTGGATGCGGCTTGCCGAATCAGCGGAAGAACGCCGCCGGCGTCTGCCCCAGCTGCCGCTTGAACATGCTGGTGAACGCACTGGGGCTGTCATAGCCCATCGCCAGCGCCACATCGATCACCTTTTCGCCCACGGCCAGGCGTTCCATCGCCGCCAGCAGGCGTGCCTGTTGCCGCCACTGGCCGAAGGTCATGCCCAGCTCGCTGGCGAAGTGGCGCTGGATGGTTTTCACGTCCACTGCCAGCGCTTCGGCCCAGTCCTGCAGGGTGGCTTCGTCGCCGGGGTGCTTCTGGATGTGCTGGCAGATGCGCTGCAGGCGCGGATCGGCCGGCGTCGGCAGATGCAGGGGCAGCACGTCCATGCGGTGCAGCTCGTCCAGCAGCAGGCGCACCACGCGGCCATCGCGGCTGTCGTCCTCGTGCTCGCCCTGGATCAGCGTGGCCGCGTGCAGCAGCTCGCGCAGCAGGGGCGCCACCTGTACCGCGAATGCCTCGGTGGCCAGCTGCGGGGCGAACGCCGGATCGATGTAGAGGCTGCGCATGTGCACATCGGCAATGCAGTCCACCGCGTGGGCCATGCCGGCCGGCATCCAGATGGCGCGCGTGGACGGCACCACCCAGCGGCCGACTTCCGAGCGCACCACCATCAGGCCGGACATCGCGTAGACCAGCTGGTGGCGGCGATGGCGGTGTGGCGACACCCGGGTGCCGGCTGGGTAGTCCTTGACCCGGCAGGTCACCGGCCGATGGCCGGGCACTTCGTTCCAGGGCGCGGATTCCCGGATCGCGCAGGGAGTGTCCTTTTTGCGATATGGCATTACCAGAACGCGGCGGAAGGGAGGGGGAGGGCACCGTAGCATGCAGGGCTCGCCCCCAACCTGACTGCGCACCATGTCCAGCCTGGCTACACCCGCCCCCACCACCCGCAGCTCGACCCGCGGCGTGCTGGCGGCGATTTCCACCTCCCACATGGTCAACGACATGATGCAGTCGCTGATCCTGGCCATCTATCCGGTCATCAAGGGAGGCTTCAACCTTAGCTTCACCCAGATCGGCCTGATCACGCTGACCTACCAGCTGACCGCTTCGATCTTCCAGCCGCTGGTCGGCCTGGTTACCGACCGCAAGCCGGCACCGTACTCGCTGCCGATCGGCATGGCCTCGACCCTGTGCGGCATGCTGCTGCTCGGCTTCGCACCGAACTACGCCATGGTCCTGCTGGCCGCGGCCATGGTCGGCATCGGGTCGGCCATTTTCCATCCGGAAGCCTCGCGCATCGCACGGCTGGCCTCCGGCGGCCGCCACGGGCTTGCCCAGTCGGTGTTCCAGGTCGGCGGCAACTTCGGCACTGCCCTGGGCCCGCTGATCGCCGCGGCGGTGATCGTGCCGTTCGGCCAGCATGCTGCGTCGTGGTTTGCCGGCGCCGCACTGATAGGCATCGCTCTGCTGACCTACGTCAGCCGTTGGTATGCGCTGCATCTGGGCGCTCCGCGCCCGGTCGGGCAGGCCACGGTCGCCCCGCGTCATCCGACCCGCACCGTGGCCCGGGTGATGGCGATCCTGCTGGTGCTGATCTTCAGCAAGTACTTCTACATGGCCAGCATCGGCAGCTACTTCACCTTCTACCTGATCCACCACTTCGGCATTCCGGTGGCGCAGGCGCAGCTGCACCTGTTCGCGTTCCTGGTGGCGTCGGCGGCCGGTGGTTTCTTTGGTGGCCCGCTGGGCGACCGCATCGGCCGCAAGCCGATCATCTGGACCTCGATCCTGGGCGTGGCGCCGTTCGCGCTGGCGCTGCCGCATGCGGATCTGTTCTGGACGACGGTGCTGGCGGTGCTGATCGGCTTCGTACTGTCGTCGGCGTTCTCGGCCATCGTGGTGTATGCGCAGGAGATGATGCCGCACCGCATCGGCATGGTGTCGGGGTTGTTCTTCGGCTTCGCGTTCGGCATGGGCGGGTTGGGTGCGGCGGTTCTAGGCCTGCTGGCGGACAAGACGAGCATCGAGTACGTGTACCAGCTGACCGCGTTCCTGCCGCTGCTGGGCATCATCGCGGCCTGGCTGCCACCGTCGCGTCCTGCTGCTCACTGAGGAGGTTGGGTTTGCGGGGCTTGCAGCCCTGCACCTGCGGTAGTGCCGGCCGCTGGCCGGCAAATGCAACGTCAAAAGCCGGCTTTCCGTGGGTTGGCGGGGTGGGTCCGGTTGAGGGGGACGCCGTAAATACGTCCATGTAGGCTTGGTCGCGGCATCCATGCCGCTCACGCCCCCTCAACCGGACCCACCCCGCCTTTGACAGTTGTCCGCGATCTGTCGGAACGGCGTTCTGCTCTGGTGGGGGCCGACCGTTGGTCGGCACGGGGTCGGTCGGAATGGCGATCTGCTGGGGTAGGTGTCGACCTTGGTCGACGCAGTAGATCCACGCCATGCGTGGATGAATTCATTCGATATCTGACAGTTGTGCCGACCAACGGTCGGCACCCACCAACAGCTGCATTTACCAACAGCCGCGGGAAACTGACAGAGGTGGGGCGGTGTGGGTGGGCACGACCGTTGGCGCCATGGATGGCGCCATCGAGCCCCCATGGGTGAGGGCGCTTTGCTTGCGAAGCACTGCTTCGCAAGCGCCCGAACGCACAGCCGCCAGCGGCTGGGCCGGACCCCGGAGGGGGGTTTACGGCGTTTCCTGACCACCCACACCGCCCCGCCATCCCACGGATAGCCCGCTCTGGCTTTTGCAGTTGACGTTGCATTGAGCAGGTGCAGGGCTGCAAGCCCTGCCGAAAACCCCCTTGGGCGTA
The DNA here is from genome assembly GCF_030053215.1 of Stenotrophomonas sp. PFBMAA-4. Taxonomy (NCBI): domain Bacteria; kingdom Pseudomonadati; phylum Pseudomonadota; class Gammaproteobacteria; order Lysobacterales; family Lysobacteraceae; genus Stenotrophomonas; species Stenotrophomonas sp. PFBMAA-4. Next base: position 5,368 of record NZ_JASGBW010000015.1, on the reverse strand, counting down.
GAATGCGGGCATGAGCGAATCTCTCGACAACCACCTGCTCCACGGCCGTCGCCAGCGCCCCGACGGTCCCTCGCCGATCGATGTCATCTCCGTCCAGTCGCAGCTCGTCTACGGCCATGCCGGCAACAGCGCCGCCGTGCCGCCGATGCGCGCCCTCGGCGTGCGCGTGGCGGAAATCCCGACCGTCCTGCTCAGCAATGCGCCGTTCTACGACACCACCCGCGGCCGTGTGCTGCCGGCCGACTGGTTCGCCGATCTGCTGCTCGGTACCCGCGAACGCGGCCTGCCGCAGCGCGCGAAGATGCTGGTCTCCGGCTACTTCGGCAGCGCCGCCAACGGTGCCGCCTTCGCCGACTGGCTGGACGGGATCCTGCCGGCCTGCCCGCAGCTGCGCTACTGCCTGGACCCGGTCATCGGTGACACCCATACCGGCCCCTACGTGGAACCCGGGCTGGAGGCGATCTTCGCCGAGCGCCTGCTGCCGCACGCTTGGCTGGTCACGCCCAATGCGTTCGAACTCAACCGCCTCACGGGCATGCCCGCCCTGGCCGAGGCCGATGCCATCGCCGCTGCGCGCACGCTGCTGGCCCGTGGCCCGCAGTGGGTGATCGCGCACAGCGTGGGCGGTACCCCCGGCGAACTGGTGACCCTGGCCGTCGGCCGCGACGAGACCTGGCGCTGGACCTCGCCGCTGCTGCCGGTGGATGTGGCGGGCACCGGTGACGTGCTGATGTCGCTGGTGGTGTCCTTCCTGCTGCGTGGCGAGTCGATGCAGCAGGCCATCTCGCGCGCCATCGCCGGCACCCATGCCGCACTGGAAGCCACCCTGGCCAACGGCTTCGAGGAGTTCGACGTGATCGCTGCCGCGCCTGCCGCGCTGGCAGAGCCCGCGCGCTTCCACGCCGAACGCGTAGCATGAGCGATCTGCAGGCGCGTACGCCGCGCACGGTCGGCATCGTGGGCAGTGCCGGCGCCTATGGCCGCTGGCTGGCCCGGTTCTTCCAGCAGCACATGCAGCTGCAGGTGATCGGCCATGATCCGGCCGACCCGTCCTCGCACACGCCCGAACAGCTGCTGGCGCAGGCCGATGTGCTGGTGTTCTCGGCACCCATCCGGCATACCCCGGCCGTGATCGCCGGCTACGTGCAGCAGTCGGGCGGCCGCGAGCAGGGGCGCCTGTGGCTGGACGTGACCTCGGTGAAGGACGCCCCGGTGCAGGCGATGCTGGCCTCGCAGGCCGAAGTGGTCGGCCTGCATCCGATGACCGCGCCGCCGAAAGCGCCGACCCTGAAGGGCCGGGTGATGGTGGTCTGCGAGGCGCGGCTGCAGCACTGGCAGCCGTGGGTGGACAGCCTGTGCGCCGCCCTGCAGGCCGAGTGCGTGCGTGCCACCCCGCAGCACCACGACCAGATGATGGCGCTGGTGCAGGCGATGGTGCATGCCACGCATCTTGCGCAGGCCGGCGTGCTGCGTGAGTACCAGCCGCAGCTGGGCGACCTGGCGGCGATGATGCCGTACCGCTCGGCCTCGTTCGAGCTGGATACGGCGATCATCTCGCGCATCCTCTCGTTGAACCCGGCCATCTACGAAGACATTCAGTTCGGCAACCCCCACGTGGCACCGATGCTGGACCGGCTGGTCGGCCAGCTGCAGTCACTGCAGGCCCAGGTCGGGCAGGGTGACGATAAGGCGCGTGGCTGGTTCCGCGAGCAGATGCTGGCCGCCAACCACGACGCCTTCGGCGAGCCCGCGCTGGCGGCGGGCAATTACACCTTCGAGCGCGTGGGCTACCTGCTGGCGGACCTGACCGAGCGCAATGCCTTGTCGGTGCACCTGCCGGAGGATCGGCCGGGTTCGCTGCGCGAGCTGCTGCATGTATTCGAGCAGCACAGCATCAGCCTGGCCTCGATCCATTCGTCGCGGACGCCGGGCGGCGAGGTCCATTTCCGTATCGGTTTCGTGGCGGGCAGCGATCCGCTGGCGATCGCGCGTGCGGCGGTGGAAGTCGACGCGAGTGGAATCGGCCGGGTGCTCGGCCAGGCCTAGTCATCCACAGGCGGTGTGGATGATTTCTGAGCAAACGTGTGGATAACTGTCGGCAGCCCTTGGCAGGCAACGCTGTCAAGATGGTTGGTGAAAAATTGACCACGCAATTTTTCATGCCCGTGGGCGGAGCGTGTCGACCAAGGTCGACACCTACCAGAGCAGGGCGGTACGAAATCCGGTAGCGCCGGGCCATGCCCGGCGAACCTCAGATCGTCAACCGCAGTTCGCCGCCACTGGTGGTGAACTCGCGGCCATTACGGACCAGGTGACGGCCGTCATCCAGTTCGTAGCGCGGTGTGCTCTCCCGGTCATTGCTGCTGCCGGCGGCATCGGGCTTGAACTCGATGATGATGTGGCTTTCGCCATTGCTGTCGACTGCGGGGAACTGACGGAACGACATCGTGCACCTCCTTCAGCGGAACCTTCGGTTTCGCCGCCAGCTTGGGCCGGCCGGTGTTAGCCGGCCGTCAATCAATCGACGAACTGCAGTCGCGCCAGCTCCGCATACAGTCCACCTTCAGCCAACAGCTCCGCATGCGTGCCTTCGGCGACGATGCGGCCCTGGTCCATGACCACGATGCGGTCGGCCTTCAGCACGGTCGCCAGGCGATGGGCGATGACCACGGTGGTGCGCCCGGCCATCAGCCGTTCCAGGGCCTGCTGCACGCTGTGCTCGCTCTGCGCATCCAGTGCACTGGTGGCCTCGTCCAGCAGCAGGATGGGCGAGTCCTTCAGCAGGGCGCGGGCGATCGCCACGCGCTGTTGCTGGCCGCCGGACAGGCGCGCGCCGCGCTCGCCCAGCTCGCTGTCATAGCCCTGCGGCAGTGCGCGCAGGAAGGTGTCGGCTTCAGCCGCTTGTGCCGCGGCTTCCACCTCGGCATCGCTGGCCTGCAGGCGTCCGTAGCGGATGTTGTCGCGTGCACTGGCGGCGAACAGGGTCGGCTGCTGCGGCACCAGCGCGAGCTGGGCACGCAGGTCGGCCGGATCGACCTGGCGCACATCGTGGCCGTCCACGCAGATGCGGCCGCTGGCCGGATCATGGAAGCGCAGCAGCAGCGACAGCACGGTGCTCTTGCCGGCACCGGACGGGCCGACCAGGGCCACGGTCTCGCCGGGACGCACGTTCAGGCTGAAGTGATCGAGCGCCGGCTGGTCCGGCCGCTGCGGGTAGTGGAACACCACGTCGTCGAACTGGATCTGCCCCTGCAGCGGCTGCGGCAGCGCATGCGGCTGCGCGGGCGCACGGATCTCGATGTCTTCCTGCAGCAGCTCGCCGATCCGGCCCATGCCGCCTGCCGCGCGCTGCAGTTCGTTCCACACTTCGGCCAGCGCGCCCACCGAGCCGCCACCGATCAGCGCGTACAGCACGAACTGGCCGAGGGTACCGGCGCTCAGGCGGCCGTCGATGACATCGTGCGCGCCCAGCCAGAGCACGCCAACGATGGCGCCGAAGACCAGCAGGATGGCGCTGGCGGTGACCAGCGACTGCGCGCCGATGCGGCGGCGCGCGGCAGTGATGGCATCGCCCAGGGCATGGTCGAAGCGACCGCGCTCGTAGGGCTCGCGGGCATGGGCCTGCACGGTGCGTACCGCGCCCAGGGTCTCGCTGGCCAGGCTGTTGGCATCGGCGATGCGGTCCTGGCTGTTGCGGGCGACTACGCGCAGCTTGCGCGCGCCGATGATGATCGGCAGCACCGCCAGCGGGATGCCCAGCAGCGACCATGCGGCCAGCCGTGGGCTGGTGACGAACAGCATCGCCAGGCTGCCGACCACCGTCACGCTGCTGCGCAGGGCCACCGACATGGTCGAACCGACCACGCTGCGCAGCAGTTCGGTATCGGCGGTCAGGCGCGACACCAGTTCGCCGCTGCGGCTGCGGTCATGGAAGCCGGCGCCGAGCTGGATCAGGTGTGCGTACAGCTGGCTGCGCAGGTCGGCCACGACCTTTTCGCCCAGCAGCGACACGAAGTAGAAGCGTGCGGCCGTGCCCAGCGCCATCGCCACGGCCACCACCATCAGCAGGGCGAACGCGCGGTTGATCTGGCCGCCGCTGCTGAAGCCGTGGTCGATCATCTGCTTGACCGCTGGCGGCAGGCTCAGTGTCGCTGCCGAGGAGACCGCCAGGGCCAGCAGCCAGGCGGTGAACAACCCGCTGTGGCGGCGCACGAACGGCCACAGCGTACGCAGGCTGCCCAGGCGGCGCAGCGGCGGGGTTGAAGCGGACGTCTCGTCCTTGTCAGTCATCCTGGTGGTCATCTTCTATGCGGATACGGTCACGGGTGGCGTCGCGCAGGCGGATTTTCAATGCGTCGACCTGGTCGGCGGGCAATTCCACCCGCAGGCGCACACCGTTGGCATCGAACTGTTCATCGCGCTTTTCGGCGGCAAAGCCGGGCAGGGCGGCGTGCAGGGTGCCCAGATCCTCGAAGCCGGCCAGCAGCTGCAGGCGTGCCATGGCCACCAGCGGCAGGCGCGGCGCGGTGCGCAGGCATTCGGCGGCAGTGCCACCATAGGCGCGCACCAGGCCACCGGCACCCAGCTTGATGCCGCCATACCAGCGGGTCACCACCACCACGACGCGGTCGAAGCCCTGGCCATCGATGGCCGCCAGGATCGGCCGCCCGGCGGTGCCTGCGGGCTCGCCATCATCGCTGGAACGGTAATCCTGGCCGTGCCGGTAGGCCCAGCAGTTGTGGGTGGCATCGGCCACGGCCACCTGGTGCAGGAATGCCAGCGCACCGGCGCCACTGTCGATGGGCGCGGCGTGGGCGGTGAAGCGGCTGTGCTTGACGTCCAGCGTATGGCTGACGGGCTGGGCGAGGATATCGGGCATTGCGACCATTCTACGGGGTCGCGGCGGGTCTGCCTCAGTCGTCCAGCAGCGGGCGCAGATCCTTTGGCAGGCGCGCTTCGGGATACGTCTGCAGGTAGCGCTCCAGGCTGGCACGGGCCAGATCGCGCTGGCCGTTGTCGCGGCGCTCGCGGATCTTCTGCAGCCACTGCCGGCGCGGCAGCCTGGCATCGGCTGCGACTTCCGAATGCACCGCGTCGGCGCTGAGCGAGGCATCGCTGGAGCGGCGCAGCATCACGCCCGGCGCGCTGGTCGGCGCGGGCGCAGTATTGGCCTTGAAGGCGGTGGGTGCTGCACGGCGCTGGCTGCGGGCGGCGTCGGCGCTGGCCGCGGCTTCACCCTGGATCGCGTCCAGCTCGGCCGCAGCCGGGGCCGAATAGGCCACCGGTGCTGCGGGTGCCGCGGGCGCGGGCGGCGCAGGCGGTGCGGGTGCGAAGGCGGCCTCGGCAGCGGGTTCGGCTGGCAGACTGC